>CAZAQB010000011.1:0-40981 GCA_964487155.1 uncultured Ectothiorhodospiraceae bacterium
AGCCCTGCCGCCCCCAGCAGCACCAGCAACAAGGGCCAGCCGGCGCTGCCGGTACCGCCGCTGGAGGGTGTGGAATCCGCGCGGCCGCCCAGGTTCCTCTCTGTGGCCTCCTCTTCCTCTGGCGGCGGCGCGTCGGCCCGGGTGGTGACAGTGAAGGTATCCTCCACGCCACCCACCGCCAGGGTGGCATTGGTGACCGCCCCCGGTATTGAAGATGCCGTCACCCGCACTCGCACCGAGGCCCCCTCGGCGGCCACGGTGTCCGGCGCGCTGGTAAAGGGGCCGCCATCCACCGAGTAGGCCGCGCTGGGGGGGCCGCGCACGGAGATAGGCGCTGGCGCCGAGATGCCGGCGATGGTGACCGGTGCCGAAGTGAGCACCACACCGGGATCTACCCCGTCCAAATCGGCGAAGGCGAAGCCGTCCGGCACCAGGTCGGCGGCACTGACCGTGGTGGTAACGCCGGCTGTGTTGTTGGCCACCACCGGATCGAACTGCTGGCCGTCCACGGCGGCGCTGCCGGTGACACTGCCCGGCGAGGGGGCCAGCAGATCCACGGTCAGCACCGTGGACGAGGTGCCCCCCGGCGGCAGCGGACTGGTCAGGATGCAGTCCACTTGGCCCGCGGTCGGCGAGGTCACGCCGCAGTCCCAGTCGCCGTTGCTGGTGCCCTCGAAGCCCACGCCCTGATCCAGGCTCAGGCTCAGCCGGATGCCGGTGGCGACTCCCACCTGGGAGTCGATGACCGGGTCGCCGGTGGGGGTGGCGCCCGGGTGATTGTTCACCACGCTCACTTCATAGGCGAGCGGAGCCCCCGCCGGCACGGACGCCCCGCCGTCGGCCAATACGGCGCCCAGGTCCACTTCTTCGGGCCCCGCCAGCTGGGCCACCTCCAGCCGCTGGATGAGGAAACCATCGTCGTTGTCGCCCGCCTGCCACACCACCACCGGATCGCCGTCGGCGTCCACGGCAATGTCCGGTGCGTTCTGGCCGTCCACGGCGGCGGAGGCCGCGTCCGCGGCCGGGTCGTTGACCTGCAGCACCGGCGTCAGCGCCGCCGCCGCCGGGTCCAGCAACCGGGCCATGATATCCAGATTCTCCGCCCCCAGGGCGACCCAGGCGACCGCGAAGTCGCCGTCAGCATCGACCGACACCCGGGGCGCCGGCAACGGCCCTGCCGGGGCGGTGCCGCCGGTGTAGACCGTCACCGCTGCCGCGGCCGGGCTGCCGTCGTTGTTGAGAACGCGGGCCCGCACCGTGCGCTGGCTGGGGGCGGCGGGGTCGGTGCCGTCCCACACCACCACCGGGCCGGCGGGGCCCAGCGCCAGGTCGAAATCGTTGACGTCGCCCGCACCGTCGGAGACCTGCACGGCGGCGTCCGGCGCGGCCGGGTTGAAGGTCACCGGCTCGACGACGACCTCGGTGCCGGCGCTGTTGGACTGCAGCCACCCGCCCAGCACCACCCCGCCATCCGGCGAGGCCACCAGCTGAGGATTCGACAGAATATCTCCCGACTGCGGAAGCTCCTCGTCCTCGGCGATGCAGACATCGTTCGCGTCGAAGGCCCGGGCACGCAGGGCGGGGGTGACGTCGTCCTGATAGCCGATGCCCACCGTGTCGTCCGCCAGCAGCACGACGCTGGCGAAGGCGCCGTCGGTCACCGCGGTGGGGCAGTCGCTGGTGGTGGTGCCGTTCACCGCCACGGGAGTCCCCAGGCGGCTGCCGTCCGCGCCGAAGCGCTGGTAGAACAACGGCCTGACCGAGGCGTTACTGCCAATCACCGCCGGCCCGTGCCAGACCACCACGAAGTTGCCGGCGGCATCCATGGCCACGTCGGGGCTCTCCTGGTCGCCGGTGTCGGCCGGGTTATTGACCTCGATGGGCGCGCCTCCCAGCGCCCGGCCGTCGGCGGCGTAGCGCTGGGCATAGACGCCCTTGCCGGCATCGTCGGCGTCGGTCCAGACCACCACCGAGCGGCCATCGGGGGCCCTGGCGACGGCCGGCTGATAGTCGGGCCGGTTGAAACGGGGCTGGTCGAACACCGGCACCTGGGCCTGGGGCACCACGGTCTCGCCGACGGCGCTCGCCGCCTGCGCCCCTGCCACGGCGGCCAGCAGCACGCCGGCGGTCAGCCCCGCCGGCAGCCAGCGGGGAGCGGACCTTCTAGAACTCCAAGCGCACACCGAGGTTCACCGTATGTTGGGTAAATTCATTGCGGCCGAGCATCGTGTCGTACTGCAGGAACGCGATGCGGCCGCCCGGGAACACCGCCGTCAGTCCGGTGCCGAGGTTGAAATAGTCGCGATCCGGGGCGTCGGTGGGCACCCGGAACGCGGTGCCGGTGGGATCGTTCACGAACCGGGCCCCGATGTCCCGGCTATCGTCGGCGAACTCGTGGGCCCACTCCAGGCGCAGTTGGGGCAGCAGCACGCCGAAGCGGGTGTTGACGGCGTAGGACCCCTGTCCACCCAGGTGAGTGGTGAAGGAGTCGATGTCCTGCTCGTCGAACGCCAGGTTGATGCCTCCCACGCCGGTCTCGGTGTAGTCATCCACCGTGGCGTGGGTGTAGTTCAGCCGTAGCTGCGGGGTCAGGGTCAGGGGGCCGCGGCTGTAGTCGTAACCGGCATTCACCCCCAGAGATACCTCGAAGCCGTCGGGATCCGCCTCGGCGCTGGCCGCCCCCACCCCGGGCAGCACCAGCTCGCGCCGGGTGTCGTAGCCGTTCCAGCCCAGGGTGAGGATGCCGTCCACATAGAACTGCCGGGGCGCATACCAGGTGCCGAACAGCGAAGTGCTGAAGCCATCCACCTCGGTGCGGCCGGCGCCGCCGCTGAAATCGGCGTCCTTGGTCACGTACCCCAGCGCCGCGCCCGCCACCAGGCTGTCGGTGAAGCGGTAGTCCAGCCCGGCGGTCAGCCCCCGGGTGTCGAAGTCAAAGCCCAGCTCGCGGTTGGTGGTGTCCTGCTCGCCAAAACTCAGGGTGCCGCTGACGAAGGCGCCCCAGCGGGAGAAGCCGGCCTCGTCGGCGCTGGCGCCCCCGCCGCGGAGATCCTGGGCCAGGCCCGCCAGCAGCTTCCCGGGCAATGTGCCCCAGGCACCGCTGAGGTTGACGCCCTCGGCGCTGAAGCCGGTGGAGCCGGCCCGCAGGGCCTGCAGCCGGGCACCCAGGTTGCCGGCCTGCACCAGCACCGCCTCCACCGCCGCCGTGCCCATGGCTGCCACCTGCTGGGCGGCCAGGTCGGTCAGGGCATCGGCCAGCTGGTCCGGGGGAAGTTCCGCCAGGCCATCGCACAACGCCAGCAGGGCCGTCTCGTCGGCGGTCGGGGATTCGGCGGCGGGCAGAAGAATGGGCTCCTCGCTGGCGGCCAGGGCCTCGCAGGCGTTGTCCAGAGCCTCGGCCACACCTCTCTGGGTGTCGTTCAGGCCGGGTTCCTCCGCCAGGGCCGTGGCGTTGACCGGAAAGCGCAGCCGGGAGCCGCCGCCGATGTCCGCCACCACGGTGAAGGCGGTGGTCAACACCGGCGTCACCGTGGTGCTGGCCCGGCCGGTGCCGTCGGTGGTGGTGGTCGGGCTGGTCACCACGGCCGCCCCCGTCGGCTCCACGGACCAGTTCACCGGCGCGCCCGCCACCGGCCCGCCCAGCCCGTCGTCCAGCCGCACAATGAATGGGGGGCTCTCGACCCCGGCCTGGTCCAGTTCGCTGGGCGCCGCCACCGGCTCGCCGACGGCGGCCACGGGGCGGTCGGCCGCCCCGGTGTTGATCTGGAATTGGACCGTCTGCCCCAGACCCTGGGGCACTGCCTCCACCAGCAACAGGCCGTTACCCACGCCTCCAACGCTCAGTGTGTTGGAGGCCGTGCCGTTGGCGTCGGTGTTGGTAGTGGCTGCCGACAGGGTACCGGCCGATGCCGGTGTCAGGCTCCAGGTGATTGCAAGCCCCGGCACCGGCGCTCCGCCGGGTCCGGTGACCTGGACGGTAAGGGGCGCCGGGGGAGTGCCGTCGGAGACATCCTGCCGGGCGCCGGCCACAGCGGCGGCGGTGACGCCAGCCTCGGGGTCGTCGTCCACCACCGTGACCGTCGCGGTGCTGGGGGTCGCCAGATCGAGGCCCACCGCGCTCCCCAGCACAACCTGGAAGCTCTCGCTGCCCTCCACCGCCAGGTCGTTCAGCAGATTGACGGTTATGGTGCGCTCGCCGCTCTCACCGCCGACCCAGGTGAGCGTGCCGGAGATGTCCACGTAGTCCGCGCCAGCGATCGCGCTGGCGGGGCTGAGGGTAAAATCGACAGTCTGGTTACCGCTGACGCCGGAGGTCACCGCCGGCTTGGTCACGGTCAGCGTGACACTGCCGGCGCCCTCGCTCACGGTCACCGACGACTGGGTGAAGCGCACCAGCCCGCCCCCGGTCACGGTGGCCAGGGGTGCCACCAGGGAACCATCACCGCCCGCATCCAGCCGGGGCAGCGACTGCGCATCGGCAGCCTGGGCAAGGGTCAGGGCCGCTGCAACGAGGACACCCCCGGCGAACAGACCTTGCCGGCGGACCGATGGCCACCCCACCGATTCTTCTATCCCCCTCGTGTCGAAGCGTCCCACCAAAGCCCCCTCACATCGCCAACCGGACAGACTTGCCTTTCTGGCCCGGCAGGCCGGCGGCATCAGCATCACACCGGCCAAACAGCCCAAGTATTACCCAGCAGCATGTCAGGTCAACGTTGCCGGCGCCGGTGAAAAATTGCTCCGTCCTGGCAGGCCATAAGTCCCGGAACCGGCGCGCCGGCCGGCTGCCCTTGACGGGCGCCGTGGAACCGCCGTGCACGGCTGCGATATGCTCCCGCGCCGAGAGGTGAATATTCACCTTTGCTTACGGGCCTGCCGGGCCGCGGGCCACAGCCTCGCGGCACGTGCCCGGCCCGATGGCCGGGGCCGGGGCCGGGGCCGGAGCCGGCATGGGGGGGGGCAGTAAATTCGGGCTCAGGGGGCGCGGGGCACGCGGCGCTTCCCCGGAGTGTTCTTTTCGCCGGCGGCGGTCGCATGGACGGGTACGCGACGACCTGCCGCGGCATTTCAGTCCCGAGACAGGGAGGCCAGCATGCTGGAAAGTCCACGCAGTTTCCTCGTGATCTTCATCCTTTTCATCGCACTGACCGCGAGCGGCGTGCAGGCCGCCGACCGCTGCACCGAGCCGGTAGCCCGGCTGGCAAGCCTGGAAGGCAACGTCACCCTGCAAACCGCCGGAAACGGCTCCTGGCAGCCCGCGGCGCCCGACCAGGGCCTGTGCGCCGGCGACGCCCTGCGTACCGGGGCTCACAGCCGCGCCGCCCTGGTGCTCACCGACAAGAGCCTGGTGCGCCTGGACCAGCACTCCACACTGCGGCTGGTGAGTGCGCCGGAGGATCGCTCCACCCTGGCGGAGCTGCTGGAGGGCTTCCTCTACTTCTTCAGCCGCACCCCCCAGCAGCTGGAGCTGCGCAGCCCCTACCTGAACGCTTCGGTGGACGGCACCGAGTTCGCCATGCAGGTGACCGGCGGAGCGGCCCGGGTGCTGGTGTTCGAGGGCGAGGTGCTGGCGGCCAACGGCGCCGGCCGGGTGAAGCTCACCGCCGGCCAGGGGGCCGAGGCCGCCGGCGGTGCGCCGCTGCGCCTGCCCGCCCGCCGGGACGCGGTGGAGTGGGCGGCGCACTTCCCGCCGCTCGCCGTGCCCGGAGACCCGGCGGTCACGGGCAGCGCCGCCGCCGGCGCCCTGGCCGCGGCCCTGGAAACCGCCCGGGACGGCGACCTGCCCGGCGCCCTGGCGGAGCTGGACCAGGTGCCCGAGGCCCGTCGCGACGCCGGCTACCACGCCACCCGGGCCGGCCTGCTGCTCCAGGCCGGCGACGTGGCGGCGGCCCGGGACGCCCTGGACCGGGCGGAGGCAAACGGTCCCGAACCTGCCCTTGCGCCCGCCTTGCGCTCGGTCATCGCCCTGGTCACCGGGGACGAAGCGGAGACCCTGGCTCAGGCCCGGCAGGCAACCCAGCGCAATCCCGATTCTCCGGCCGCCTGGATCGCGCTGTCCTACGCCGAGCAGGCCCGCTTCCACCTGGACGCCGCCGTGGAGGCCGCCCTGGAGGCCGCCCGGCAGGCGGTGGGCGCCGCTCCCGCCAGCGCCCTGGCCCAGGGCCGGCGCGCCGAACTGCTGCTGGCCCAGGGCCGCTCCGGCGAGGCCCTGGAGGCGGCCCGGCGTGCGGTGGAACTGGACCCGCGCCTCGCCCCTGCGCACGCCGTGCTCGGCTTCGCCCACCTCAACCGCATCGAGCTGAGCGAGGCCCGCGGTGCCTTCCAGGCGGCCGTGGAGCGGGACCCGTCCGCCCCCCTGCCCCGCCTGGGCCTCGGCCTGGCGGACATCCGCGCCGGCCGGCTGGCCGAGGGCCGCCGCGCCCTGGAGACCGCCGTGGCCCTGGACCCCGGCCGCTCGCTGCTGCGCAGCTACCTGGGCAAGGCCTACTACGAGGAGCTGCGCGAGGGCGCCGCCGCCACCGAGTACGCCATTGCCCGGGAGCTGGACCCCGCCGACCCCACCCCCTGGTTCTACGACGCCATCCGCGAGCAGACCGCCAACCAGCCGGTGGCGGCTTTGAAGGACCTGCAGGCCGCCCAGGATCGCAACGACAACCGGGCCGTGTACCGCTCCCGGCTGCTGCTGGACGACGACGCCGCGGCACGACAGGCTAGCCAGGGCCGCATCTACCGCGACCTGGGCTTCGAGGAGCTGGGCCTGCGCCAGGGCTGGCGCTCCGTGGCCAGCAATCCAGCCAACCAGTCGGGCCACCGGCTGCTCAGCGACATCTATGCCGCCCGCCCACGGCAGGACATCGCCCGGGTCAGCGAACTGCTCCAGGCCCAGCTGCTGCAGCCCCTGAGCCTGTCACCGGTGCCGCCTCAACTCGCCGAGAGCGAACTGCTGCTGGTGGAGCGCGGCGGACCAACGGCGCTGGGTTTCAACGAATTCAACCCGCTGTTCGTACGCAATGGCCTGGCGGTGCAGGCGGACGGCCTCTATGGCAGCAACGACACCTGGGCCAACGATCTGGTGCTCTCGGGAATCGGAGGTCCGGTTTCGTTCAGCGCCGGCCAGTTCCACTACGAGACCGACGGGTTCCGGGACAACAACGACCTGGAGCAGAACCTCTATAACGCCTTCCTTCAGGCCGAACTCACCCCCTGGCTCAACGTTCAGGCCGAGTTCCGCCACCGGGACAGCGAGCATGGCGACCTCGAGCTGCGCTTCGACCCCGACGACTTCGATCCCCTCCAGCGCCGGCGGATCGACCAGAACACCGCGCGTCTCGGCCTCCGGCTGACGCCTGTGGTGGGCTCCCAGGTCCTGGTCTCGGCCATCCACAGCGACCGCGAGGAAGACCTCGTGCAATCATCGGGGCCCTTGCCAGGCAGCCTCACCGTGGCCGACAACGAGCGCGATGGCTATCAGGTGGAGGGGCAGTACCTGCACTGGGGCGGCCCCCTGCAACTGCTCGCAGGCGGCGGCTTGCATCGCGACGACAGCGAGACGGACATCGAACTGCGGCTGCCCGTTCCCGTCTGCCCTCTGCCCAGCTGCGAATTCGAGGACGACGCCAGACTGGAACACACCAACGGGTATGTATACGGCCACGTGGAGTTGCCCGCATCCCTGCTCTGGACGGCAGGCGTCAGCTTCGATGATTTCGAGGACGGCGAGGACGAGGTCCGGCGCTTCAACCCCAAACTCGGTCTGCAGTGGCGCCTGCTGCCGGGCCTGAACCTGCGGGCCGCCTGGTTCCGCACGGTCAAGCGGCCGATCCTGGCAAGCCAGTCTCTGGAGCCCACCCAGGTGGCCGGATTCAGCCAGTTCTTCGACGATGCCAACGGCACCAAGACGGAGGTCTACGGCTTCGGAGTCGACGCACGCCTGTCGCCGCAGCTCAACGCCGGCGCCGAGTACTTCCACCGGGAACTCGACTGGCCGATCTTCTCTTTGTCCAGCAACCGCGTCGAGCGCTTCCGCCGCGACGAGCACCTGGTGCGCAGCTACCTCTACTGGGCACCCGCCGAGCACTGGGCGCTGCGCGTGGAGCCGCAGTTCGAACGGTTTCTGCGGGGCGCGGATGACCCGGGCGTCATTCAGGCTGGTGATTTCCGGAAAGTGGAGACTATCCTTCTACCGATTTCCTTGCGGCGATTCGGGCCGCATGGCCTGTTCGCAGAGATTACAGCGACCGGCGTGTCCCAGGAAATCGCACCTGAGCCGGGGGTCGAGCTGGAACGCGACGAGGATGACTTCGTGCTGATGGATCTGACTGCAGGCTACCGCCTGCCGAACCGCCAGGGCATCGTCAGCATCGCCGTGGAAAATATCTTCGACCGGGAATTCTTCTATCAGGACATCAACATGCAGTCGCCCGGCGCGCTCAGTCAGCCGCGTTTCATTCCGGATCGGCGAATCGTCGCGAAGGCCACCTTCGCCTTCCGGTGACGGATGGCGTGCCCACGGCATCTCGATGAGATGCCTTCAACCCGAGGGGAGAAGCGATGAGGGATGTCGGAAGGATCGAACCGCTCCATCCGGCGGTGGCCGAGCTGCTGCTGCTGAATCTCGAAGGAAAGCTCGACGACGCCACCGCCGCGGCGCTCGGGGACACACTCGCGCAGGCCAAGCATCGCGGCGCCGCGGGCAGGGAAATCGAGGCCGTAGCGGTGGTCACCGGCGACCGCAAGGTGAACCTCCTGCACCCGCCGGGCGAGCGCGCCGACGATGTCAGCAGCGACACCGATCACCTGGAGAAGAAGCACGCCGGCAAGGGCACCTTCACCCGGGACGTCACCCCGATCACGTTCATCGGCCTGTCCAACAGCTGCTGCTTCTATATCGGCGGCAAGTGCTACTGCTGGTAGCCTGACCACAGGGGCCGCCGTCCGGCGGCCCGCGACCCTGGCAATAGCACCCCCGGCGCCCGCCACTTTGTCACGCCCCCCGGCGCCACCGGCCCGCATCCTTTGCACAGCCTGCACGCAGGACGGATCCCGCCGCCCAGGCCACCGGCTGGATTAATTCCAGCCTGGGTGTATGTTTAGTACGTAGTATTACTGATCCGGACGGAGCCGGGTCCGGCCTCCGGAGGGGTTGCCGTGCCCGCCACCCGAGGGATTTCTTTCCATTACGGTTGGGGGGCGACGGGGTGACTGATTCGCGCGCAGTGAGAACGGGCCACCGGTGGATGGCCATGCTGGCGGCGGGGCTGCTGGGGGGAGCCTGCCTGGCCGGCAATGCCAAGGCCCAGACCGAATCGCCCGGGCAAACCGAGACGCCCGGGGCTACCACGCCGGACTTCTCCGGGGCCCTGCCCGACACGCCGGGCCTGACCGAGGCCCAGCTGGAGGCCGCCCGCACCGCCCAGGCCATCTACAACCGTCTGCGCGACGACGGCGAGGCGGGGCTGCTGCCCGCCGACCAGCAGGCCCTGTTCGACGAGATGGAAGAGCTGGTACACACCGCCAACGACCAGCAGGGCATCGTCGGTGAACCCACCGACCGCTCCCTGCAGCTCGACCTGGAAGGCCTGGCAGACGCCCTGCAGTGGGTGGCCAACGAGGAAGTCGGCGCCCAGGGCAGCATGGCCACCGACAGCGCCTTTGGCCAGATGGCCAACATCGCCGCCCGGCTCGGCGCCCTGCGCCTGGGCGGCGGCGGCTTCCGGCTGGCGGGGCGGGAGCGCGAGCGCACCGTACACAGCCTGGCCTCCGCCGGGCACCCTCCCCGCGGCGGGGCGGCCGGCGCCGACGACCTGCTGAACCGCTGGGGCGTATTCGTGAATGGCTCCTACGGCGTCGCCGAACGCGATCCCTCCGGCCGGGAAGACGCCTTCGAGGCCAAACAGTACTCGGTGACCGCCGGCGTCGACTACCGCTTCCCCATGGGCCTGGTGCTGGGGGCCGCCGCCGGCATCACCGGCGCCGACGTCGAGTTCGACTCCGCGCAGAGCGTGGTGGACGGCGACATCCAGGCCGACGCCTACAGCGGCTCGCTGTTCGGCCTCTACTACCTGGGCGACTTCCACGTCAGCGGCATCTTCACCTACGGCCTGATCGACTACGAGATGGTCCGGCGCATCACCTACCCGTCCAACAACCCGCTGGTGCCCCCCACCAACGAGACCGCCCTGTCGGACACCGAAGGCCGCCAGATCCTGCTGGGGCTCACCGCCGGCTACGAGTGGTCCTGGCGGGGGCTCACGCTGGGCCCGCTGGCCCGGCTCGACTACCTGGACGCCAGCATCGACGGCTATACGGAGCGCAACGCCAATGCCTTCAACCTGGAGGTGAGCGACCAGGACATCGAGTCGCTGGTCTCAGCCCTGGGCTTCGAGCTCTCCTACGCCGTGAGCACGCCGGTGGGCGTGCTGCTGCCCCAGGTGCGCCTGGAGTGGAACCACGAGTTCCAGGACGACGCCCGGGAGGTGACCGCCCAGTTCGCGGCGGACCCCTTCAACACCGACCTCGTGGCGCTGACCGACGAGCCGGACCGCAACTTCTACAGCTATGCCATCGGGCTCTCGGCAACCCTGCCGCTGGGGATACAGGGTTTCGTGAACTACGAGGGCGTCATCGGCAGGGATGAAGTGGACAGCCGCCAGATCACCGCCGGCGGCCGCTGGGAATTCTGAACAGACCAGAGATCGCGCGGCGCGCGGCAGGGGGTATGGCAGCATGATGGGCAATGACACTCTCCGGCGGGCCCTGCTCGCCGCCGCGGCGGCGAGTCTGCCGCTGGTGATCTCCGGCTGTCTCGGCACCGACGCCGGCGACAACAGCGACCCGGTGGCGCAGGCCGGCGTCGACCAGACCGTGCGCACCGGCTCGGATGTGGTGCTGAGCGGGCGCGACAGCGACGACCCCGACGGCGCGGTGCTGGATCACACCTGGCGCCAGGTGGGCGGACCGGACGTGGAGCTGATCCCGGTGACCACGTCCACGGTGCGCTTCCGGGTGCCGCGGCTGCTGCAGGAAACCCAGTTCGAGTTCGACCTGACGGTCACCGACAACCGGCGCGCCACGACCACCGACCGGGTGGTGATCACCGGCATCCCGGCGGATGACCCGAACCGCTTCCTGCACTTCTTCGACCAGGCGGACCGCTTCACCGTGGTGGCGGGGCTCAACTCCGGAAGCCCGCTGCAGGCGGATACCGCCTTCAACGTGGCCCTGGAGGCCACCGTCACCTTCCCGGGGGTGCGCGTCTCCGCGCCCGGCCAGCCGCTGCCGCCGGGGATCAGCCTGTCCGCAGACGGGCGCTTCGTGCGCACCCTGTCGCTGCCCGGCGGCAGCGGCACCTGGCGCGCGGGCTTCAGCCCCACGCCCCAGGACTGCGACGATCCGGCGAGCCCCAACCTGGTGTTCGATGTGCCGGCCATCGACGTCGACGACCTGGAGCGGGACATCGAGAACCAGATTCAGGTGAACGAGGGCCGCCGGGACGAGATCGACTACGAGCTGACCGTGACCCTGAGCTCGCCGGCGGCGGTGGACACCTACCTGTGCGTGCGCAAGGGCGAGCCCGGCGACCCCACCCTGGCGGTGGTCGCGGAGGGCAACGGCGGTCCCGGCGCCGACTCGGCGCTGTCCGTGGACCGCAACGACCTGCTGGACGAAAACCAGCGCACCGCCCGGGCCTACTACGAGACCATCGACCCCAACGGCGAGAAGACCACCCTGGCCGACTGGCTGCGGGCCACCGGCTTCGACACCGACCCCGGGGTCGAAGCCCAATACATAAACGGCTTCGATCTGGGCTTCGGCCGGCAGATGTTCGTGCGCACCGACCCGGTCACCGGCGAGGTGTTCTCCTTCGTGGTGAACTATCCGAACCTGGACGCCCAGATCGCCGGCATCAACCCCATCGCCACGGTGGCCATGGAATACACGCCCGCCCCCAGCGGCGGCCCGCCCCGCACCACCTTCTACACCTTCGTGCGGGACCCGGAGACCGGCGACGAGCGCCGGGTGCTGTCCATGGACTTTGACGGCCGGGGTGACAAGTTCGTGCCCGGCGTGTGCGCCGTCTGCCACACCGGCGATCCGGCGGTGGAATCTGACCTGATGGCGGACGCCAGCCTGCCCGGCGGCCTGCGCTACCCCGACGAGGGCGACATCGGGTCCGGCTTCCTGCCCTGGGACGTAAACACCCTGTTCTTCTCCGACGCCCAGTTCGACCGGCGTTCCCAGAGCGCCGCGCCGGCGCTGCCGGGCCTCGGGCTGGCCGGCCAGCAGGCCGCCTTCAAGGCCATGAACGAGGCGGTGCTGCTCACCGACCCCTCGGATGCGGTGCGCGAGCTGGTCGAGGGCTGGTACGGCGGCCCGGGGCTGCCCTCCGACGTGCACCAGGGCGACTTCGTGGCCACCGGCTGGGCGGGCAACGAGGCCCTCTACACCGAGGTCATCGGCCCCAACTGCCGGGCCTGCCACAGCGCCCAGAAGGAAGCGGATTCGAACATCATCGACCTGGCCGAGTTTGAAGACCTGGACGACAACCGCGACCGGACCCGGGAGCTGGTGTTCGAGGAGGGGGTGATGCCCTTCGCCCGGCTCACCATGGACAACTTCTGGACCATCGGCGAACCCACCGCCGCCGAGCTGCTGGCCGAAGAGCTGGGGGTGGACCTCGCGGCCATAGCCGGGCCGGTGCCCGGCCAGCCCCGGGGCGAGCTGGCGGTGGCCGCCGGGGCCTTCGGCGGCGAGACCCGCACCGGCAACACCGTGGCCGTCCGGGTGGCGGGAGCGGACTTCCTGGACACCATCCAGTGGACCCTGGAGACCCCCGCGGGCAGCAACGCCGTGCTGGCCGGGGCCGACACCCGGCGCGCCGCCTTCGTGCCGGACGTGGTGGGGGATTACACCCTGGCCCTGGAACTGGCCAATGACGCCGCCACCCGCACCGAGAGCCTGGTGATCTCCGCCGCCCAACCGCCGAACCTGGTGGTGCTGGCCGGAGACAGCCTGGACGTCGACGTGCTGGGCGGCGCCGGCTCCACCGTCAGCATCGACGCCGGACCCGCCAACGGCACGGCGGTCCCCGGCGCCGGCACGGTGCTCTACACACCCCAGCCGTTCGTCTCCAACGACCCGAATCCATTCACGCCGTTCTTCGTGGGCGTGGATAGCTTCACCTACACCTCCACCGAAGGCAGCGACAGCGTCACCGAGGCACTGGACGTGACGGTGGATCCGGTGGAGCCCTTCGCCGCGCTGTACGCGGACGTGCTGGGCGTCGGCAACTGCACCGCCTGCCACAGCGGCCCCGCGCCGGATGGCGGCCTGCAGCTTGGGGACGGCGCCGCCACGGCCTTCAACGAGATCCGGAACACGCCGGGGCTGCTGGACCTGGTGATCCCTGAGGACAGCGATATCCTCCGGGAGCCGGCAAACCAAGTTCCCCATGGCGGAAACACAAGGGCCGGCTTCGGTCTCAATGGAGACTTCTCAGGCTTCAACCGCGTGCTGCGCTGGATCCAGGAGGGCGCCCTCAACAACTAGGCCGGCCCGGTGCCGGCGGCCCAGGCACGGGCCGCGGCGCCGTAGGGTGGGCAGAGCGCAGCGAAGCCCACCGTCTTCGCCAGGTGCCAGGCCGGAGCGCCCGGGCAAGGAAACGCCCCGCCGAAGCCCGCGCAGGGCGCGACGCCGGACGCGGCGCTGCGCGCCTTATCCGGCCTACGCGGCCCCCTCCGCTCCCAGGGCTAATTCACCGATCAACCAGTCAACCGACCCCGAACCCCGAACCCGGCCCGCGCAGGGTGGATGGAGCGAAGCGCAATCCACCATCTTCATCTCTCACGGCAGCCCTCTGGCTGCTCACGCGAGCCTTTTCAGCCGCCACCACCCACCCACCATTCGCGTTACCATCCCCGCCTCACCCAAAGAGGAGAATCCCGCCCATGGTGATCGAAGTGAGCGGCCTGTTCGGGCTGCTGCTGCTGATCGCGGTCGTCTACGCCATCGTCAAGACGGTGCAGAGCAACGCCGGCACCGGCGCCAAGGTGGCGTGGATCGTGGCGCTGCTGGTGCTGCCGGTGCTGGGGCTGATTTTCTGGGTATTCCTCGGCCCGAAGGGAGACTGAGGCTCTCGCAGATCTCTCGTAACTCTGCCGTAGGGTGGGTGGAGCGAAACGAAACCCACCGTCTTCGCGGCGTCTGGGTATAAGGCACTGAGTTAGGGAAGAGCCTTCCCACGACCGACTCGGCACTCATTACCAGCCCAGCACTCAGTACTCAATCCTCAGTGGGTGTTTACAAAACATATTGGGGCCTCATCGGTCCTGCTTCCGCCTACGAGGCGCTGCCCCGCCGGTGTTCTGGGTTTCGGCACGCGGCCTTGGGCAGGCCCGCCGTAGCCCCACGTTGCGAAGAAACGTGGGGGCAGCGTAGCAAACCGCCAAGGCGCCAATCGCCGAGCCCGCGTGCCCGAACCGATCCGCGGGACCGATGCCGTCGCCCGATGGCAGGTTGTCTGCGCAACCTGCCCTACGGCGGGCTTCGGTCGGCGCCCGGCGGAATCTCCACCCCGTGCTCCGGCGTGCCTGGTTTTGTAAACACCCTCTCAGTACTACGAACCGGCTCCCCGCGCCCGTCATCCATCAGCCCCTTCCGCACCGAGTCGCCGCCTGTTTTGCAAAATCCATCACAGACCATGTCGCCTTCAGGCAAGGCTCTGTCGCCGTTAATACGGCACCGCAGCAGTGTCCGGATCACACTATTGCTGACTTCGGCGAGGGGGCCGGAGTCGACACCGTGGAAAACGGCGATCATCGTGCATTGAATGCCGGGCAGGACAGGACGTGGAGCAGCAGTTCTTTCGGGTGGCCGAGGATCTCGGCTGGGACGTGGAGCAGCAGATCGCCGCTCTGGACGAATTCGTGCGCCGCTTCGGCGCCGCCGGGCAGCTGGACGACTGCCTGGCGCGCCACGGGCTGGACGGCTGGCACCCGCGTTTGCGAGGCGCCACCCGGGACGCCCTGCTGGGCTTCGTGGGTTCCCTGGCGGGGGCCCAGGGTCACCTGGGGCGCTATCTGCAGCAGCGCCTGCGGGAGGCCCGCCAGGCCGAGGCCGCGACGCCGGAGCCCCTGCCGGTGGTGCCACCCCGGCCCTCGCTCTGGGCCCGGCTGCTGGGACGCCCGCCGCGGGCGGCCTGAGCCTCCGGCGCCGGCCCGGCGCCAGCAGCATCAATGAATTCCGCGAAGATGGTGGGCTTCGCTGCGCTCTGCCCACCCTACGCGGGCTACGGGCTAGGCTCACCACGGGCGAGAGGGCGTAGGCTGGGATGGAGCGCAGCGCAACCCCAGCATCAACGAAGACGGTGGGCTTCGCTTCACTCTGCCCACCCTAGGCCTGGGCGCGGGCGGGAAAAGCAGCTGCCCGCGCCGCCGCGCGGCGAGATCCCGAGGCCTCTGGAACCTGCATACCCACGAGGATGCCGCCCAATCAACCAATCACCTGATCAACGAAACAGTGATTCCGCTGCGCTCCATCCACCCGACGCGGGCCGCGGCGCGGCGCGCGGGCGCAGCCCGCCGCAGGAGCGGCTTCAGGC
Source organism: uncultured Ectothiorhodospiraceae bacterium (assembly GCA_964487155.1). Classification (GTDB taxonomy): domain Bacteria; phylum Pseudomonadota; class Gammaproteobacteria; order Nitrococcales; family Nitrococcaceae; genus CAZAQB01. The sequence goes on from CAZAQB010000011.1 coordinate 15,599, forward strand.
GCGGTTCAACGGGCGGCTGCAAGGCGCGCTCCCGGAACCTCATCGACCCTCCGCCAGCAACCCCAGCAGCTTGCCCAGCAGCCGCTCAAGCTCCCGCCGGTCGGCCTCGCCGAGCCGCACCATCAGTTCCGCTGATTCCCGGGTGCGCAGCTCCACGGCCTCGTCAACCAGTGACAGGCCTTCGCCGCTGAGTTCCACCATCACCCGCCGGCGGTCCGCGTCGCAGGCACTGCGGCGAATCAGGCCCCGGCGCTCCAGCACGTCCAGGCGGTGGGTCATGCCGCTGCAGGTCAGCAGGGTCGCCTCGGCGAGGTCCCCGCAGGACAGCCGGTAAGGGCTCCCGGCCCGGCGCAGGGCCGCCAGCACGTCGAATTCCCCGGGCGACAGGCCGGCGGGCTCCAGGCTGCGACGCACGTGGGCGAACAGGTGGCGCTCCAGCAGCAGCACCCGCAGCAGCACAGCCGAGCCGCTGAAGTCCAGGTCCGGCCGTTCCCGCCTCCACTGGGCCAGAATCTCGGCCACGGGATCCGATGACATCGACTTCTCCGCCTTGCGCCCGCCTGGGAATCCGCCGCCGACCGGAACCAGACCACAGGCGGCAACTCTTCAAGACTAACGGTTCATGGGTATTATTACGACTCCGAAATATTGGACACCAAAACAACCCTGTGCCAGCCTATTGGACTGGTTCGAATCTCCCCACCAGCCGGGAAGCCCCCATGTTCTGGAAACGCCTGATCCTCGTATTACTGCTGCTGGCAGTGATCTTCGGCGGCATCTTTGGCTGGAAGTACCGCCAGCTGCAGCAGATGCAGGCCCAGATGTCCCAGCCCCAGCCGCCGGCGGCGGTGGCCGCCACCACCGTGGAGCAGGAGGCCTGGCAGCCCACTCTGCTGGCGGTCGGCAGCCTGGTGGCCGTGAACGGCGTCGCGGTGAGCACCGAGGTGGCCGGCGTAGTCAGCGGGGTGGCCTTCGAGTCCGGGGAGACCGTGGAGCGGGGTGATGTGCTGATCCGCCTGGACGACTCCGTCGACCGGGCGGCCCTGACCGGCCTGCAGGCGGACCGGGAGCTGGCCCGGGTGCAGTTCGAGCGGACCCAGGATCTGCTCGAGCGCCGGGCCCTGTCCCGCTCCGAGTTCGACGAGGCCAAGGCGCGCTTTGACGCCGCCCGGGCGGCCGTGACGGAGCAGCAGGCGCGCATCGCATTGAAGACCATCAGGGCGCCCTTCGGGGGCCTGCTGGGCCTGCGCCGGGCGGACCTGGGGGAATACCTGTCGCCGGGGGCCCGCATCGTCCAGCTCCAGGCCCTGGACCCCATCTACCTGGATTACGCCGTGCCGGAATCCCAGTTCAACCGGCTGCGGGTGGGCCAGGAGGTGGAGGCGCGTATGGATGCCGTGCCCGGGGAGAGCTTCCGGGGCAGCATCTCGGCCATCGACTCCGGTATTGAGGCGGGCACCCGCACGGTGACCGTGCGGGCCACCCTCCCCAACCCCGAGGGCGCCCTGCGCCCGGGGATGTTCGCCGAGGTGGAGACCCTGGAGGGGGAGCCGCAACCGGTGCTCACCGTGCCGCGCACAGCGGTCTCCTTCAACACCTACGGCGACTTCGCCTTTCTCATTGCGGAGGGCGATGACGGCGAACTCACGGTCGAGCGCCGCGCCCTGACCACCGGCGCCACCCGGCAGGGCCGGGTGGTGGTGGAGGACGGCCTGGCCGAGGGCGACCGGGTGGTCCGGACCGGCCTGGTGAAGCTGCGCAACGGCCAGCGGGTCACTATCGACAACAGCGTCGAGCTGGACGACGCGCAGGTCACCCAGCCGTGAATTTCACCGATGTCTTCGTGCGCCGTCCGGTGCTGGCGAGCGTCGTCAGCCTGCTGATCCTGCTGATCGGCCTGCGCTCGCTCACCGAGCTGGACGTGCGCCAGTACCCGGAGCTGGAGAACACCGTGGTCACCGTCACCACGCCGGTGCCGGGTGCGGACAGCGAGCTGGTGAAGGGCTTCGTCACCACGCCGCTGCAGCAGGCCATCGCCGAGGCCGAGGGCATCGACTACCTGTTCGCGAGCAGCCGCCAGGGCGCCTCGGTCATCGAAGCCCATATGCAGCTCAACTACGACGCCAACGACGCCGTCTCCGAGATCCAGGCCAAGGTGGCGAGCCAGCGCAATGTGCTGCCCGAGGGCGCCGAAGACCCCATCATCGAGTCCACCACCGGCGACTCCACGGCGCTGATGTACATCGCCTTCTACAGCGATTCCATGGAGCGCCCCAAGATCACCGACTACACGCTGCGGGTCGTGCAGCCGCAGCTCCAGGCCCTGCCCGGGGTGGCCAAGGCCCGCCTCATCGGCCAGCCCTTCGCCATGCGCATCTGGCTCGACCCCCGGCGCATGGCGGCCCTGGACGTCACCCCCCGGGATGTGGCCGCCGTGCTGCGGGCCAACAACTTCCAGGCCGGCGTCGGCCAGACCAAGGACAAATACGTCGCCATCAACCTGACCTCCAACACCGACGTAGCCGAGCCGGGCCGCTTCGCCGAGCTGGTGGTGCGCGGCGGCGACGGCACCCTGGTCAGGTTGCGCGACGTGGCCCGCAGCGAGCTGGGCTCCGAGGACTATGAATCGGCAGCCTGGTACCGGGGCATCCCGGCGGTGTTCATCGCCATCGAGCCGGCCCCCGGCGCCAACCCCCTGAACGTCGCCCGGGGGGTGCGGGACACCCTGCCCGAGATCCGCGCCCAGGTGCCGGAAGGCCTGCTGGTGGACCTGCCCTACGACGCCAGCGAGTTCATCGAGCAGTCCATCGATGAAGTCTACAAGACCCTGGCCGAGGCGGTGGCCATCGTCATCCTGGTGATCTTCCTGACCCTGGGGTCGTGGCGGGCGGCGGTGATCCCGGCGGTGGCGGTACCCCTGTCGCTGATCGGCGCGGCCTTCATCATGCTGGCCCTGGGCTACTCCCTGAACCTGCTCACCCTGCTGTCCATGGTGCTGGCCATCGGCCTGGTGGTGGACGACGCCATCATCGTGGTGGAGAACGTGCACCGGCACATCGAGCAAGGGGAGAGCCGCTTCCAGGCAGCGTTGACCGGCGCACGGGAGCTGGCCCTGCCGATCATCGCCATGACCACCACCCTGGTGGCGGTGTACGCCCCCATCGGCTTCATGGGGGGCCTGGTGGGCACCCTGTTCACCGAGTTCGCCTTCACCCTGGCCGGCGCCGTGCTGGTCTCCGGCGTGGTGGCCCTGACCCTCTCCCCCATGCTCTCGGCCAAGGTGCTGAAACCCCACGGCAGCGCCGGGCGCTTCGAACGGGGCGTGGAGCGCTTCTTCACCAGCCTCGCCGCGAGCTATCGCAACCGGTTGGCCTCGGCCCTGCGCACCAAGTGGCTGGTGGTGGCCTTCGGGCTCGCCATCCTGGGCTCTATCTACCCGATGCTGATGCTGAGCCAGAGCGAGCTGGCCCCCACCGAGGACCAGGGCATCGTGTTCTTCCAGGCCACCGCGCCCCAGACTGCCACTCTGGACTACCTGGAGGCCTACTCCGGCGACATCCAGCAGCGCCTGGAGCCGCTGCCGGCCTACGACGAGACCTTCATGATCCTGGGCCGCACCGCCAGCACCGTGTTCGGCGGCTTCAAGATGAAGCCCCACGGCGAACGCGAGGTGAGCCAGATGGCGGTGATGCCCCAACTCCAGGAAGCCCTGCGCGGCGTGGCCGGGTTCGACATCGCCGCCTTCCCCCGGCCCAGCCTGCCCGGCTCCACCGGCGGCTTGCCGGTGCAGTTCGTGATCACCACCGGCAATTCCTACGAGGATCTGGACCAGGTGACGAGCGAGCTGCTGGAGCGCGCCATGGGCAGCGGCAACTTCATGTTCCTGCGCAAGACCTCCGAGTTCGACCGGCCGGTGACCACGGTGGTGGTGGATCGGGACCGGGCCGGAGACCTGGGGATCACCATGGAGGCCCTGGGCCGGGACCTGGCCCGCATGCTCGGAGGCGCCGAGGTCAACCGCTTCAGCCTCGATGGCCGCAGCTACGAGGTGATCGCCCAGGTGCAGCGGCAATACCGGCGCGACGAGCGAATGCTGGAGCACTACTACACCCGCGCAGCCAGCGGCGAGCTGGTCCCCCTGTCCGCCCTGGTGAGCTTCGAGCGAGCCGTGGAGCCCTCCGTGCGGGCCCAGTTCCAGCAGCTCAACTCGGTGACCCTGGAGGGGGTGATGCGCCCCGGAGTGGCCATGGGCGACGCCCTGGGTTACCTGGAGCGCACCGCCGACCAGATCTTCCCCCGCGGCTACAGCTACGACTACAAGGGCAGTTCCCGCCAGTTCAAGCAGCAGGGCTCGGCCCTGATGGTGACCTTCTTCCTGTCGCTGCTGGTGATCTACCTGGTGCTGGCCGCCCAGTTCGAGAGCTGGCGCGACCCGTTCATCATCCTGGTCTCCGTGCCCATGTCGGTGGCCGGCGCCATGGCCTTCATCACGCTCGGTTTCGCGAGCGTGAACATCTACACCCAGGTGGGCCTGATCACCCTGATCGGCGTGGTGGCCAAGAACGGCATCCTGATCGTGGAGTTCGCCAACCAGCAGCAGATCCAGAACGGCATGTCGAGGCTGGAGGCGGTGCTGGAAGCCGGCGCCATCCGCCTGCGGCCCATCATCATGACCTCGGTGGCCCTGGTGATGGCCATGGTGCCGCTGCTGCTGGCCACCGGCCCCGGCGGCGTGAGCCGCTTCCACATCGGCCTGACCATCGCCACCGGGCTCGGCATCGGCACCCTGTTCACCCTGTTCGTGCTGCCGGCGGTCTACGTGCTCATGGCCCGCGACCACCAGAAGGCGCAGCGAGAGCTGGAGGAAGCGCAGGGCACCGCGTAGCGAAAATTCCGGCCGCTGAATGCACGCGAGATGGGGCAAAAATTCAGCCACAGATGGACACGGATGAAGGCAGATCGAGAATGCCACCGCCCAGAACCCGGGTGACACCACCCGGCACCGTCGACTCACTCATCGGTGTTCATCTGTGACTCACAGCCGAAGACGCCGGATGCAGCGCTGGCGCGCCTTATCCGGCCTACGCGGGCCGCGGCCCGGCCCCGGAACCGTGCGTCGGCCGAGGGGCGTAGGCCGGATAAGCGCAGCGCATCCGGCGTCTTGAGGCGGGGCGCCGGCCGGCACCTACACTTCCGGCAACCTGCCAACGCACTCAAGCAGCTCTATGCCCGAGACTCCTGCAGACCAAGGCCGCTGGTGCTTCTGGATCGACCGGGGCGGCACCTTCACCGACGTGGTGGGCCGGGCCCCGGACGGCGCCATCCACACCCGAAAGCTGCTCTCCGAGAACCCGGAGCAGTACACCGACGCCGCCCTGCAGGGCATCCGCGGCCTGCTCGGCCTGGGTCCGGACGAGCCCATCCCGGCGGCGCGCATCGAGCACGTCAAGATGGGCACCACGGTGGCCACCAACGCGCTGCTGGAGCGCAACGGCAGCGCCACGGTGCTGGCCATCACCCGCGGCTTTGGCGATGCCCTGCGCATCGGCTACCAGGCCCGGCCGCGCATCTTCGATCTGCACATCCAGCTCCCCGAACTGCTCTACCGGCAGGTGGTGGAGGTGGACGAGCGCCTGGCCGCCGACGGCGAGGTGATCCGCGAGCTGGATCCGGAAACCGCCCGGCCCGGACTGCAGGCGGCTTTTGACGCCGGCATCCGCAGCTGTGCCATCGTGCTGCTGCACGGCTACCGCCACCCGGAGCACGAGCGGCGCCTGGCGGCGCTGGCCCGGGAGATCGGCTTCACCCGGGTGAGCTGCTCCCACCGCGTGAGCCCGCTGATGGGGCTGGTGGGCCGCGGCGACACCACCGTGGTGGACGCCTACCTGTCCCCCATCCTGCACCGCTACGCCGAGGCCATCGCCGCCGAGTTGGGGGACACCCGGCTGCAGTTCATGAAGTCCGACGGCGGTCTTGCTGACGCCCGCTTCTTCGAGGGCAAGGATGCCATCCTCTCCGGCCCGGCCGGCGGCATCGTCGCCTGCGTGCGCACCGGGCAGAGCGCCGGCTTCGAGCGCATCATCGGCTTCGACATGGGGGGCACCTCCACCGACGTCTCCCACTTCGCCGGCGAGTTCGAGCGCAGCTTCGAGACCGTGATCGCCGGGGTGCGGCTGCGGGTGCCCATGCTGCAGATCCACACCGTGGCCGCCGGCGGCGGCTCCATCCTGCACTTTGACGGCAGCCGCTACCGGGTGGGGCCGGACTCCGCCGGGGCCGATCCCGGCCCGGCCTGCTACCGCCGGGGCGGGCCGCTGACGGTCACCGACTGCAACGTCATGCTCGGCAAGCTGCAGCCGGAGTTCTTCCCGGCGGTGTTCGGCCCGGGCGCCGACCAGCCCCTGGACGCCGCGGTCGTGCGGGAGCGCTTCCAGGCTCTCGCCGAGGAGATCCGCGAGGCCACCGGCGATGAGCGCAGCCCGGTACAGGTGGCCGAGGGCTATCTGGCCATCGCCGTGGCCAACATGGCCAGCGCCATCAAGAAGATCTCGGTGCAGCGCGGCCACGACGTCACCGGCTATGCACTGAACTGCTTCGGCGGCGCCGGCGGCCAGCACGCCTGCCTGGTGGCGGATGCACTCGGCATGACCCGGGTCCTGATCCACCCCCACGCCGGGGTGCTGTCCGCCTACGGCATGGGCCTGGCGGCGCTGTCGACCCTGCGGGAGATGGCGGTGGACGCGCCCCTGGACGAGGCCCTGCTGCGGCGCCTGGAGCCGGAGCTGGAGCGCCTCGCCGGGGAGGGCACGGCGGAGCTGGAGGCCCAGGGCTGCCCCCGCTCCCGGGTGCTGGCGCAGTACCGGCTGCATCTCAAATACCAGGGCACCGACACGCCGCTGGCGGTGGACCGCGCCGAAGGCGACGCCGAGGCGCTGCGGGCCGCCTTCGAGGCCGAGCACCGGCGCCAGTTCGGCTTCCTGATCGCCGGCAAGGAACTGGCGGTGGCATCCGCCACGGTGGAGCTCACCGGCGCCTTGGATACGGCGGCCGAGGAGCCGGAGCAGACGCTCCGGCCGGGCGGCACGCCCCGGGAGCTGGCCCGGGTGGCCAGCCACATGGCGGGCGAGACTCGCGACACCCCGGTCCACGACCGGCCGGACCTGCTGCCGGGGGACGCCGTCGCCGGCCCGGCCATCATCCGCGACCCCGTGTCCACCATCGTGGTGGAGCCCGGCTGGCGAATCTCGGTGACGCCCCGCAACCACCTGCTGCTGGAGCGCACCGAGCCCCTGCCCGGCCGGGTGGCGGTGGGCTCCTCCGTGGACCCGGTGATGCTGGAGGTGTTCAACAACCTGTTCATGTCGGTGGCCGAGCAGATGGGCGCGGCGCTGCGCAAGACCGCCTATTCCGCCAACATCAAGGAGCGGCTGGACTTCTCCTGCGCGGTGTTCGATCCGGGGGGCAACCTGGTGGCCAACGCCCCCCACGTGCCGGTGCATCTCGGCTCCATGGGCGAGAGCGTCAAGGCCATCATCGCCGACCGCGGCGAGGACCTGCACCCCGGCGACGTGCTGATGATGAACGACCCCTACCACGGCGGCACCCACCTGCCGGACATCACCGTCATCACCCCGGTGTTCGACGACGCCGGGCAGGCACTGCTGTTCTTCGTGGCGAGCCGGGCCCACCACGCCGACGTGGGCGGCATCACCCCCGGCTCCATGCCCCCGGACAGCCAGCGCATCGACCAGGAAGGCGTGCTGATCCGCGACTTCCGGCTGGTGCACCGGGGCGAGTTCCAGGAGCAGGCGCTGCGCGAGCTGCTGCTCGGCGGCGAGCATCCGGTGCGCAACATCGACCAGAACTTCTCGGATCTGCGGGCCCAGATCGCGGCCAACGAGCGCGGTGCCCAGGAACTGCGCCGCATGATCGACCACTTCGGCCTGCAGGCGGTGCATGCCTACATGGACCACGTCCAGGACAACGCCGAGGAGCAGGTGCGCCGGGTGCTCGACGTGCTCCAGGACGGCGACTACCAGCAGGCCCTGGACAACGGCGCCGTGGTGCGGGCCGCCATCCGGGTGGACCGCGAAAACCGCCGGGCGGTGGTGGACTTCGAGGGCACCAGCCCCGCCCAGCCGGACAACTTCAATGCCCCCCGGGCGGTGACGCGGGCGGTGGTGCTGTACGTATTCCGCACCCTGGTGCAGGACGACATCCCGCTCAACGACGGCTGCCTCAAACCCATCGAGCTGCGCATCCCGGAAGGATCCCTGCTGGACCCGCACCCGCCGGCGGCCGTGGTGGCGGGCAACGTGGAGACCAGCCAGGTGGTGGCCAACGTGCTCTACGCCGCCCTGGACACCCTGGCCGCCTCCCAGGGCACCATGAACAACGTCACCTTCGGCAATGACCGCCACCAGCACTACGAGACCCTGTGCGGCGGCACCGGCGCCGGCCGCGGCTTCCCCGGCGCCAGCGCCGTGCACAGCCACATGACCAACAGCCGGCTCACCGACCCCGAGGTGCTGGAGTGGCGCTTCCCGGTGCGGCTGGAGTCCTTCAGCGTGCGTACCGGCTCCGGCGGCGCCGGGGGCTGGCCGGGCGGCGACGGCGCGGTGCGCCGGCTGCGCTTCCTCGAGCCCATGACCGCCGCGGTGCTGGCCAACCACCGGCGCAGCGGCCCGCCGGGGCTCGCCGGCGGCGAAGCCGGCGCCCCCGGCGACCAGTGGGTGGAGCGCGCCGACGGCCGCCGGGAGCGCCTGGCCGGCTGCGCCCGCTGCCAGGTGGAACCCGGCGACATGCTGGTGGTGGAGACCCCCGGGGGCGGCGGCTACGGGGCTGCGGAGCCGGCTCCCAGCTCGCGCCGGGACGCCTAGGGCACCGCTGTCCCGAAACGCCTTGCTACGAACTGGAACGTTTTACAGGTAGGCAGCGGGCGGAGATCCGCCGACACTCATAGCCTGCGGCTTACCCTGTAACGGAGACACGGTTATGGACCCGTCTCAGCGGCTGGTGCCCGCGGACGTCCCCGCCACCCCCGACGCTCACTCGGGGCCGGTGGCGTTCGATCCCATCCTGGTGCCCTGCCTGGCCCAGGAGCACCGGGACATGCTCGCCCTGGTGGAGAGCATCCGCAGCCGGTTCCGCCAGGGCCGCTACGCCGAGATTCCCACCCAGCTCTCCCGGCTGCAGGCCAGCCTGGAGGCGCATCTGCTCAACGAACGCCTGCGCCTGCACGGCTACCTGGAGCACTCCCTGGCTGGCGATCCCCGGCGCCTCGCCCGGGTGCGGGAGTCCCTGGGGGAAGCGGGGCGCCTCGCCATGCGCGTCAAGGAGCTCGTCGAGAGGGTGCGCCAGGATGCCCCCGGACGCGGCAACGCGGCAGAACTGCTCACCCGTATCCAGGCCCTGCGCGAGGACCTGGGCAGCCGCTTCGAGAAGGAGGAGCGGGAGATCTACCCCCTCTACCCCACCCCCGAGCCGGCCCACCCCTGACCTCGGCGGCGGCTAGAACCCGGCTTCTGATACCCAACCTGTAGGGTGGGCAGAGCAAAGCGAGGCCCACCGTCTTCGCGCGATATCGACTCGACGAGCGCTGGTATTGCGCTGCGCTCCGTCCCAGCCTAACCGTTCTGGCGCGGCCGCCTTCCGGTTGAGCCCGTCACCCCGCCGGGGCGCCGCCCCCGGAATGCTCCCGCAGGCAGATCATGGTGCCCTGGAAGGCTGCCACCGCCTGGCGCTCGCCGGCCGACTCGGCGTACACATCGGCGGCCACCACCACCAGCCGGCGGCCGCCGCGCAGCACGCGGGCCTCCGCCACCAGCGCATCCCCGGCCGCCGGGGCCAGCAGGTTGATCTTGAACTCCACGGTGAGCACGTTGGCGTCCGCCGGCATCACCGTCAGCGCCGCGTAGCCGGCGGCGGTGTCGGCCAGGGTGGAGACCACGCCGGCATGGATGTAGCCATGCTGCTGCAGCAGGTCGGCCCGGCGCTCCAGGGTCAGGACGCAGCAGCCCCGTTCCAGGCCGGTCATGCGGATGCCCAGGGCGGCGGGGAAGCTCTGGCTCTCGAAGCTGCGCCGCACGCGGTGGGCATCGGCCTCGGGCAGTGGCCCGTTGCTGGTCTCGGCCATGGGGTCTCTCCTGCTGCCGCGCCCCGGTATCCCCGGTGGGCCCGGGGAGTCTCCTGGGCAATACTACGCCCCTGCCGAAGCGACCCACCGAGAGCGCCCATGCCCCTGCTGGAACAGGCCCTGGTGTTCCTTGCCGCCGCCGTGCTGGCGGTGCCGCTGTTCCGCCGCCTGGGGCTGGGATCGGTGCTGGGCTACCTGGCCGCCGGCGTGGTGATCGGCCCGTGGGTGCTGGGGCTCGCCAGCGACGTCGACGCCATCCTGCACTTCGGCGAGATCGGCGTCGTGTTCCTGCTGTTCATCATCGGCCTGGAACTGCAGCCGGCGCGCCTGCGCATCATGCGCCGGCTGGTGTTCCGCACCGGCCTTGCCCAGGTGCTGATCACCGGCAGCGTGCTGGGGCTGGCGGGGCTGGCGCTGGGCCTGCCGCCCGCGGCGGCGGCGGTGGCCGGTTTCGGGCTGTCGCTGTCCTCCACCGCCCTGGTGCTGCAGATGCTCGCCGAGCGCAAGGAACTGAGCGCGCCCCACGGCCGGACCGGCTTCGGCGTGCTGCTGTTCCAGGATCTGGCCGCCATCCCGCTGATCGCCGCGGTGCCCATGCTGGCCGGCAACGGGCCGGACCCCGGCCCCGGCCTGCTGGTGGAGGGGCTGCAGGTGGTGGGCCTGGTGGCCGCCATGGTGGTGGGCGGCCATTATCTGCTGCGCCCGCTGCTGCGCACCGTGGCGGCGGCGGGGGTGCAGGAGATCTTCACCGCCGCCGCCCTGCTGCTGGTGATCAGCGCCGGGGTGCTGATGGAGTCGGTGGGCGTCTCCATGGGCCTCGGCGCCTTCCTGGCGGGGGTGCTGGTGGCCGATTCCGAGTACCGCCACCAGCTCGAAGCCGACATCGAGCCTTTCAAGGGCCTGCTGCTGGGCCTGTTCTTTATGGCCGTCGGCATGTCGGTGAATCTCGGGCTGGTGCTGGAGCGGCCCGGCCAGGTGCTGGGCCTCGCCCTGGGGCTGTACCTGGTGAAGGCGCTGCTGCTCTATCCCCTGGGCCGGTTCTCCGGGCTGGACGCGGTCAACGCCCGGCGCCTGGCGCTGGTGCTGGGCCAGGGCGGCGAGTTCGCCTTCGTGGTGTTCACCGCCGCCGCCGCCAGCGGCGTGCTGGCGCGGCCCCAGGTGGAGCTGCTGACGGTGGCGGTGGCGCTGTCCATGGCCCTCACGCCGCTGCTGTACGCGGTTCACGAAAGGCTGTGCCGGGCCCGGGGGCAGACACCGGACTACGACCGCATGGAGGATCACGGCACGCCCGTGATCATCGCCGGCTTCGGGCGCTTCGGACAGATCGCCGGGCGGTTGCTGACCCTCCGCGGCATCGCCTTCACGGCCCTGGAGGCCAGCGCCGGGCAGGTGGATTTCGTGCGCCGCTTCGGCCACCGGGTCTACTACGGCGACGCCGCCCGGCTGGACCTGCTGCGCGCCGCCGGGGCCGCCCGCGCCCGGGTGCTGCTGGTGGCCGTGGACAGCCCGCGCAGCGCGCTCGCCATCGTCGCGAGCGCCCGGGCCCATTTCCCGGATCTGCGCATCCTGGCCCGGGCCCGCAACCGCCAGCATGCCCTGGCGCTGCGCAACGCCGGCGCCCACGTGATCATGCGCGAGACCTACCTATCCAGCCTCTACCTGGCCGAGGAGATGCTGAAGGCCCTGGGCATCACGCCCGCCGACGCCGCCCGGGCCCTGCAGCTGTTCCGGGCCCACGACGAGAAGACCCTGGAGCAGCAGTACGCCATCCGACACGACGACAAGGCCCTGGCGCAGTCGGCGCGGGAGGCGGCCGAGGAACTCCGGGATCTGTTCGAGCAGGACCGGCACAGCGAGCCGTCCGGAAAGTCGTCCGGAGAATGACAGGCGCTCGGCGCCGCGAGACCCGGCGAACGCCACGGGCCGTCTAGACTTGGCGGCGGGAGCGCACTTGGCCGCTCCTCCAAGATCTGCCGCCCGGCGCTCCGGGCCCCCTGCATGGAGAGCGACTCCCTATGAACACCCCTGCACTGATTTTCACGGCCGGTGCCGCCGCGCTGGCCCTGACCCTGGGCAGCGCCGCGGCCACCGCCGGCGGCCCCCGGGGCGGCGGCCTGGTGGTGGGCGAAGTGGTCCACACCCGCTACGACGGCGTCACCAACGACCTGCTCACCGCCGGCCTCGGCCGCACCGGCCTTGCCGACCCTGCGCCACCGGCCTTCGCCGACCCGGTGAACCCCACCGTAGAGGAACTGCGCCGCCTGGCCATCTACAACAACTACCGTGCCCTGGTGGACACCGTCCCCGGCGGCGGTTACGGCACCCTGTTCGGTCCCAACGTCGCCGCGGACGGCACCGTCACGGACAGCGAGGGCCTGATCGCCGGCGACGAGTACCTGGCCTACGCCCGCTCCCGCCGGGGGGCGAAAGTGGTGGTCATGGTACAGGTGCCGGAGCGCTTCGATCCCGCCGACGCCTGCATGGTCACCGCACCCTCATCAGGCTCGCGGGGGGTCTACGGGGCCATCGGCACCGCCGGCGAGTGGGGCCTCAAGCGGGGCTGCGCCGTGGTCTACACCGACAAGGGCAGCGGCATCGGCGCCCATAATCTCACCACCGACACCGTCCAGGGCCTGCGCGGCGAGCTGCTGGAGGCCGACGGCAACCGCCGCGAGGCCCATTTCATAGCCCGCGTCCCGGACCCGGTGCGGGAGCGCTTCAACGAGGCCTTCCCCGACCGCTTCGCCTTCAAGCACGCCCACTCCCAGGTGAACCCGGAGGCGGACTGGGGTGCCAACGTGCTGTCCTCCATCGAGTTCGGCTTCCAGGTGCTGAACCGGCAGTTCGGCTCCGGCAAGGGCCACGGCCGCCGGGGCGGGCGCGCCATCACCCCGGAGAACACCCTGGTGATCGCCTCCAGCGTGTCCAACGGCGGCGGCTCCTCGGTGCGGGCCGCCGAGCAGGACCGCCGCGGCCTGATCGACGGCGTAGCGGTGTCCGAGCCCAACGTGAACCCCGAGGTGAGCCGGGGCTTCGCCATCCAGCAGGGCGATGCCGAGCCCATCACCAGGCACAGCCGCAGCCTGTACGACTACACGACGGCCCTGGCTGTCTACCAGGGCTGCGCCAACCGGGCGCCGGAGAACGCCGATGCGCCGCTGAACATCATCAACAACGCTGCGGTGAACGCCAACGCCTGCACGGCTCTCGCCGCGCGCGGCCTGGTGAACGGCGCCACGGTGGACGAGCAGGCCACCGACGCCCAGCGCATCCTCAATGAAGAGTTCGCTATCCAGCCGGAGCAGAACCCGGTGCAGCCGGTGCAGTACGCCAGCAACGTGCCGCAGGCCATAGCCATCACCTATGCCAACGCCTACGGCCGCTTCAGCGTCCTGGAGAACCTCTGCGCGTTCAGTTTCGGGGCCACGGGCGGGGACGGCATGCCGGTGCCCCTGGCGCCGGCGGCGCAGGCGGCGCTGTTCGCCACCGGCAACGGCATCCCGCCCACCGGCGGCGTGAACGCCATCTACAACGACTCCACCGGCGGCCCCATCAACATCGCCCTGGGCACCTCCCCCACCAGCGGCCTGCAGGACTACAGCCTGGACGGCTTCCTGTGCCTGCGGGGCCTCGCGGAAGGCCGCGACGCCAGCGCCGGCAAGCGCTTGCGCGGGCGGGAGCGCCATGAGGCCCGGCGGGTGGCCCGGGGTATCGAGGAGATCCGCGCCAGCGCCGACCTGGACCGCACTCCGGCGGTGTTCGTCACCGGCCGGGCGGACGCCATCCTGCCTATCAACCACACCTCGCGGCCGTACTACGGCCTCAACCAGGAGGTGGAGGGGGATGACTCCGGGCTGCGCTACTACGAGGTCCTGAACGCCCAGCACCTGGACGTACTGAACGGCCTGCCGGGTTTCAACGAGCGCTTCATCCCCCTGCACCACTACTTCAACCAGGCCATGGACCTGGTCTACGACCACCTGAAGAACGGCACCCCGCTGCCCCCCAGCCAGGTGGTGCGCACCACCCCGCGGGGCCCGGGCGCACCGCCCATCACGGTAGAGGCCAACCTGCCGCCGATCCAGGCCGCCCCGCCGGCGGGCGATCGCATCGTGTTCGACGACGACGCCGACCTGCTGCGGGTTCCGGATTAGCGGTGATCGGCACGGCTGCCTGCACCCCTCTCCCCTGGCGGGAGAGGGGCGGGGGGAGAGGGGGCGATATCAGTCGCTCAGCGGCCGTAGGTCACGTTGCGCGCAGCGCTACGTGACGCTCTTCGCGCGGTTCAGGGCCGGGGTGCCGGACTCGGGCTCCCCGTCACGGAGCTTCGCACCGTGACCTACGGCGGGTTTCGGCGAGCCGGTTGGCTGCTTGTGGCAGCGGGCGGCGGGATGGCTGCCGCGGTCGGGTCCAGGCATGGCCCCAGGGGCTCAACAGCCGGGCGTTTGCAGCGCCGGCCCCCACGTTTCTTCGCAACGTGGGGCTGCGGGGGCGGCGCGCCGAGCGCTGCCGCCACCACCAACTCAATCCCCCAGCGCCGCGGCCAGGCCAGTCATAGCCTCGCCGCAATCCATCTCCACCTTCAGATCCAGCAGCGGATCGGCGCGGGTGCGGCCCTGGTTCACCGCCAGCACTGGAATGCCGGCGGCGTGGGCCTGGCGGGCGAAGCGCAGGCCCGACCAGACCCCCAGGGACGTGCCCACCACCAACAGCGCGTCCGCCGCCTCCAGCCAGCCCGCAGCGGCGGCCACCCGCTCGGCGGGCACGGACTCGCCGAAGAACACCACGTCGGGCTTCAGCACGCCGCCGCAGCCCGGGCAGCCCGGCACCCGGAAGGCGTGGTAATCGGCGCGCTGCAGATGGGCGTCGCCATCCGGGGCATGGGCGTCCAGATGGGCCTCCCAGCCCGGGTTGAGGCGCAGCAGTTCCGCCTGCTGGCCGGCCCGGTCCAGCATCCGGGCGCAGTCGGTGCACACCACCCGGTCCAGCCGGCCATGGAGCTCCACCAGGGCCCGCTGCCCGGCCGCGCGGTGCAGGCCATCCACGTTCTGGGTGATCAGCCCGGCCACCGTGCCCGCCGCTTCCAGACGCGCCAGGGCATGGTGGGCGGCGTTGGGATGGGCCGCGGCCACCCGGGGCCAGCCGGCCATGCTGCGCGCCCAGTAGCGCCGGCGCACCAGGTCGCGGGCCATGAAGTCCTGGTAGAGGGTGGGCCGGCGGTGCTTCCAGCGGCCCTGGGGATCCCGGTAGTCGGGGATGCCGGAGCCGGTGCTGCAGCCGGCGCCGGTGAGCACCACCACCCGGCGGGCGCCCCGCAACCGTTCCCCCAGTTCCGGCAGCCCTCCCAGGGGCGCCGCGGCGCCGGTCTGCCAGCGCACCTCAGTAACCGCGATTGCCAAGCTCCACGTCCTCGACGATGCCGTTGACCAGCCGCACATGACGCATGAAACGGCCGGACCCGAAGTTGTAGGTCCACTCCTCCACGGCCCGCACGAACCGATGGTGGCGGCCGGGCCCGAACAGCCGGTGGCTGACATGGTCGGGGGGGCCGCAGAGATCCAGCAGCTCCGGCTTGCTGAGGCCCCGGCGCAGCTCCCCGGGGGAGCAGTGACCGCCGAAACCTTCCCGGAAGCCCTTGCCCAGCACGGCAATGTCCACCAGCTCGCCGTCGCGGAAGCGTAGCCGCCGCAGCAAGTCATTGGGGCCGGGATTGTAGTACCAGTCCCGGATATCACCTAAGTAGCCCAGACCGGGGATCTTCTGCTCCGGGTAGCGGTCGGCGAAGTCCGGCTCGCCGCACAGCCGCCGCACCTCGAAGCTGCGGTCGCCCTGGGTCACCAGGTCGCCCCGGCAGCGGAAGGCCTCCTCCGAGGCGGCGGGGCCGGCCGCCGCGATCAGAAGCGCCTCCAGCAACAGCGGGATCAGTCGGCTTGCAGCATCCATCCACCTGTGGACCCCTGTCGGAGTGGGAAGTGCCGGCAGGGAACGGCGAGCTGAGCGTGGATGTCTACGCGTAAGGCCAGTGCACCGGCGGCTTCGGCGCCCGAGACGTGCCGGCATTCGCGCAAGCCCCGCCTGATCGGCCGGCGCCCCACCGTGCCAGGCCGACGGACGACACTGGACCGCGCACCCCGCCGCTGGGATCATGGCAGGGCCGCTCGACAGCGCGATGGCGGCCCCGGCCCAGCGGCCGGCCGCTGTTCACCGCGCCACAGGAGTTCCCCATGAGCATGCTGCGCTCACTGCCCCTCATCCTGGCCCTGGCGCTCGCCGCCCCCGGGCTTGCCACGGCGGCGTCAGCCCCACCACCACCCCAGGAGCTGGTGCAGTCAGTGATCCAGGACTCCATCGGGCTGTTGCGGGAGCAACGCGAGGCGG
The DNA here is from genome assembly GCA_964487155.1 of uncultured Ectothiorhodospiraceae bacterium. Taxonomy (GTDB): domain Bacteria; phylum Pseudomonadota; class Gammaproteobacteria; order Nitrococcales; family Nitrococcaceae; genus CAZAQB01. The sequence continues at coordinate 32,112 of CAZAQB010000011.1, forward strand.
TGGTGAAGGATCCCGCTGTGGCCCGCCAGATCGTCGCGGACACCCTGGGCCCCTACGCCGACGTGGAGCGCATGTCCCGTTTCGTCCTGGGCCGCCACTGGCGCACCGCCACCCCCGACCAGCGCGACCGGTTCGTCGACGCCTTCCGGGACTATCTGGTGCACACCTACAGCTCGGCCCTGCGCCAGTATGCCGACCAGATCGTCGAGCAGGGGCAGGACGCCCAGATCGACTATCAGGTGAAGACCAACGACCGGCACCCGGACCGGGTGCTGGTGGACTCGGCCATCCAGCTACCCGACGGGCGGGCCTTCGACGTCACCTACCGCCTGCTGGAGCGCGACGGCCAGTGGAAATTCTATGATGTGGTGGTGGAAGGGGTGAGCGTGCTGCTGAGCTACCGGGAGAACCTCGCCTCGCAGCTCTCCCGCGGCGACGTGGATTCCCTCATCGCCCAGCTCCGGGAGCGCACCGGCAGCGCCGCCCCGTCCTCCAAGCAGTAGGTGGCACCCCCGAGGACCGCGGTCCAGGGACGTCACGTAGCGCTGCGCGCAACGTGACCTACGGCCGCGGGCCCACCCCGGGCCACGCCGAAACCCGCCGTAGGTCACGGTGCGAAGCTCCGTGACGGAGGGCCCGGGGCCGGCGGCCGAGGCGGAGGGTCCATCGCGGCCAGGACACCGTTGCCACTGGGGGCACCGCCCGGTGCCTTGCGGCAATCGCGTAGGGTGGATGGAGCGAAGCGCAATCCACCATCTTCCGCGATCAACCCGTGATCCCGTCACGAATCACCGAGGCGGTGGGCTTCGCTGCGCTCTGCCCACCCTACGGCTGCGCCTGGTAGCCGGTGAGCTCCAGGTAGCCGACGCCGGCGTCCTCGCCGGAGCCGGCCCGCCTGGCCCGCACCGCGCCCTCCCAGTAGCGGAAGCCGAACCGCAGTTCCTGATCCTCCAGCACCGGGCTCACCTCCAGGTCCAGGCCGGCGGAGGGCACCCGCACCCGCCAGCCCACCGGGTAGCTCACACCGCTGGCCGGGCTGCGCCAGCGTTCCACGGGCGCCATGGTGAACTCCCCTTGACCAAGGCGCCGGGCGTCGCCCTCCGGCCCCACCAGAGTGCCGGCCGACCAGCGCCCGGGGCGGCCGTCCTGCCGGCGCAGCCGGTAGAGCATCAGGTCGCGGCCGTCGGCGAGTTGCAGGGCCAGCCAGTCCCAGCCGGCGAGGCCCGGGTCCAGGGCACTGGTGCTCCACTCCCGGTCCAGCCAGGCGCCGCCGGTCACCTGGTAATCCTCGCCGTCCAGGTTCAGCCGGCCCCGGGCGGCAAGCCGGGTGTAGGAGTAATAGGCCGAGGCGTTGCCCGGGTCGGCGCCCTTGCGGCTGTAGCCGGCATCCCCCTGGAGCACCCGGGGCTTGTCGGCGGTGAGCCGCAGCTCCAGGGATACGCCGTCCTGCGAGGCCCGGAGCACCAGGGGGAACAACGCCCCCGGCGACTCCGAGCGCATCTCCCAGTGGTCCAGCCAGACTCGGACCGGCCGGGTCTCGGCCGCGGCCAGGCCCACGGCGCCGCGCTGCAGGCGCTGGAAGGCGTGGAATCCGCGGCCGTCGACGTCGCTCACCGCGAAGTGGGCCATCCAGGCCTGACGGGTGGCCCAGGGGCTGTCCTGATCCGGGGCCTCGGGCGCCAGGGCGAAGCGGAAAAAGGTGAGCTGGAAACCGAAGGCCCGCCCCTCGGGCCCGGTCAGGTTGCCGGTGAAATACCACCACTCGCTGCGGTGGTCCGGGTGGGCCCCGTGGTCGCGGGGGAAATCAAGTTCCGGCGGACCCGTCACCCGGGCGAACCCCTCGGCATCGGCGCTCATCACCGCGCCCAGCTCCAGGGCGGCCTCGCCAGGGGCGTCCACGGCCGGCTCCCCGCAGCCGGACAGCGCCAGTCCGGCCGCCAAGGCGAGCGCCCAGCGCCGCCAGACCACTCCCCTGCGCCCCATCATTCCTCCCGCAGCCCCGCCGCCGGCAGCCCCCGGGCGGCTCGCCAGGCCGGGTAGATACCCGCCAGCAGGGCCGCCACCACCGCCAGGGCGACGCCTTCCAGCAGCGGCGCGGCCTGCACCTCAAAGGCCATCGTCCAGCCGAACGCCCGGCGGTTGATGACGAACACCAGCAGCCAGGCCAGGGCCAGCCCCAGAGGCAGGGCCAGCAGGCCGGCGGCCAGGCCCAGCACGCCGCTCTGGCCCGCCACCAGAGCGCCCAGTCCGCCCCGGGTGAGGCCCAGGGCGCGCAGCACGGCGTGTTCCCGGGCCCGATCCAGCTGCAGTGCCATGAGCGCGCCGAACACCCCCACGAAGGCGACGCCGGCGGCCAGCAGGCGCAGCACCTCGGTGATGGCGAAGGTGCGGTCGAACACCTCCAGGGAGCGCTCGCGGATCACGGCGTTATCCTGCAGCTGGGCGCCCGGCCGGCCGGCCAGCAGGCCCTGAATCTGCTCGGCCACCGCCGCCCGGTCGGCCCGCAGCGCCAGATGGATGCCCAGGGAGGTCAGCCGGCGGTCGTCATAGAGCTGCCGGTAGCGCGCCAGGCTGAGGATCACCATGCCCCGGGTGCTGCCATAGTCGCGGATGATGCCGGCCACCGGCAGCGCCGCCTCGCCCCGGGCGGTGGGCAGCCTGACCGGCCCGCCCACGGCCAGCCCCTCCCGGTAGGCCAGCGGCTCGCTCACCAGCACGCCCTCGCCGGCCCGAAATGCCGCTTCCGCGCGGGCGGGATCGCCGGCCTGGAAGCGAAACCGCTGCCAGCCGTCCGCCGGCAGGTCCAGGGCCCAGACATTGCGGTAATCCCCGCCGGTAGGCTGGCGGTGCCAGCGCGAGCGGGTCACCGCCGCCACCCCGTCGAGGCCGGCAATGCGCTCCGCCAGGGCATCATCCACCACCGCCCCGGGGGCGGAGTCGGGGCCGGACAGGTAGAAGTCGGAGGCGAGCGAGCGATCCAGCCAGTCCTCCACGCTGGTACGGAAGCTGCCGATCATCACCGCCACCCCCACCACCGCGGACACCGCCACCGCCAGCGAGGCCACCGCCACGCCGGTGCGGGACAGTGACGCGGACACCCCGCGCAGGGCGAGCCGGGGGATCACCCCCCGGGCGGCGGGCCGGGCCGCCCGGCACAGGACATCGGTGGCCCACGGCACCAGCAGCGCCGCTCCGACAATGACCGCGAACAGCCCGGCAAAGCCGGTCACCAGGCCGTCGCCGCCAGCCGCCAGCGCCAGCGCGCCGCCGGCCAGCACCGCCAGCCCCAGCAGCGCGGCCCGGGCCGCGGCCCGGCGGCTGCGCCGCTCCAGATCGGCCCGGGACTGGGCGGCGCGGGGCGCTACGGCGGCGGCCTCCCGGGCCGGCGCCAGGGCCGCGGCCAGGGAGCCTCCCAGGCCCAGGGCCGCGCCCTTGGCGAGGCTCCAGGGATCGAGGGTGAGCGCCCGCACCTGGGTGGCGAAGTAGAGATCGTCGATGGTGCGCAGCACCAGCTCCACCAACCCCGCCGCCAGCGGCACCCCGGCGGCCAGCCCCAGCACCGTGCCCGCCAGGCCCACCAGGGCCGCGTCCCCCAGCACCTGCACCAGCACCTGACGCCGGGTCACCCCCAGGGCCCGCAGGGTGCCCAGCAGGGCGCGGCGCTGCACCACCAGGAAGGACAGGGTGTTGAACACCAGGAACAGGCCCACCACCAGGGCCAGCAGGCCGAGCGCCGTGAGGTTGACCCGGAACGCCCGGCTCATCTCCTGCAGCGCGCCCTCCCGGGCCGCGGTGGCGGTGAGCGCGGCGTCCGGCGGCAGGCGGGAGCGCACCGCGTGCACCTGTTCCGGGTCGAGCATCAGGTCGATGCGGTCCAGGGCGCCGCCGCGCCCCAGCAGCACGTCCGCGGTGGCGATGTCGGCGAACAGCAGGCCGGAGAGATCCCGGTCGGGCAGGGTCACGATGCCGGCGACGCTGACCCGGTGGCGCCCCGTGGCGGTGGTGAGCTCCAGGGTGTCGCCGGCCGCCAGGCTCAGGGCGCGGGCCTCCTCCGCGGGCAGCACCACCTGGCCGGCGCCGGCGACGAGCCCACCCAGGCCGTCATCGCCGGCGCTGGAGCCGGCGTCCAGGTAGCCCCGGAACGGGCCTTCGGCGAAGGGATCCAGGCCCAGCAAGATGAGGGGCCGGTCGCCGGCCGCGGGCAGGGTCACGCCACCCTCCATCACCGGCGCTGCCCGGGCCAGGCCGAGCTCGGTGCGCAGCGAGGCGTAGAGTTGCGCCGGCAGGGGCCGGGCGCCGGCGCGCACCTGGTGGCTGGCCCGGCCGGCCACGGTCTCCAGCGACACCGCCATGGCCTGGCGGGCGCTCTGGTTGGCCAGATCCACCGCCACCACCACCGCCACCCCGGCGGCCACCCCCAGCACCGCCAGCAGCAGTTGCACCGGGTGGCGCAACAGCGCCCGGCGTCCGGCTCGGGCAGACAGGCCGGTGAGCACGGGACGAAGGCCGGTCACGGGGCGGCGGCCTCCCTGGCGGGCGCCAGGCGGGTCATTGCTGCCCGGCCCGGGTCAGCCGGCCCTGGCGGATGGTGAGCAGCTGGTCGGCCCGGCCGATCACTTCGCGGGCGTGAGTGACCATCACCAGGGTGCGGCCCTCCCGGCGGCAGAGGCTGTCCAGCAGGTCCACCACCGCGGTGGCGGTGTCCAGGTCCAGGTTGCCGGTGGGCTCGTCGGCGAGGATCAGGTCCGGCTCGTGGATCAGGGCCCGGGCCACCGCGACCCGCTGCTGCTCGCCGCCGGAGAGCTGCTCCGGATAGTCGCCGCCCCGGCCCGCCAGGCCTACCCGCTCCAGCCAGGACTCCACCCGCCCGTCTCCGGTGGGCCGGCCATTCAGCTCCAGGGGCAGGGTCAGGTTCTCGGCGGCGGTAAGCGTCGGCACCAGATTGTAGGCCTGGAACACGAAACCCATGCGCCTGCGGCGCAATTCCGTGAGCCGCGCGTCGGGCAGGGCGTACAGGCACTCGCCGGCCAGCTCCACGCTGCCCTGGTCCGGGCGATCCAACCCGCCCAGCAGGTTCAGCAAGGTGGACTTGCCCGAGCCGCTGCGCCCCACCACCACCACGAACTCACCGGCGCGGATCGCGCCGGAAACACCGTCCAGCACCGCCCGGGCGCCATAGCGACGGGTGAGGTTTTCGAATCGGATCAGGGGTTCAGACACGGGTTCTCCCATGGCTTTGCGGCCGCACCGGGCGGCGCCCTCGGACCGCTTCGTGGCGCCGCACTTGCCCGTGGGGTCCCCCGGTCGCCCTGACTGGCGGCGAGTTGCACAGGCGTATGGGGGGCGGCCAGGGCGGCAGGGCCAGTCCAAAGCACATCCGATCAGGCCGTATCGTCCTTCACACTGACGTCAAATTCCTGCTCCAGCCATTCGATCAAATTCCGCATCCGGGGAGCGCCGGGCAGGGTCAGATCGGGCAGCGCAGTGCGCCGGGCAGCGGCGCTTATAACGTCTGTTCCTGCGGGCTCGAACAGGGCCAGGGCTCGCTCCCGGGGCAGGGTGCGGGCCGGATACAGCAGACCCTGGGCGTTGGCGCGCATGTGCAGAGCATGAGCCCAGGCCCGAGGGTAGCGCAGATCGTCGGTAACCAGCAGCTTGCCGTCGGCGTGCAGGGCGGAGAGCGCGTTGCCGCTCAGGTCGATCACCGCCAGGTCCCGGTCGAGACGCACTTCCAGTAGCTCGCGCTCGCGGATGGCGGACCACGAGACCACCGCGCACTCCAGGTTCTGCAGCAGAGTCTCGGTGAGGGCGGCGGTGGGGGCGCAGGCCGCGTACCAGACACCGAACGCCGGGTGCCGGTCCGGCGGGGGATTCCAGCGGTTCTCCCCTGCCTCGTCCCGGCCGTAGCGGAGCAGGCGGCCGCCGGCGGGCTGTACCCGGTACAACGGCGTGCCGGCGGGCAGCGGGGTCAGGGGCGGCGGCCGCCAGGAGAAGTCCTCCGGAAACCGCAGCGGCGTGCGCCGGCCTGGCACGGCGCCGGGCCGTCAGAGGGCCCCGACGTCAGCACCGAGATACAGAGCCGCCTGCCGGGCGATCTCTTCTACCCTCTCCCCGCGTCGCAACAGATGGATGGGCCGGGCGCCGTCCAGCGCCCGCTTGGGCGCCAGGAAGAACACCAGCCGGTCCACCGGCGAGTGCACGCCAAGCCGCCGCATCACCGCCGCCACCTGGCGGTGCACGCCGCAGCCCCCAGGCTCGAACTGGGCCAGGGGGAAGCGTCGCTGGCCCGCGACGCTGGCCCACAGCAGGGTACCCCGGGTCATACGCTTCTCCACCGCCTGCCGGGAGACATCCCCCAGGGCGCGGCGGGCGCCAGCCAGGTCCACGCTGCCCCCGGTGGCCTGCATCAGGGCGTCCAGCTTCTCGGAGGCCCGCAGGTCGCTCAGCCGCAGACTCTCCACCACCGTGGGCCGACGTTGGCGATAGCGGTAGGAGAGTTCACCCAGCCGGGCGAAACGCTCGGCGTCGGTGAGGACCGGGTCCAGCAGCCGGCGAAACTCGGCCTCGGCGGCCGCCGGGGGGACTGCGGAGAGATCATCCACCATGCGCGCGAACAGCCCCAGGGCGGCCTTGCGATAGCCGCCGTCCAGGCTCTCCAGCAGCTGGGTGAAGTGCTCTTCGGACTCCGGCAGCGCCGCGGGGTCCGGGACACGGGCGCTGGCTGGCAGGTTCATGAGTCGCGCTCTCCAGGGGTTGCTCATATCTATATGGCGCAACTCAAGCCCATATGCAACCCATGAATCGCCGCCTGGAGACCGCGGACCGGACCCGCCCTCCGACCCCACAGTGTTTGCAGGACCCTAGCAGCCTGTCGGACTTAGGCTGCACCTACTGCGCCGGTGGAATAGCGGTCCATTTTCCCGATCCTTTTCGTCAAATAGCTACGGCTATTCTCCTCAAATGATCGAAAAACTGACCTCGCTCTCCCACTCGGCTCGCAACGGGCACCTAAGTCCGACAGGCTGCTAGGGAGGCGCTGCTACTCCACCGTCACCGGGATCTCCGCGATCTTCGCTTTCCACTCGGCCGGGCCGCGCTGGTGGACGGACTCGCCCTGGGAGTCCACCGCCACGGTGACCGGCATGTCCTCCACCACGAATTCATGGATGGCCTCCATGCCCAGATCCTCGAAGGCCACCACCCGGGCCTTGCGGATGGCCTTGGACACCAGGTAGGCAGCACCGCCCACGGCGATCAGGTACACCGCCTGGTGCCTGCGGATCGCCTCGATGGCGGCCGGGCCGCGCTCGGCCTTGCCGATCATGCCCAGCAGGCCGGTCTCGGCCAGCATCATCTCGGTGAACTTGTCCATGCGGGTGGAGGTGGTGGGACCTGCAGGGCCCACGGCCTCGTCACCCACCGGGTCCACCGGGCCGACGTAGTAGATGAACTTGCCCTTGAAATCCACGGGCAGCGCCTGGCCTGCGGCCAGCATGTCCTGGATGCGCTTGTGGGCGGCGTCGCGGCCGGTGAGCACGGTGCCCGAGACCAGCAGCGTGTCGCCGGGCTTCCAGCTCTTCACCTCCTCGGGGGTGACCTCGTCCAGGTTCACGCGGCGGGTGGCCGCGCCCGCGCCCCAGGTGACCTCGGGCCAGTCCTCCAGGCTGGGCGCCGGCAGCTCGGCGGGGCCGGAGCCGTCCAGGTCGAAATGCACGTGGCGGGTGGCGGCGCAGTTGGGAATGATGGCCACCGGCTTGTTGGCGGCGTGGGTGGGGAAGTCCTTGACCTTGACGTCCAGCACGGTGGTGAGCCCGCCCAGGCCCTGGGCGCCGATGCCAAGCGCGTTGACCTTCTCGAACAGCTCAAGGCGCAGCTTCTCGGCAGTGGTCTGCGGCCCACGCGCTTTCAGCTCGTGGATGTCGATGGACTCCATGCAGGCCTCCTTGGCAAGCCGCATGGCCTTGTCGGCGGTGCCGCCGATACCAACCCCCAGGATGCCCGGCGGACACCAGCCGGCGCCCATCTTCGGCACCTGCTCCAGCACCCACTCGACGATGTCGTCGGAGGGGTTGAGCATGGCGAACTTGCTCTTGGCCTCGGAGCCGCCGCCCTTGGCGGCCAGCTCCACGTGCACCTTCTCCCCCGGCACCAGGTCCATGTAGATCACCGCCGGGGTATTGTCCCGGGTATTGCGCCGCTCGCCGGCGGGGTCGTCCAGGATCGAGGCCCGCAGCTTGTTGTCCGGGTGGTTGTAGGCCCGGCGCACCCCCTCGTTGACCATCTCCTCGACGCTCAGCTCGGCGTCCCAGCGCACCTCCATGCCCACCTTCAGGAAGACGGTGACGATGCCGGTGTCCTGGCAGATGGGCCGGTGGCCTTCGGCGCACATGCGGGAGTTGATGAGGATCTGGGCCAGGGCATCGCGGGCGGCGGGATTGCGCTCCCGCTCGTAGGCCTTGGTGGCGGCCTGGATGAAGTCGCGCGGGTGGTAGTAGGAGATGTACTGCAGGGCGTCGGCAACGCTCTGAATGAGGTCGTCCTGGCGGATGGTGGTGGTCATGGCGTCCCCCGCGAGATGTGGGCCCGGACAGAGATTCGGCGGCTGAACCTTATACCACACGGCGGGACGCACCAACCCGGTGCACCAGCATGGTGCGCCGGCTGGAATTTGCACCACCTCGGTTCACGCTCCGGCCGGCCCGGCCCCTTCTGAAACCCCACCCTGGTGCCATTCCCTCGCCGCGCAGGACACTGGCACGGTTTGTGCGATGCAGCGCAGCGAGCTTTGGGACGACTACTGTCGGGAGGGTGGATTGATGGAAATGGCATTGGAACTTGCCTACGCGCTGGATACGTTCTACTTCCTGGTG
>CAZAQB010000012.1:0-39729 GCA_964487155.1 uncultured Ectothiorhodospiraceae bacterium
TGCCGGCTCTGAGGGGCCAACGCGGCGGCGAGGAATTAATCAGCGCCTCCCTAAGTCCCACAGGCTGCTAGCCGTGGAGCGGCTGTAGCGAGCCGGACCGGGGGCGCGGCACCCGCGCGGCGCCTACAGGGACTGCAGGAACTGCAGCAAGTGATCCCGCTCGCGCCGATCCATCTGCAGGAAGTGCTGCCGGGAACGTCGGGCCTCGCCGCCGTGCCAGAGGATGGCTTCCTGCAGGTTGCGTGCCCGGCCGTCGTGCAGGAAGCGGGTGTGGCGGCTCACCACCTCGGTCAGGCCAATGCCCCAGAGCGGCGGCGTGCGCCACTCCCGGCGGTTGGCGCGGAATTCGGTGCGCCCGTCGGCCAGGCCTTCGCCCATTTCGTGCAGCAGCAGGTCGGTGTAGGGGTGGATCTCCTGGTTCGATAGTTCCGGTGCGCCCGCGACCTCGCCGGTGCGGTGGGTTTCCACGTGGCAGGCGCTGCAGCCGGCGCTTTGGAACAGTTCCTCGCCGCGGCGCACCGCGGCGCCATCGTGATCGCGCCGCGGCGGCACGCCCAGGTGCCGGGCGTAGAACGCGACCACCTCCAGGACCGGGTCTTCCACCTCCGGATCGCCGCCGTGGGGCGCCTCCAGACACTCGCGCTGGGCCGGGCTGCAGGGCGGCTCCGGATAGAGGCCGGTGGTCAGCCCCATGTCACCGGCGAAGGCTGCGGCCACCTGCTGGCGCACTGTCGGCTGTCCGGCCTTCCACCCGAAACGTCCGCTGGTCATGGACCCGGCTGATCGGTCCCAGACCCGGTTGATGCGGCCCGAGATCAGGTCGCCGTCGTCGTCATGGGGGTCGGCCAACTCCTCCAGGCGCCACTCGGGGATCGCCTCCAGCAGGCCCATGCCGATCAGGGGCGGGGCCACGCGCAGCGACATCCGGGTGTCGGGGTGCAGCGGGCCATAGGCCAGATCGGTCAGTGTTACCACCGGTCGGCGCAGGGTGTAGGGCGTACCATCGGCGAACTCGCCTTCGATGTCCTCCCAGCGCAGGCGCACCCGGGCCTCGGGGCGCATTCCGGGCAGCGCACGGTTCTGGATCTGGCCGCCATAGCTGGGCTCGGGCACCACGCCGTCGCGCCGCAGTGCGGCCTCGCTCTCCCGGTGCTCGTTGGGCAGGCTGATGCGCACCAGCGCCGAGGTCAGCGGCTCGTCCGCGTCCGGCAGACGGCCGCGGCCGTCTTTCAGGTGGCAGCCCTGACAGGTGTTGGTGTTGAACAGCGGACCCAGCCCGTCCCGGGCGGTGGTGGAGGCCGGCGCGCTCACCCAGGCGTTGGTGAAGAACGAGTTGCCGACGAAGAAGCCGTCGCGCCGGACCAGCGACAGGTTGGCGGCCGGCAGCGAGAAGGCGTCCTCGTTGATCAGATGGGTGGTGGTGTCGCCGCCGGACAGGGGTGGACGGGCCCCGGCGCCGAGACTCAGAAACAGGCCCGCCAGGGCGGCGCCGGCCAGCAGGCACCGGAGTGCGGGGGCCGCGCTCACGCCCGGCTCCGCGCGCCGAGTTCGGCCATCAGGCGCTCCAGCAGGGCGGTCTGCTCACGCAGGGCGTCGATCAGGGCCTCAATCCGCTGCCTGCCGGCGGCGTTCTCCGCCCGGATCTGCCGGTCGAAGGGCTCACCGGCCTCGGCGGCGGCGACCAGGGTGTCGGCCAGGGCCAGGGACTGGGACATGCGCTTGGCCAGATCCTCGGCGAGCTCCGGGCTGCGGGCTGCGGCCAGCTCGGCCAGCGAAGGCACCTCGAGCAGGCTGCCGTCGAGGCGCCGGTAGCGGCCCTGGTAGATGACCTGGATGCCCCGGGCGTTGTAGTAGACGTCCAGGTGGGTGGTGTCGCTGAAGCAGGATTGCTCCTCCTCCTGGTCGCTCGCCATCAGCGCGGTGCGCATGCGCTCGCCGGCGAGCTCCCCGAAGCTCATCTCGCCGAGGCCATGGAGCATGCGCCGCAGCTGTTCCTCCGGCGCCAGATCCATGAACTCGATCCAGTACCAGCCCCGGGTGGGCCGCCACTGCTCCATCATCTCCTGGAGGTCGCGCACCAGCAGCCGGGTGGCCAGCAGCAGGTAGCGGGCGCGGCGCTCGCAGTGGCCGTGGGTGCAGCCCTCACCGGCCATATAGTCGGTGTGGGGCCGCTGACCGGCGGCGCCGGCGGGCTGGTTCAGGTCCTGGCCCCAGAGCAGGAACTCGATGGCGTGGAAGCCCGTGGCAACGTTGGCCTCCGCCCGGTCCAGCTCGTGGACGAGCTGCAGGGACTTCACCGTCAGCGGCCGGTCCGAGGCGATGAGGTTGGCCTGGGCGTGGGGGTTGCCCAGGTCGTGGCGGTACGGGCTGGCCACGTAGTCGATGAAGCCCTCGTCCAGGGGCCAGGCGTTCACCTTGCCCTCCCAGGCGTCGACGTTGGGGTTGCCGAAGCGAAACGCCTCGGTCAGGGAGTAGGTGCGCCGGGCGTCCACCCAGGCATCCCGGGCCGCTGCCAGCCGCTGCGGCGAGGGATCGGCGACGAAGGCGTTGATGGCCTGGCCCAGCATGCGGGCCGCAGTGGTGGAGTCCTCGTACATGGTGAAAGCGAGCCGGGCGTAGCCCTCCGCCACCTGCGCCGCTGGGCCCGGGTGTTCAGCAGTGTGGGCCGCTGCGCCCGGCACGCCCAATACCAGGGCAAGGCTCAGGATGAGGCCGAGTCTGCTGCCGTGTCGCCGCATGGAATGCTCCCGCCGTTGCGTAATCAAGCAGGGCCGGAGTCTGCCGATTCGCCATGACCGAACCGTGACAGGGGGGGCAGTCTGTCGCTGTCACGGGACCGTGACGAGGGCGACATCTGGAATGGATACAGTCCAGCGGCCGATGGGAGGGACCATCGGCCTGCAAGCATGCATCGATCACTTCAGGAGAACCCCCATGAAACAGATGCACAAGTCGACCCTGGCGGCAGCGGCCTGCCTGGGTTGCGTGCTGGCGGCGAGTCCGGCCGTGGCCGGTCCCGACCGGGCCGAGGACTTCGGCGCCTTCGTGCAGGAGCGCCTGGCCAAGGATGCCGACAAGCTGTTCGGCATCAAAAAGCCCCTGGAGGCCTCGTCCATCGCCGACGTGCCCCGGGCGCCGGGCCAGCGCCCGGAAGACCTGTTCGACCTCGCAAAGGGCCTCAAGGCCGAGATTTTCTCCCGTGAGGTCTCCGACAAGTCCGACCAGCTGGCGTTCTGGCCCAACGACGAGCGGCCCACCCACATCATCATCTGTGTCGAGGAGTTCGGCCCCGAGCCCATCGGCAGCTTCGAGAACGGCACGGTGAAGTTCACCCCGGGCGGCCAGCGCATCGATCTCAAGACCCGGGAAGTGGAGACCATCATCCGCGGCACCGCCGGCTGCGACGGTGTGGAACGTACCCCCTGGGGCACGGTGCTGTTTACCGAAGAGGATGGCCGCCTCGGCGGCGATGGCCACCTGGGCAACGCCTACGAGGTACTCGATCCCCTCGCCACCACCAACGTCCGCGTGCATCGCGGTGCCGAGCGGGGGACGTTCTCCGACGCCACCGGCGTGGTGAAGAGCGGTGCCGCCGCCGCCGCTCCGGTCAGCCAGGGTGGGTTCGGCATCGCCCTGCGCGACGCCCTGCCGGAGATGTCCTGGGAGGGCATCGCCATTACCGAGCAGGGGGTGCTGATCGCCGGTGACGAGCTGCGCCCGGGTTCGCGCACCTCCGGCGGTGGCCGCGCCATCGGCGGCCAGGACACCGACGGCGGTGCCATCTTCAAGTTCGTACCCAGCCTGCTGCGCATGCCCGGCTCCGGTGACATCAGCTCCCTGGCCGAGTCCCCGTTCGCCATGGGTAGCCTCTACGCCGCCCGGGTGGACTGCCGCGAGTCCACCAGCGGCAGCTTCCCCCAGTACGGCCAGGGCTGCCAGAAGGGCAACGCCGGCTGGGTGCAGGTGAACGCCACCACGGCCCGAGCCGACGCCAACGCCTTCGGCGCCACCGGCTACTACCGCCCCGAGGATCTGGATCCGGACCCCAACTACGCCGGCGAGGGCATTCGCTTCTGCTGGGCCAACACCGGCCGGGCCCGGGCCTTCAACTTCGGCGAAGTGCTGTGCGCCGTGGACACCGATCCGGCCTTCGCCAATACCGGGCTGGTGTTCGACGAGGACACCGGTTCCATGCGCACCGCCGGCGCCCCGGTTAACGTCCAGGTGTTCGTGGCCGGCGACGGCCAGCTCAACCAGCCGGACAACGTGGCCTTCCAGGCCGCCTCCGACAATGTCTATGTCCTGGAGGACAACTCCAACGGCGACATCTTTGCCTGCCTGCCGGATGGCGACGACCGGGACACGCTCAGCGACGGCTGCGTGCTCATCCTGACGCTCAAGGATCCCACCGCCGAGCCCACCGGCTTCATGTTCACGGCGGACAACAAGTCGGCCTTCTTCTTCGTGCAGCACTCCGCCGACGACAACGACCCGCTGGTGCGCTCGCGCTCCTGCAATGACGCCATCCCGGAGTTCACCGTGGATGACTACTGCACCGACGACATGATCCTGGTCAGCGGTTTCGACCTGGATAAGGTCCGCCGGGGCAGGGACGACGACGACAAGGGTCGTCGGGGTCGTGGCAGGGACGACGACGACAAGGGTCGTCGCCGCGACTGAAGACCCTCCGCAACCTCGCGCCGGGTCGGAGGCATGGTTCGCTCCGGCCCGGCGCGCTCCGTTTCATGGCGTCTCGAGCGTCAGTGCCGGTGCTGCCTTGTGCCTGGAGGGGCGGGTCGCCCCCGTGGACCGGACCACCATCGGCCGCTGACCGTGCCCGCTCGGTTGCACGGGGTTCACGATGAAGTCGACGGTGATGATTCTATGGGTCGCCCTGACCCTCAACGCCGGCATGTTCGCCCTGGAATTCTGGCAGGGGCTGGTGGCCGCCTCTTCGGCCCTGCTGGCGGACTCCCTGGACATGCTGGCCGACGCCCTGGTGTTCGCGCTGACCCTGGCGGCGCTACGGGCAGGGTCGATGCAACAGGCCCGGGCCGCGCTGGCCAAAGGCTACCTGATGGCCGGCCTCGGAGTGCTGGTGCTGGCCCAGGCCATCTACAGCGCCGCCTCCGGTGCCATGCCTCGGCCGGAGGTCATGGGCTGGGTGGCAGCCCTGGCGCTGGCCTGCAACGTGATCTGCTACCTGCTGCTGGCCCCGCGCCGGCAGGCGAGCCTGAGTCTGGCCGCCTGCTGGGTCTGCGCCCGCAATGACCTGTTTGCCAACACGGCGGTGCTGGTCGCCGCGGCCCTGGTGGCGGCCACCGGCAGCGCGCTGCCCGACCTGCTGGTCGGATTGCTCATTACGGCGCTGTTCCTCGGCTCGGCGCGGGGCGTGATCCGCGAGGCGCGCAGTGCGCTGGCTGCGGGGAGCGCAAGGGGCATCGCCCGCACTCGCCTGTCGCCGAGTAGTGTCCAGAGCGCCACCGCGGCGCACGGCACATCCGCAGCCGGCAGCTCAACCGCAGGAGTGGCTGCACCTCGCAGAGGGCTTTTAGTGGCCCGCTGAACCGCCCCCTTATGGCCGCGGGTGCCGGGAGAGCTGGCGATAGGCCTTCTCAAGGCAGTCAATGAACCCGAGGGCCGCAGGCGCGAGGTAGTCATCGACGGCTGCCTCCACGTCGTCCAGCGCGACCTGGCGCGGGACGACGGGCTTCACCGTCGCCTTGCCGACTTGCCGTGATGTGGTCACCGTATCCCTGGGGGAGGCCGGCGAGGCCGAGGCCATCGAACAGGCCGTGCATTGCTCGACTGGCCGGTAGCCGCCGGCGCCATGCCGGACTTCGTTGACGCCTTCCTGGCCTGGCCCCACGCGCGCGACACGCTGGGCCTGGCGGGCATGGTGCTGCTGGCGTTGCCGGCGCTGGCCGCCGTGCACGCCAGCCGGCAGCTCGGTGAGTTCGAATGCCGTGAACTGGGCCCGCGGGTGGACGCGCGCCTGCGCCAGGGCAGGCAGCGTCTGGTTGCCCGCATGAAATCCCGCCTCACCCGGTGGAGCCCGGTCCACGCCGCCTGCCTGTACGCCGGCTACGGCCTGTTGCTGGCCTCCTACCTGGTGGGTTTTCTCACGCAGGGGTAGAGGGGGCGGCACTCTCTCGCGGCTTCGGCGCCGGCGGCATTCGCCAGTAGGTCGATGCCGACGCGCACCTCGGCCAGGGCTGGATCGCGGAGGAGGCCCTGGCCATGGGCGTCTACTGCGCCCCGGTGGCCGCGAGCTTCGCCGAGGGTGTGATCCTGGCGGTGAATCGTGACGGCGATTCGGATTCAACCGGTGCCATCGCCGGGCACCTGCTCGGCATGATCCACGGGCCAGCGGCGATCTCGCAAGACTACCGGGTGCCGCTCGGACTGCGCGAGGGGATCGAGACCGTCGCCGAGGATCTGTACCGCTGTCCCACCTGGCCCGAGTCCGAAGCGGCGCAGGAGCGCGCCGAGCGCCGCTATCCCGGATGGTGACGCCGCTGCTGTCGGAGTGATCTGAGGTGGAAACCAGCATCGCCGGCCTGGTCCGAAGCTGGCCGGAAATCGTGCGCCTGGCCCGGGCCTCCACCGAGCCGGCTGGGCCGACCCCGGATGATCTGCTGTGAATCGCTGAGAGCGGCGGGGGGCGACAATATCATGCTTGGGGCATTTCAATATTCTGTAGCGCTGAATACAATCCCGCGCATGGACCATGACAAAGATCGGGTGCGCCGGCGGGCCCTCGAGTTTATCGCGGCGGACGGTCGCGGGGTGGCTGCTCGCCTGGCGAGCGCGTTCGAAATATCCCGGCAGGTGGCCAACGGTTACCTGCAGGGCCTGGTTCGAGACGGATTCATCGCCGCCGAAGGCAGTACCCGCGCACGCGTCTACCGGCTCGTGACCCTCAGCGATATCTCCCGCCGCTTCGCACCCCACGGGCTCGAGGAGGACCGGGTGTGGCAGGAGATGCTGCTGCCGGAACTGAAGGACCTGCCCGAGAATGTCGTGGACCTCTGGCATTACGGCGCGACAGAGATGATCAACAACGCCATCGACCACGCGGACGCCAGCAGCATCGATGTCCGTCTCGTGCGCAATGCGCTGTCCGGCCAGTGCCAGGTGGCGGACGATGGCATGGGTATCTTCGTCAAAATCCAGTGGGCGCTGGATCTCGCAGATGCCCGAGAGGCGATCCTCGAACTGGTCAAGGGCAAGCTCACCACAGACCCGGATAACCACACGGGCGAGGGCATTTTCTTCACGTCCAAAGCGATGGGCGAGTTCCATATCGAATCGGGGCGGCTGCACTTCCGGCACGCGGCGGGCCAGGCCGACGTTCTGGACGAGCTGGAAACGGAGCGCGCCGGCACCTTGGTGCGAATGCAACTTGCCAACCATAGCCAGACCAACCTCAACGAGATATTTGACCAGTTTTCAGATCCGGAAGAGTTCACGTTCGACCGAACGGTGATTCCCCTGCGCCTCGCGCAGTTCGAGGGACAGAAGCTGGTGTCTCGCTCCCAGGCCAAGCGTATCGCCCAGCGATTCGAGCGCTTCAAGCGCGTGGAACTGGATTTCGCGGGCATAGAGACCATCGGTCAGGCATTCGCCGATGAAATGTTTCGCGTCTTCGCGAGGGCGCACCCGGAGATTCGGATAGTACCGGTGAACGCCACCCCGGCGGTGGATCGCATGATTCGGCGCGCTGTTGGCGCGAAGCGACAGGAATAAGTTCTGAAAATAGCGGTGACAAATCGGAGGATCTCGATCGGCTGAAGATGGAGCTGCTGCGGGTGCGCGTCGAAGAGCAGGCGGGCAGGGTGATCGAGAGCGCTGGTGCCGCCAGCCATGAAGGCATGGCGGGAGATCGTCACGCCGCATCGGGATGTGGCGAGCGGGCGAAGTTCGCCGCGGATCCCTCTGGCAGGTGCACCTGGGCGAAGGCAACGACGAGTACCGCGAACCGGGGGAGTTCGTGCGCCACACCTTACTGAGCGAGAGCCTCAAGGGGCTGTTCGTCAGTGCTTTGCACCGCCTCCGCGGCGACCAATGGCGACCGCGGAGAG
This sequence comes from uncultured Ectothiorhodospiraceae bacterium, assembly GCA_964487155.1. GTDB lineage: Bacteria > Pseudomonadota > Gammaproteobacteria > Nitrococcales > Nitrococcaceae > CAZAQB01. Next base: position 8,085 of record CAZAQB010000012.1, read on the forward strand.
GTCGGTTCTCTCCGGATCCTGAACGTGAATGATCATGCTCAAGCCCCGGCGGCGGCTTGCTGGGGCTGACACTGTGCCCCGGCAAACGCCAAGCCGGCGCCATCAGTGCGAGCTGGTGCCGGGATCTGGAGGCCGACCTGGACGCGGTCCACCGTTGGGGCGCGGGCGCCGTGGTGAGTCTGGTCGAGAGCTGGGAACTCGACCACCTGTGTGTGCCCTCGCTGGGCGAGCGCATCGCCGCCCGGGGCATGGCCTGGCACCACCTGCCGATCCGCGACGGTGACGTGCCCGACGCGTCTTTCGAGCAGTCCTGGCAGCGGCACGGCCCCGAGCTGCGCCAGCGACTGTCGGCCGGCGAGCGCATCCTCATCCACTGCCGGGCCGGCCTGGGCCGCACCGGCCTGGTGGCGGCGCGGCTGCTGATCGAGTTGGGGGAGCCCCCGACCGAGGCCCTTGCCCACGTGCGTGCCGCCAGACCTGGCGCGGTGGAGACGCTGGCCCAGGAACGCTAACTGCTGCGCCGCGTCTGGGACCGCCGACCTGCAGCGTGAATATCGGCGACTGAACCGATGTCAGTGCATTGACCACGCCGTTGGTGGCATGGTCCAACCCGAAGATTTCACAAATTTGTGCTGATATCGCGTAGGATCTTGGTTTCACAAGGGACTTTTCGAAGGAGCGGCGTATCGGTGAGTACGGCCGACTGAGAAAAGATGCCTTGTGGGGCCAACAGACAAGCGAGATCGGTGCAAATTTGTGAAATCTTCGGGCTAAGTCGTCACAGAGCGTTCACGACACCACGCCGATGGGATACCGCCGCCCCGGACGGGCGCACCCTTCGCCGCTGTGGATCGCACCGGCCGGGTTCGGGCAGCCTGCGCCCAACGTCCGCCGGAAATTTTCGAACCAAGCCGCCCCAGAGAGGCATGTCGCCAGGGTGAATTTGGTGAGTCCGACAGGCTGCTAGGCCGGCCCCCGCCAACGGGTCCACTCAGGTTTCCCCCTGCAGCCGGTAGAAGCCGCTCACCTTCAGGCGCACCGTGACCCGCTCCTCGCCGTCGTTGCGCCAGTACCAGCCGTGGGTGCCCTCGAAGGGGGCGCGCAGGGCGCCCTTGCCCGCGCTGTCGGTCTGCTCCTGGTAGCTGAGGAAAAAGCCCTTGGGGCCATCCAGGGGTTCGCCGTGCATGTCGTAGTAGAGCGGCGAACCGCCGGCGTCCCAGGTGTAGAGCAGGGTCTCGCCGGCGGACAGGATCACCTTGAACTCCAGGCCCTGGCCCGGGCGCAGGGGGATCTCGAAGTCGTCGCTGCGGAACTCGCCCTGCTGGGGCTGGAAGGTCTGCGCGGCGCCGCTCGGCGCGGCGGCGGCCACCTCGGGCTGGGTGGGCGCGGGGGCCGGTTCCGGTGCCAGGGCCTGCTCGGGTTCCTCGGCCTGGGCCAGGGCGGTGAGGCCCAGCGCGTGCCCGACCCCGGTCGGGTCCATGCCGTACTCCGCCGGCATCACGACGGTGACCAGCACCAGCACCGCGGCACCCAGGGACGCGGCGGTGCCGATCAGCAGATTCTTGAGGGTCGGGGGCTGGTAGTCCGGGGTGTCGGCGGGTTGTTTCATGAACTCCACTCAGGCAACGAAATAACCGGTGAGCTGATAGCCGGTGAGCAGGAAGCCCGCCGCCATCAGCGCCATGTTGGTGGCGTAGGCGTGGCGCAGGAAGCCGCCGGCGAGCCGCCAGGCGTTCATCACCACCAGGATCAGGGCCAGGGCCAGGAACTGTCCCAGTTCCACCCCCACGTTGAAGGCCAGCATGTTGGGGATGAGGCCGTCCCGGGCGAGCTCGAAGTCCTGCAGCTTGGTGGCCAGGCCGAAGCCGTGGAAGAAGCCGAAGATCAGCACCGCGGCCCGGGTGTCGGGCTGGAAGCCCAGCACGCGCCGGAAGCCGCCCAGGTTGTCGAAGGCCTTGTAGACCACCGACAGGCCGATGATGGCGTCCACCAGGTAGGGGTTCACGTGCAGCCCGCCCAGCACCCCCAGCAGCAGGGTGGTGCTGTGGCCCACGGCGAACAGGGTGACGTAGATGCCCACGTCCCTGAGCCGGTAGAGGAAGAAGATCACCCCCACCAGGAACAGCAGATGGTCGTAGCCGGTGACCATGTGCTTGGCCCCCAGGTAGACGAAAGGCAGCAGGTTCAGCCCGGTGCTGCGCTCCAGGAAGCCCTGGTCGTCCTCGGCGACGCCGTGGGCGCGGGCGAGGCCGGCCAGGGCCAGCAGGGCCAAAGCCAGCAGCAGCAGGGCGCCGCGGCGGCGGGCGTCGGTGCGCTCCGAGGGGCACAGGCGCATCGGTATGAAATCGGTGGCCAGGGTTGCGGCGAGACTACCGCATTGCCGTTCGAAGACAACAGCCGCGCGGGTGTCCCGAGGCTGTCGCCGGGGAGCATTCATAACCAGCCGCCATAAGCAAAACCCCAAACGTTCCTTTTTATGCTACCCGCGCCCCGCTACTGTGCATGCCTGGAAATCACCCCCTGACAGCGTGGTGTAACGAGCGGAGCGTTGGTGTTTGATGCAGGCCATGAACGAAGCCCTGTCCAGTAGTGCACCGGCGCGGCTGCGCGCCGAGGTGGCGGTGGTGCGCTTCGCCGGCGACTCCGGCGACGGCATCCAGCTGATCGGCGAGCGCTTCAAGCAGGCCACCGCCCTGTACGGCAACGATCTCGCCACGCTGCCCAACTTCCCGGCGGAGATCCGGGCGCCGGCCGGCACCACCTTCGGGGTGTCCTCCTTCCAGATGCAGTTCGGTGCCCGCCAGGTCACCACCCCCGGCGACGCCCCCGACCTGCTGGTGGCGCTGAACCCGGCGGCGCTGAAGGTGCACCTCAAGGATCTGCGCCAGAGCGGCATGCTGGTGGTGGACACCGGCGCCTTCGGCAAGCGCAACCTCGCCAAGGCCGGCTATGAGTCCGACCCGCTGGCGGATCCGGCCCTGGAGGCCTACCGTCTGGTGCCGCTCGATATCGGCAAGCAGACCGCGCAGGCGGTCTCCGAGCTCGGCCTGTCCAAGAGCCAGGTGCAGCGCTGCCGCAACATGTGGGCGCTGGGGCTGGTGTCCTGGCTCTACGACCGCGACCTGGCCCCGTCGGTGGCCTGGCTGGAGCGGCGCTTCGCCGATACGCCGGACCTCGCCGCCGCCAACATCGCCGCGCTGCGGGCCGGACACGCCTTCGGCGAGACCGCCGAGCTGGAGCCGGCCATCCCCTCCTACGAGGTGCCCCGGGCCCACGCCGAGCCGGGCCTGTACCGGGCGGTCACCGGCACCGAGGCCCTGGGCTGGGGCTTGGTGGTGGGGGCCGCCAAGGCGGAACTCGAACTGTTCTACGGCTCCTACCCGATCACGCCGGCTTCCAACCTGCTGCACACCCTCTCGGGGCTGCGCACCTACGGCGTGCTCACCTTCCAGGCGGAGGACGAGATCGCCGCGGTGTGCGCCGCCATCGGCGCGGCCTTCGCCGGCCAGCTGGGGGTGTGCGGCAGCTCCGGCCCCGGCGTCGCCCTGAAGGGCGAGGCCCTGGGCCTGGCGGTGGCCACCGAGCTGCCGCTGGTGCTGGTGAACTGCCAGCGCGCCGGCCCGTCCACCGGCATGCCCACCAAGACCGAGCAGTCGGACCTGCACCAGGCCCTGTACGGGCGCAACGGCGACGCGCCGCTGCCGGTGCTGGCGCCGGCCACCCCGGCGGACGGCTTCGACGTGGCCATCCAGGCGGTGCGACTCGCCACCCGCTACATGACGCCGGTAATCGTACTGGCGGACGGCTACCTGGTGAACGCCTCCGAGCCCTGGCGCATCCCCGATGCCTCCGAAATCGAGGCCTTCCCGGCCCATCGCCATGCCGACGCTGAGGGGGCCTCGGCGTCCCACCGGGATCCGGCGACCCTCGCCCGCGGCTGGCCGGTGCCCGGCACGCCGGGCCTGCAGCACCGCATCGGCGGGCTGGAGCGTGACTTCGAGACCGGGCATATCTCCTACGACCCGGACAACCACCAGCGCATGACCGACGTGCGCGCCGCCAAGGTGGCCAACATCGCCGCCGACCTCCCCCACCAGATGGTGGAGCTGGGGGACGACCAGGGCCGGCTCGCGGTGGTGGGCTGGGGCTCCACCCACGGCGCCATCCACGAGGCGGTGCGGCTGCTGCGCTCCGAGGGGCACGAGGTGAGCCATATCCACCTGCGCCACCTGAACCCGTTTCCCGCCAACCTCGGGGAGCTGCTGGCCGGCTTCGGCCGGGTGCTGGTGCCGGAGCTCAACAACGGCCAGCTGGTGCACCTGCTGCGCGCCCGTTACCTGGTGCCCGCCGAGGGCCTGAGCCAGGTCACCGGGCTGCCGTTCAAGGTGGCCGACCTGGAAGCGGCCTTCCGCGCCCGCCTGGAGGACTGAGAACATGTCCGCGGTAACCCCCTTGAAGCCTGCCGATTTCGCCTCCGACCAGCAGGTGCGCTGGTGCCCGGGCTGCGGCGACTACGCGGTGCTGAAGAGCCTGCAGAAGACCCTGGCCGCCGTGGGCGCCCGGCCGGAGGACCAGGTGTTCGTCTCCGGCATCGGCTGCTCGGCGCGCATGCCCTACTACCTGGATACCTACGGTTTCCACACCATCCACGGCCGGGCCCCGGCGGTGGCCACCGGCGTGAAGCTGGCGAGCCCCGACGTGGATGTCTGGGTGGTGACCGGCGACGGCGACGGCCTGTCCATCGGCGGCAACCACCTGCTGCACGCCCTGCGGCGCAACGTGAACCTGCAGATTCTGCTGTTCAACAACGAGATCTACGGCCTCACCAAGGGCCAGGCCTCGCCCACCTCGCGCCCCGGCACCCGCTCGCCGTCCACGCCGGAGGGCTCCCTGGACAGCCCGGTGCAGCCGGTGCGCTTCGCTCTGGGGGCCGGCGCCCGCTTCGTCGCCCGGGCGGTGGACAACGACCAGAAGCGCCTGCCGGCGGTGCTGGAGCAGGCCTACCGCCACCAGGGCGCGGCCTTCGTGGAAATCTTCCAGAACTGCATCGTCTACAACGACAACGTGTTCGGCGAGTTCACCGACCGGGACGTGGCCGAGGATCGCCAGCTGCATGTGGTCCACGGCGAGCCCCTGGTGTTCGGTGCCAACCGTGACCGCGGGTTGCGCCTGCGGCCCGGCAGCCTGAGCCTGGAGGTGGTGGCGGTGGGCCAGGGCGGCGTGGCCGAGAGCGAGCTGCTCCACCACGATGCCACCGACCCGGTGCTGGCCGGCCTGCTGGCCTCGCTGAGCCCGCCGGAGTTCCCGGTGGCCATGGGGGTGCTGCTGGACCGCCCCGGCGATAGCTACGAGAACCAGGTCCACGCCCGGGAGGCCGCCGGCCGGCGGCCCGACGACACCGCCCTCAACGCCCTGCTGCGGGGCGGGGCGGTTTGGAATGTAGGCTGAGGGGGTAGCCCCGCAGCCCGTAGGGTGGGCAGAGCGCAGCGAAGCCCACCGCGCCGGCGCGAGAAAAGGACTGCGGACTGCGGACTGAGTTGAACGGGGCGCGGCGAGACCTTAATGGCCGGGCCGGAGGACGTAGGGTGGGCAGAGCGCAGCGAAGCCCACCGACTTGGGTGGTACTGAGTACGAAGTACTGACTACTGCCAGCGCCTTGCCAACGGCCACGCCGTGCTCAATCCGGACCCAGTGCTCAGTACCCGCAACCCGGTGGCGGCGTTCCGGCGGATTTCAGGGAGTTACCCGATGGCGCCATCCGACCCGTCCGCCCGGCCATCCGACGGCGAGCGGCTGGTCCGCCTGATCGAGGACATGCTCCGGGAGCAGCGCCCCGGCAGCGATTCCCTGCCGGCGGTGCGGGAGGACTCCCGGCTGGACCGGGACCTGGGCCTGGACAGCATGGCCCGGGCCGAACTGCTGGTGCGCGTGGAGCAGGCCTTCGACGTGCGTCTGCCCCAGAGGGCCCTGGAGGCCGACACCCCCGCCGATCTGCTGGACGCGCTGGAGCGTGCCCTGGACCGCCCCCGGAGCGCGGAGGCCGGCGGGCGTTTCGCCATGCCCGGGGCCGCCGACGACATTCCCCGCAATGCCGGCGTGCTCACCGAGGTGCTGGACTGGCACGCCGAGACCCATCCCGATCGCAGCCATGTGCTGCTCTACGAAGACGACGCCGACGAGCCGCGACCCATAGGCTACGGAGAACTCGCCCGGCAGGCGCGCCGGGTGGCCGGCGGGCTGCGGGCCCGGGGGGTGGCGCCGGGCCAGAGCGTGGCCCTGATGCTGCCCACCGGGCTGGACTACCTGGCCTCGTTCTTCGGCGTGCTGTACGCGGGCGCGGTGCCGGTGCCGGTCTACCCGCCGATGCGGGCCTCCCAGCTGGAGGAGCACCTGCGCCGCCACGGCCGCCTGCTCGCCAATGCCCAGGCGGTGGCCATGATCACCGTGCCCAGGGTGGGCGCCCTGGCCCGGCTGTTGCGGGCCGAGGCCCCGGGTCTGCGCCACATCGAGACTGCGTCCGAACTCGCCGGGGTGGGTGACGCGGAGCCCGCCGCGGCGCGTGCGCCGGATGATCTGGCCCTGCTGCAGTACACCTCCGGCAGCACCGGCGAGCCCAAGGGGGTGATGCTCAGCCATGCCCAGCTGCTGGCCAACATCCGCGCCATGGCCGAGCGCATCCGCGCCGACTCCACGGACGTGTTCGTCAGCTGGCTGCCCCTCTACCACGACATGGGCCTGATCGCGGCCTGGCTGGGCAGCCTGTACTACGGCATGCCCCTGGTGCTGATGTCGCCGCTCGACTTCCTGGCGCGGCCGCTGAGCTGGCTGGAGCGCATCCACCGCCACGGCGGCAGCATCTCCGGCGCCCCCAACTTCGGCTACGAGCTGTGCCTGCGGGCGGCGCAGGGCGGCGACCTCCAGCACCTGGATCTGAGCCGCTGGCGGATCGCCTTCAGCGGTGCTGAGCCGGTGAGTCCGCTCACCCTGGAGCGTTTCGCCGAGCACTTCGCGCCCCAGGGGCTGCAGCGCGAGGCGCTGTGCCCGGTGTACGGCCTGGCGGAGGCGGGGGTCGGGCTGGCGGCGCCGCCGCCCGGCCGGGGTCCGCGCCTGGAGGGGGTGGACCGGGACCGGCTGCTGTCCCGGGGCGTGGCGGAGCCGCTCCCCCGGGATGACGACGGCGCCGTCACCATGGTGGGCTGCGGCCTGCCGCTCACCGGCTACGAAATCCGGGTGGTGGACGCGGAGAACCGGGAACTGCCCGACCGCCGCGAGGGACGAGTGCAGTTCAGTGGCCCGTCGGCCACCGAGGGCTACTTCCGCAACCCGGAGGCGACCCGCGCCCTGCGCCATGGTGATTGGCTGGACACCGGCGACCGGGGTTACCTGGCCGACGGCGAGATCTTCATCAGCGGCCGGGAGAAGGACGTCATCGTCCGCGGCGGCCGCAACATCTACCCCTACGAGCTGGAGGAGGCGGTGGGCGGCATCGAGGGCGTGCGCCGGGGCTGCGTGGCGGCCTTCAGCAGCACGGAACCGGACAGCGGTACCGAGCTGCTGGTGGTGGTGGCCGAAACCCGGACTCAGGATCCCGCCGCCCGCCAGCGCCTGGAGGAGCAGATCCGCGAGCGTGCGGTGGACGTCACCGGAATTCCGGCCGACCGGGTGGCGCTGGTGGCGCCCCACAGCGTGCTCAAGACGTCCAGCGGCAAGATCCGCCGCGCGGCCACCCGGACTCTCTACGAGACCGGCCGGCTGGGGATGCCCCGGGCCGCGGTATGGCGTCAGTTGCTGCGGCTTGCGGCCGCCACGGCCTGGGAGCGCGCCCGCCGGCGCATGGGGCAGGCCGGGGCCTGGCTGGCCGCCGGCTGGGCCTGGGCGGTGTTCGGGACGGCCGCCGGGGCGTGCTGGCCGCTGGTGCTGGTGCTGCCGGGCCGGCGCCTGCGCTGGCGCGTGTGCCGGGCCGCGGCCCGCGTCGTTTGTCGGCTGTCCGGCTTCCGCCTGGAGTGTTCCGGCCTGGAGCAGCTGCAGGCCTCGGGCGGCCACGTGCTGGTGGCCAACCATGCCAGCTACCTGGACGCCGTGGTGCTGGCCGCCGCGCTGCCCCCCGGCTACCGCTTCCTGGCCAAGCGGGAGCTGGCCGGGCGCTGGCCGGTGCGGGTGGTTCTGGCCCGCCTGGGGACGCTGTTCGTGGAACGCTTCGACCTGCAGCAGGCGACGGCGGACGCCGAGGCGCTCACCGCCGCCGTGGCCGACGGCGACCGGGTGGTCTGCTTCCCCGAAGGCACCTTCAGCCGGGCGCCGGGGCTGGGACGCTTCCAGGCAGGCGCCTTTCTGGCGTCGGCCCGGGCCGGCCGACCGGTGGTACCGATAGCCCTGGCCGGCACTCGGGAACGTTTGCGGGGGGTGGAATGGTTCCCCCGTCCCGGCCCGGTGTCGGTGACCGTCGGGCCGCCGCTGGAGCCCGCAGGCAGCGACTGGGCGGCCGCCTCCGAGCTGAGCCGCCGCGCCCGGGTGTTCATCGCCGGGCACTGCGGTGAACCGGACCTGCCGGAGGGCTGACCCTTGCGCATGAGTCGGCTGGCGTCGCGGAGAGGCGCATAGGTCGGTTGCTCCTGGCAACCAACAGGCGGCCGGGCCATGGCCACCGTGGGCGGAGACGTCGGCCGCCATGAGCAGCCGACCTTACCGGAGGGCTCACCGCCCGGGCAGGGCGCCGGGAGCCGCCCCGCCACGACTTGCCGGCGCGACTGGTCCCGGAGCCGCAGCATCCCCCAGAGGGGTGACGAACTTCTGGGACAAGACACTAGAATGGTTAGGATGTGGTAACGCTCCGAAGCCCGCCTCACCCGTCCCCGAGCGCCTCCCCCGTTCCCCTCCATACGTAATACCCCTATCCGTGTAAGAACGTATTGACAACCACGCTACGTCCCAGACGCTTTTTGAGAGAAATTTTGAAAACACTTATTAAACAATAACATAGGAAGGCGCGGCACTTTGACTCACCCTCCGTACTGTGTTTCAATATTGAAGCGTTCAATAAAAAATTGCAGGAGGGCAAGACACCGCCCGCCTGCAGTGGAACAGGGCGGGGCCCGATCCCCGCCGGCCGGGGAGGAAGCCGTGCCATGAGTCTGCTGCCTGCGGGGCGGGATAGTCTGCCGGAGCAACAGGTCATGGAGAGCCTTGTTCTTCCTGTCCGCGTGCTGCCAGCCCCCGGGCGCGAGTTCCCGCCGCCTTTCGCATTTCAGCCGAATGCGCCCATGGCAGTTCGCCGGGCCAGGCGGGAGCGACCGGACTGTCCGGTTCTCCCTGGCATTTGCGTTGCGAGGAACGGGATTAACCGGGCCGGGAATTTTGCCGATCTCCAAGCCGATTTACTCACTCCCCGTCCGGCCGCTGTTCATGTGCAATCGGCCGAAGCCCATTCAAGGGGGAGGCATCGTGAACTGGAGGCGAGCTAAGCGGGCAGGCACTGGGATAAGCGTCGGCGGAGTGCCGCCGCGCCTGTAACGCGGGGCGCGCTGCATTTACCGAATATCCGGCGCTTCAGCTCGATGAGGGCGCAAAATTGGCGCGGCAGTGGCCAGCTGACGGCGGGTGGCCAGTGTGTTCGATGATTCGGCCGCTAAGGAGGGACGCATCCAATCGACCAGGAATAGCTGACTTGATGTAGCTTTTCGGCGCCTGGTGTCGCGAGACACCGGATTCTCCACCGATTCGCGGCATTGCCACGGGTCACGGGGGTGTTTTGTCCAGTGCCGGAAAGAGTTTCTGGGTTCAGCCGTTGCATCCCGGTTCGCTCGGGATGCTGGGGTCTTATCGTGCCGAATTTGGGGGGCGCGAAACTGTGCAGCATTCCCCAATTCTGCGCTTTTCAGGAGAGCAGCCATGAAAAGACGAGATACATTGAAGCTTGGTCTCGCCGGCGCCGCCGGTGGGGTCGTCGCGCCCGGGCTGAAGGCCGCCACCGGGCGGGTGCCCCAGTCCGGTCTGGTGTTTCCGGACACCCAACTGCCCAGCATCGTCGAGCGGCCCAGCCCGCCGGTGCGGCCGTTCACGGTGCCGCTGCACGTCATGCCGGTGGCCCAGCCCATCGACGAGTCGGAACTTGTGCCAGGGCCCGATCCGCTGCGTCACCAACGGTTCGACGAGTTCCGGCCCCAGAAGTTCTACCAGGAGTCCATCCAGGAGTTCCGCTGGCAGTACCACCAGGACCCCCCGTACAACCAGGGGAGCTGGTCCTGGGGCTTCGCCTCCAAGGCCACCGGCGGCCGGCCCATCGTCCCCGGCACCACCTTCCATGCCCGCTATGGCGAGCCGGTGTTTCTGCGCCGGGTGAACCAGTTGCCGGGCGTCGGACAGGGGTTCGTCAACTTCGCCCTGCCGTCCATCACCATCCACCTGCACAACGCCCACACCGCCTCCGAGAGCGACGGCATCCCCCAGGACTTCTTCAACCCCGGGGAGTTCTGGGATCACCACTACGCCAACTTCCCCGCCGGTGACCCCAGCGGCCGGGACACCACCGAGCGCATGTCCACGCTCTGGTACCACGACCACCGGCTCGACTTCACCGCGCCCAACGTGTACGCGGGCCTGAGCGGGTTCTACCTGCTGTTCGACGAGTTCGACTCCAACAACGAGGAGGATCGCAACAAGCAGGCGTTCCGGATGCCGAGCGGCCCCTATGACGTGCCGCTGATCCTTCACGACGTGCAGTTCGACGATCAGGGGCAGGTGATCTGGGACTTCTTCAATCCCTCCCCGGAGCCGGAGGACGAACCCGACAAGATCAATGTCGGCAATTCCCAGGGCACGCCCAACGACTACGGCCCCACGGCGAAGTACACCACCAACGGCATGATCGGGGACCGGTTCACCGTGAACCGCATCATCCAGCCCTACTTCGAGGTGGAGCCCCGCAAATACCGCTTCCGGATCCTCAACGGCGGCCCCTCCCGGCTCTACAACCTGTCCCTGCGGGCGGACTCCAACAACGCCCGGGGCCGGCGTCGGAACACGGAACGCTTCTACGTGGTGTCCTCCGACGGCAACCTGCTGGAAGAGCCCATCGAGACCGATAACATCGACGTCTGGGTGGCCCGCCGCCACGACATCATCGTCGACTTCTCCCACTACAAGCCCGGCGACAAGATCTACCTGGTCAATCGCCTGGAGATGCGCGATGACGGCGCCGGTCCGTCCGGGCGGACCCTGGACGAGGGCGATCTGATCATGCGCTTCGACGTGGTCAAGCCCCGCCGGGGCCGGGATCCCAGCCGCATCCCCGACCGCATGTACGAACTGCCGCCCATCGACATGCGCGAGGTGCGCCGGGAGCGGCTGTTCGTCTTCGACTACGACAACGGCCTGTGGACCGTGAACGGCAAGCTCATGGATCCCAACCGGGTGGATGCCGCCATCGAGCGGGGCAGCGCGGAGATCTGGACCTTCCGCAACGCCGGCAACTCCTGGGCCCATCCGGTGCACACCCACTTCGAGGAGTTCCAGATCCTGGAGGTCAACGGCAAGCCGGTGCGCCGGGGCGACGTGCTGCGCTCGCGCATGGACGTGGTGGCCCTGGGGCCCAACGACGAGGTGAAGTTCTTCAGCCGCTGGCGGGACTTCCTCGGCAAGCACGTCATGCACTGCCACAACGTGGTGCACGAGGACCACGCCATGATGATCCGCTGGGACATCGTCGAGCCCGGACAGGGCGACTGACGCCCCCGTTCACCTGGAGGAATACGACCATGACCAAACGACGCGAGTTTCTGACCGGTCTGGTGACCGCCGGGGTCGGGGCGGCCGCTGCGGGTACCGGCCTCGGTGCCCAGGCCGCCCTGCCCAAGCCCGAGGACGTGCGCCCCGGCGTCATCGACCCCCGGCGCAAGGACGCCTTCCCGGACGTCATCGTCACCGACCAGCACGGCGTCCACCACCGGCTCTACGACGACCTCATCGAGGGCCGGGTGGTGATGCTGAACTTCATGTCCATCCGCAATGAGATCAATTACCCGGTGACCCTGAATCTGTCCCGGGTGGCGGGCCTTCTGGGCGACCGGCTGGGGCGGGACGTGCATATGTACTCCATCACCAAGGATCCGGCCCACGACACCCCGGCCCGGCTCAAGGAGTTCGCCCAGGTGTTCGGCGCCCCCGAGAACGGCTGGCTGTTCCTCACCAGCAGCCAGACCGAGACCGTGGCCCTGGCCACCCGCATGTACCGGCACAGCCACTCCCGGGTGGGTAAGGGTACTGCCGGCATCCAGTTCTGCACGCCCCAGGGCAACGCCGATGTCGTGTTCTACGGCAATGGCGCAGTGGGGCTGTGGGGCGCCTTCCCGGGGCTGATCCAGCCTGAGGACGCCGCCGAGCGCATCACCTGGGTGATGCCCTCCGCCGGCGGGGCGGGCGGCGTGCCCCGGCGGGCCGGGCCTCGGCGGGTGGACGCCCCCGGGCCCCGGTCCAGCAACCGCGAGGCCTGATGCCGGCGCCGGCGGCCTCGCCGCGCGCTGATCAACGAACACAGAGGTAGCTCGACATGGCCAAACGACATGTGCTTGGTATCACCGTTGCGCTGGCAACGCTCGCCGGGGGGACGGTTGCTCCCCAGGTGAGCCACGCCCAGCTCGACATGCTGAACGGCTTCTGCGTGGACGTGGGCAATGGCGGCATCCAGCCGCGCCCGCCGTTCTCCCAGTTCGAACGCTCCGCGGACGGCATGGAGACCTTCATCGACACGGCGAACGCTTTGCTGCCCACCGCACCCAACAAGGAGGACCCGACTCAGAACTCCCTGGGGCCCAATCCTCTGAACCTGCTGCCCACCGTGTACCAGAACGCCCGGGACTGCGCGGGGGATGAGATCCCCAACACCCTGCCCTCGACCCCGGAGAACCCCTACAACCTGCATCCGGACCCGGTGGTGACGCCCATCGACAGGACGTCCCCCACCGACGATCTGGACGCGGTGTTCGACCACCTGGAGCAGGCCCTGGATGGCTACGGGCGCATCGATCCCGACCGGATCGACCTGGCCCTGGACATCCTCGAGGGTCGCCCGGTGCCGGGTCGCGCCTACAGCGGCTTCCCGCTGCTGCACTACCTGGGCGGCCTGAAGACCAAGAAGGTGGAGCCGGTGCGGGACGATGCCGGCAACGTGGTGGGCGGTGAAGTGGTGGTCAACCAGATCTGGTACGACAGCCACATCGAGTCCGATACCAACTACCTGGACACCTCCGCCATCGAGGCATTCGACGTGCCTTGGACCATCAAGTACAAGGTCAACGTGCTGAACCGGGGCCACGAGGATTTCGCCCCCTTCGCCATGTTCTACGACGACCCCCAGGATCTGCCGCCGCCGCTCACCGGCGCCCGCATCCCCAACGTGTCCATGGACCAGACCTTCTTCCCCATGGAGGAGGGCCTGCGCTACGAGTTCGACATGGCCATGCCGCCGGCCCGGTTCTACAACCTCACCTACCACTGGGGCTGGCGCATCCACCCGCCGCGGGTCCAGGTGCACGAGAACCTGCAGGCTCGGCTCGGTAATGGTGAGCTGCGCAACTTCTTCGAGGTGCAGGTGTTCGGCGAGGATCCCACCGCCAGCGAGGAGGCCCGGCTGGCAGCCATCGGCATGATCGGCGACCTGGCCCCGGCCAAGCGCATGTGGAATGCCTTCCGGGAGATGCGCGATCTGGCGGGCGCCGGCAAGCACCGCTACGGCGACCGCCGGCCCCGCTGGCGCGACGATGACGACCGGGACGATGACCGGCGGGGTCGGGGCCGGGGCCGCGGCGGGGATGACGACGATCGGGATCGGGCCCGGGGCCGGGACGACGACCGCCATGATCGGGGCCGTGGCCACGGCCCCCGGGGTATCGCCCGCCACGTGGACGAGGATGTGCGCGAGAGACTGCGGCGCCGGGGCGGTGACCGGCTCGCCTACCTGGTGATGGAGGCCCGGGACGCCTTCGACGACTGGCAGGACCGCGCCCGGCTGCCCTCCGGCATTAAGGTGGATCCGGACGCCGACGTCACCCTTGCCTACCTGAACAACACCCTGTACGGCACCGTGAAGGGTTTCGTGGACGACGCCCAGATGCAGATCCGCAAGTTCAAGGGCGTGGGCGACCAGGTCACCGTCAAGCTGATCAATGGCGACTACTTCCCGCACAACTACACTCTGGTGGATTTCGGCGGCCTGCGGGGCTGGGAGAACACCTTCCACAACACCATTCCGGTGGGCGGTGCCGGCCCCTGGTTCACCTTCGGCCGTGTCCACCAGTGGCCGAACACGGCAGGGGATCCGGCGGGCTCGGCAGGCGGCGTGCTGGTGCCGCCGGCGGCCCGCCCCTCGGCGCTCTCGGACGACTCCTACGACCTGGAGGACTACGAGCGGGTGGTGGACATGAGCAGCTACACCCGGGGCCGCGACTACAAGCCGCCGCGGGGCGTGCCCTACGAGCTGCACCTGCCCCACCCGGTGGCTGACTACAAGAACGCAGTCGGGCTGGGGGAGCACACGGTGCACATCACCTTCAACTACGAGCCGTCTCAGCGGCTGCGCATGTACCAGTTCGACGCCTTCCACCACGACGTGGCGGTCTGGTCGATCCACTAACCGAGAACGGGCGGCCGGCCGGGGAGCCCCGGCCGGCCGCCGGGAGGGGGAGAACATGACCCGTCTACTGGCGAGCGTGTTGCTGCTGGTGCTGGCCGGTCCCCCGGCGGCGGCCCACCAGGGTGGCCACGAGGGTCCGCCCGCGGACACGGCGCTGGTGAAGCGCCAGGTGAGCTACCAGGTGCCGGACGTCACCCTGCGCGATCAGCGGGATGAACCGGTGCGCCTCGCCGAACTGCTGGCAACGCCGGCGCCGGTACTGGTGCAGTTCATCTTCACCAGCTGCGCCACCATCTGCCCGGTGCTGAGCGCCACCGTCGCCGACCTGCAGCGCCGGCTGGATGCCCGCCAGCGGGACTACCGGCTGCTGTCCATCTCCATCGACCCCGAATACGACACCCCGGCGCGGCTGGCGGAGTACGCCCGGCGTCACGGGGCGGGCCCGGACTGGCATTTCCTGACCGGCGAGCGGCGCACCATCCGGAAGGTGGTGGCGGCCTTCGACGCCCTCTACCGCAGCGACAACAAGACCTACCACCAGCCCTACACCTTCCTGCGGGCCACACAGGGGAGCCGCTGGCTGCGCCTGGAGGGGTTCGCCTCAGGCGAGCGGCTGACCCGGGAACTGCTGGGCCTGGACCAGGCGGCCGCCACGGCGGCGCGGGGGCGCTGATCCCATGGACTGGCGGATCCTGACTCTGATTCTGGCCCTGTGGACGTTGCCGGCGGCCGCTGGCGGCGATCCGGACCTCGGGCGCCGCCTCTACTGGGAGGGCATCGGCGCCGATGGCAAGCCGGTGCAGGCCGTGGTGCAGGGGGATGTGCCGGTGGCCGGGGGGCGCTTTGCCTGCGTCAACTGCCATCGGCCCAGCGGCTTCGGTTCCAGCGAAGGGGGTGTGTTCGTGCCCCCCATCACCGGGCCCGTCCTGTTCTCCCAGCGGGCCCTGGACCGCAACCGGCTGTTCCAGGAGTTCTTCCAGGAGAGTCAGCCACCGGAGTTCTGGTCCCGGGTGCGCCAGCCCCGCATGCGCCCCGGCTACGACGCCGAGAGCCTGGCCCGGGCCCTGGCCGACGGCCTGGACTCGGCGGGGCAGCCCCTGTCCGAGGTGATGCCCCGGTACCGCCTGGGCGAGGCCGACGTGGCCAACCTGGAAGCCTTTTTGCGCCAGCTCTCGACCCGCCCGGACCCGGGGGTGAGCGGTGAGGAGATCCACTTCGCCACGGTGTTCGGGCCCGATACGCCGAGGGCCGAGCGCGAGGCCGTGCTGTCCACCATGCGGGCGTTCGTCCGCTGGATGAACGAGGACACCAAGGGCGACACCCAGCGCCCCGAGTTCTCACCCTATTACCGCTCCGAGTTCCTGGACTCCTACCGGTTGTGGCGGCTGCACGTGTGGGATCTGGATGGTCCGCCGGAGACCTGGCAGGGCCAGCTGGCCCGCTACCAGGATGAGCGCCCGGTGTTCGCCCTGGTCAGTGGGGTGGTGCGGGGTCCCTGGGAGCCGGTGGGCCGGTTCTGCGACCAGCGCCGCATCCCCTGCCTGTTTCCCAACGCCGAGTTGCCGGCTGGGGGGGCGGGCAGCTACGGCTATAGCCTGCACTTCTCCCGGGGGCTGCGCCTGGAGGCCGAGGCCCTGGCCCGTTACCTGGCGCAGCGGCCGCCCGGGCGGATTCAGCAGCTCTGGGTGGAAGGACCTGTGACGGATGCCTGTGTGGTCTCCTTCCGGGCTGCCGCGCGACGGGAGGGCCTGGCGGGCGCGCTGGAGCGCGGCGTGCCGGTGCCGGTGGCGGAACTTGATGAGTCGCTCCAGACCATGGCGGCGGCGCTGACCACCGACGACGTGCTGGTGGTGTGGCCGGGCGGCCACCACGAGGAAGTGCTGGCGGCCCTGGCGGCCGGTCCGGTGCCCGCCGGCCGAGTGGTGCTGCCGGCCGGCAGCCTCGAGCGGGCGAGCGGGGATCTGCCTGGGCCGCTGCGGCAGCGGCTGCTGTTCACCTGGCCCTACGAGCGCCCGGATGCCTACCATCCCCGTTCGTTCCGGGTGCGGGCCTGGCTGCGCACCCGGGGACTGGAGATCAGCCACCCGCGCCTGCAGTTCCAGACCTACTACGCCCTCACCCTGGTGGAGCACGGTCTTCGCCACGCCCTGTCCGACTTCAACCGGGACTACCTGGTGGAACTCATCGAGCACGAGGCGGAGAACAAGCTCAATCCCGGCACCCATCCGGAGCTGGCCCTGGGACCGGGGCAGCGTTTCGCCTCCAAGGGCGCCTACCTGGTGCAACTGGACCCGGACAGCAAGGGGGGGTTCCGGGCGGTCAGCGATTGGATCGTGCCTTGAGAGGGTGGTTACAAAATGGGCCAGTCTGGGGCAGGGCGGGGGTCGGGTCGGCCACGGCCTCGCCATGAGCGCTGCGATTGCAGCCACGGATGAACGCCGATTGCGGCCGGCCATGCCGGGCGTCCGGGATCGCTGCGTCACAGGCACGGGGTCTGGCCAACCCCGACCCTCGAACCTGCGTGTTCATCTGTGGCCATCTGTGGCGAATAACCCTGCGGCCGAAGGCAAGGAAACATGACCGCGGGTGCGCGCCTCGGTCCCTGAAACACCGCCCCCCACGTTTCTTCGCAAGGTGGGGTACTCGGGCTTAGGCCACCCAGATCGGGTGGATGAGGGGCAGCGGGCCTGCTCGCATTGACCTATCCCCCCGTCCATTTCCCCTGCATTGCGCGGCTAAACCCTCTCTGCTCCACTTCGGCCAACGGCCAACGGCCAACGGTGCGTGGAGCTCCATTCCGAGTTCAGGACCGGGCGGCGAGGGCTTCCAGCTCCCGCCCCTCGGCCGGCGTGAGCCGGCGCCATGGCCGGGGCACCAGCCCGGGCACCCGCCGCTGATAGGCCCGGTAGGCCTCGCCGAACTCCACCACCAGCTTGCGCTCCTCCAGGCGTGATCCCACCACCAGGTAGGCGCTGATCGCCAGCGCCGAGACCAGCCAGGCGGCGTCCATGTCCCGGGTCCAGATGAGTACCAGCCCGAGGCTGTACCAGGGGTGGCGCACATGCCGGTGCAGCGGCGAGAGACGCAGCCCGCCGGCTCCCGGGCTGTCGGCGCCGGGCCGGTGCAGGCCGGCGAACTCGCCGAGGTCGTAGTAGCGGGCGGACCAGGCGAACCCGGCCAGGGCGCAAACGGCGAGCCCGTCCGCCAGCCAGCCCCAGGCGCCCTCCCAGCGCCACAGCCAGGGGCCCGGAGTGCCTGCCATCAGGGCCAGCACCGGCACCAGTGTGACCAGCGCCGTGGCGTTGTAGGCCAGGCGGTAGCGACGGGCGAGCCGCGGCCAGCGCCGGGCGACCTCGGCCTTCAGGCTGTGGCTTGCCAGCAGCGAGTGAAGGGCGAAGTAGCCACCCCAGGTGGCGGCCAGCAGCAGCAGGCTCAGGGAGTCTTGCATAGGGCGATCCGGTGTTGGGTATGGCGAGCATACCCCCAGCGGAGGAGCCGCAGAAATGTGCGCCAGTTCCGCTATGGCGCCCTGCAGCCCCGGATAATGGGTCCCGAGGGTAAACGCGATATCAGCTCAATGACGGGAGACGGACGGATGGACGACCTGAACGCGCTCAACGCTTCACTGCGCATGGAGGAAAAGCTCGGGGAGCTGAAGGCCCTGGCCGAGCGGGTCTATGTGCAGAAGGGCTACGCCTTCTCCGGGGCGCTGTCGCCCCTGGGCTGGGTGGCCACCCAGCTGGCCATGGCGCCGGCGGACGCCCGGCGCCTGCTCGAAGAAGCGCAGAGCCGCGGCCTGCTGGTGCAGCGCGAGTGCGACCTGGAGGCCTGGGAGCTGCCCATCGGCGAGCGCGCGCGGCTCATCGATGAGCACGATCTGGCCCGCTGCTGGAAGCACGCCGCGCCGGCCTATTACCCCACCAGCCGTACCCACGGCGGCGAGGTGGCTGTGGTGATGGCGGCGCTGCAGCCGGCCTGACGCGACGTTCACCTGGCGCCCGGTCCATCGACCGGGCGCCACCGGATCGCGGCGCGAGCTCTCCGGGCCCGGCACCGCTGGACTGCACCCAACCCCTCACTCTCGGCGTGCACCTACAAGTATCGCGCCGCTGAATCGCAGTTGCATCCCGCCTGCGGCCCCTGGCCTGGTAAATTAACCTCCCGGGGTGAGCACTGCCGCACAACCTCTGCCCTCAAGTCTCCCGGAACATGGCCGATAATCGTTACGGGGCGCGTGGATCCATCGCAGGTGCCGGTAAAGAGCACCGCGGGGCCGCCGGATGACGGGGGTAGGTGTGATGGGCGAGCTGGCCGTGCAGCTGCTGGATGAACCGCGGGAGGACGACCCGAACCTGCGGTTGGTGGTGGCTGTGCTCTACAACCATGCCGAGGGCGTGGAGGCGGCTCTGCAGGCGGGTGCCGAGGCGCGGCTGCGGGATGCCGAAGGGGTCACCGTGCTGGCCCACGCAATTCGGGCCGGCGCGGCGGAATGCCTGCCGGTGCTGCTGCGGGCCGGCGCGGACCCGGCTGACCTGCCGGACGGTGACCATCTCCACCCGGTGGCCGCCGCGTTGCGGGCGCCGCACCGGCGCTTCGAGCTGGCCGCGGCCCTGCTGCAGGCGGGGGTGAGCCTGGAGGCCGGGGGCAGCGTGCGCCCGGCGGTGGCCGATGCGGTGGAACGCAACGACGCCGCGGCGCTGCGCTGGATCCTCACCCAGGGGGGCTGGCCCGGCGAACAGCGCGGCCGTCTGCTCATCAGCCGGGCGCGCAGCCGCGGCCTCACGGAGTTGGCGGACATGTTGGCGCTGGAGGCTGCCCGGCGCAGTCCGGGGGCCACGGCACCGGCGGGCGCGGGTGCCCAGCCACAGCCGGATCCGTCCGCCATCTGAGCGCCGCCGCCCGGCGCGGCCGGCGCCCGCGGGGGTGCACTGTCCGCCCCAGTGGTGGTTTCATGGGCGGCGATGAAATTCCTGCATGCCGCCGACATCCACCTGGACAGCCCGCTGCGGGGCCTCGCCCGTTACCAGGGCGCGCCCGTGGACGAGATCCGGGGTGCCACCCGGCGCGCCTTCGAGAACCTGGTGGATCTCGCCCGGGAGGAGGCGGTGGACTTCCTGCTGCTGGCCGGCGATCTCTACGACGGCGACTGGCGGGACTACAACACCGGGCTGTTCTTCACCGGCCAGATGCGCCGCCTGGCGGAGGCGGGCATCCCGGTGTTCATCATCGCCGGCAACCACGACGCCGCCAGCCAGATCACCCGGTCCCTGCACCCTCCCGAGAACACCTTCCTGTTCCCGGACGCCCGGCCCGATACCGTCCGGCTGGAGCGGCTGGGCGTGGCCATCCACGGGCGCAGCTTCCCCAGCCGTTCGGTGACCGAGGACCTGGCCGCCGGCTACCCGGCGCCGGAGCCGCAGCTGTTCAACATCGGCCTGCTGCACACCTGCCTGGATGGCCGCCCCGGCCATGAGCCCTACGCCCCCTGCAGCCTGGAGGGCCTGCGCAACCACGGCTACCAGTACTGGGCCCTGGGCCACGTGCACCGGCGCGAGGTGGTGGCGGAGGATCCCTGGGTGGTGTTCCCCGGCAATCTCCAGGGCCGCAATGCGCGGGAGACCGGCCCCAAGGGCGCCTCCCTGGTGCAGGTGGAGGAGGGGCGGGTGACGGGCGTCGAGCACCGGGCCCTGGACGTGGTGCGCTGGCACCGGGAGGCGGTGGACCTGGGCGGTGCAGCCGATACCGGCGAGGTCCTGGACCGCGTCGGCCGCGCCCTGGAGCGGGCCGCGGCGGGCGCCGACGGCCGGCTGCTGGCCCTGCGCCTGGAACTCACCGGCGCCACGCTCCTGAGCCCACGGCTACGCGCCGACCCGGAGTGGCTGGCCGGGCAGTGCCGGGCCCTGGCGGAGGAGGCCGGGGGCGGCGGCATCTGGGTGGAACGGGTGAAGCCCGCCACCCGCAGCCCCGGAGAGGATGCCTGCGCCCTGCTGGAGCGGGACGACGCCTTCGGCGGCCTGCTGCGGGCAGTGCGCGACCTGGAACTGGACGAGGCGCGGCTGCAGGCTCTGGCGGCGGAGTTCGACGACTTGGCCCAGCGCCTGCCCGCCGGCCTGCGCAGCGGTCCGGAAGGCTTCGACCCCGCCGACCCGGCCACCGTGGCCGCCGCTCTGGATGACGCCCGGGATCTGCTGCTGGAGCGTTTGCTGTCCGACGGATCCGGCCAGTGAGGCTGCTGGCGCTGCACCTCAAGGCCTTCGGGCCGTTCACCGAGCGCTGGCTGGATCTCTCGGCCGGCCGTCACGGCCTGCACCTGGTGTACGGCCCCAACGAGGCCGGCAAGAGCTCCGCCCTGCGGGCCCTGCGGGGCCTGCTCTACGGCATCGACGAGCGCACCGCCGACAACTTTCTCCATGACAACCGCCGGCTGCGGGTGGGCGCCCGGCTGCGCCTCGCCGACGGAACCGAGTTCACCTGCTACCGGCGCAAGGGCCGCAAGGACACCCTGCTGGACGCCGACGAACGCCCGCTGCAGCCGGATCCCCTGGCGCCGCTGCTGGCGGGCGTCGACGAGCGCCTGTTCCGGCGCCTGTTCGGCATCGACCACGCCGCCCTGGTGGAGGGGGGCGAGGCGCTGCTGGAGGAACGCGGCCAGGAGGCCGAGGCCCTGTTCGGCAGCGGCCTGGGCGGCGGCGCGGTGCACCGTACCCTGGCGGCCCTCGACACTGAGGCCCGGGAGCTGTTCGCGCCCCGCGCCCAGAATCCCGCCATCAACGCCGCCCTGGGCCGGCTGCAGAAGGTCGAGCGGGAGTTGCGGGAGGCCACGCTGTCCGCCCGGGCCTGGGAAGAGGCCCGCCGCGAGCTGGACCGGCGCGGCGAGGAGCTGGCCGCGGCGCAGCGGCGCCTGCAGGAGGCCAGCCGCCACCGGGCGGCCCTGGAGCGGGCCCGGCGGGTGCTGCCGGCCCTGGCTCGCCGGGACGAGCGGCGCCGGGAACTCGACCAACTGGGGCCAGTGCCGGATCTGCCCGGAGACTTCGGCCCCCGGCGCCGGGCCGCCGAGGACGCCCGGCGGGAGGCCCGCCAGACCCGGGAGGACGCCGAGCGCCGGCGCCGGCGGGCCGCGGAGGCCGCCGAGGCGGTCAGCGTGGACCAGGGCCTGCTGGATCAGGCCGAGTCGGTGGAGGCCCTCTACCGGCGCCTGGATGGCCAGCGACTGGCGGCCGAGGAAATCCCCCGGGCGCGGGCGCTGCGGGACAGCCACCGGGAACAGGCCGCCCGGCTGCTGGCCGAGGCGCGCCCGGGAGTGTCTCTGGAGGCGTTCGAGGCATTGCGCGCCCTGCCGCGCCAGGCGCCTCGGGTGACCGAACTGGAAGTCCGGCGCAACAGCCTGGAAGAGGCCGCCGCGGAGCTGGCCGCGAGCCTGGACCAGGCCCGCCGGCGCCGCGACGAGGCCCGGGCCGCACTGGAGGCCGAGCCGGATCCCCCCGACGTGACCGCCCTGGAACAGGCCCTGGGGGCGGCGCGCCGCCCCGGTGACCTGGACGCCGCCCTGATCGAGGGGGCCGCGGGCCTGGAGCAGCAGCGCCGGGAGGCCGAGCGGGACCTGGCGGCCCTGGGCCTGTGGCCCGGGGACCTGGCGGCGCTGGCCCGGGCGGCGCTGCCCTCCACCGAGACCCTGCGCCGCCAGGCAGAGCGCGAGCGCGGCCTGGCGGACCGCCGCCGGGACCTGGAGCGGCGCCGGGACGAGGCCCGGGAGCAGGGCGGGCAGGCCGAGACCATCCTGCGGGCGCTGGAACTGGGCGGGCAGGTGCCCACCGAGGCCGAGCTGGACCAGGCCCGGCGGCGCCGCGACCGGGGCTGGATCCTGCTGCGCCGGCAGTGGGAGCGGGACGAGGACGTCGCCGCCGAGGCCGCCGACTACGACGCCGGCCTGCCACTGGCCGACGCTTTCCAGGGCGCCATGGCCGGGGCCGACGAACTGGCCGACCGCTTGCGCCGGGAGGCCGACCGGGTGCACCGCCAGGCCGGCGCCCAGGCCGACGCCGAGGATGCCCGGCGCCGCCTGGACGAGGCCGAGGCGGCCCTGGAGGAACACGCCGCCCGGGCCGAGCAGTGGCGGCGGGAGTGGCAGGCGCTCTGGCAGCCCTGGGGCCTGGAGCCGCGCCCGCCGGCGGAGATGATCGCCTGGCGGGATGCTGCCGAACACCTGCGCGCGCGCTGCGCCCGGCTGGAAGACGCTGCCGCGGCCCAGGAGCGCCTTGAGGCCCGGGCGGCCGCCCTGGCAACCGGTCTGGCCGGGGCCCTGGAGGCCCTGGGAGAGGCGCCGCGCGGCGCCGGCCCGGGCCTCGCCCCGCTGCTGGAGCAGGCCGAGCGGCTGCTGGAGGACGCCGGCCGGCGCCGCCGGGAGCGCCAGCGCCAGCGGGACGCCGAGGCCGAGGCCCAGCGCCGGTGCGCGGAGCTTGAGGCCGCCCAGCGCCGGGCCCGCGAGCGGCTCCAGGCCTGGCGGCAGGACTGGGACGCGCTGCTGGGCGAGCTGGGTCTGGAAGCCGGTACCGGAGCCGCCCAGGCTCTGGCCTACCTGAACATCCTGGCCCAGGTGGGCGAGCAGCTGGACCAGGCCCGGGCCGCGGAGCGCAGCCTGGAGCAGGCCCGGGCCGCCGTGGAAGACTTCCGCGCCGCGGCCTCCGAGCTGGTTTCCGGGGTGGCGCCCTGCCTGGCGGGCCGGCCCGCGGAGGAGGCCGTGGCCCGCCTGCACACGGCCCTGGGAAAGGCGCGCCAGGCCCGAACCCTGCGCGAGCAGCACCGCCAGGCGGCGGCCGAAGCCGGGCAGAGCGTGGAACAGGCCGGCGACCGGCTGGCCCGGGCCGAGGCGGAGCTGGCGGAGCTGGTGCGCCTTGCCGGCTGTGCCGGGCCGGAGCAACTGGCGGGGGTGGAGGCCCGGGCGGAGCGCGCCCGGGAGCTGGCCCGGCAGCTGGCCCGGGAGGAGGCCGAGCTGGCCGAGGCCGGCGACGGCCGGCCGCTGGCCGAGCTGCGGGAGGAAGTGGCGGGCCTGGACCGGGACGCCCTGCGGGCCGAGCTGGCTGCGCTGGAGACCCGCCTGACCCAGGAGCTGGACCCGGAATACAAACGCCTGCTCCAGGCCCGCTCGGAGGCCCAGCAGGCGTTCCAGGGCATGGCCGGGGACGATGCAGCGGCGCGCCTTGCCGAGGAGGCCGCCCAGCTGCGCGCCGAACTGCGCGAGCAGGCCGAGCACTACCTGCGCCTGCGCCTGGCCGCCCGGGTGCTGAGAGACGAGATCGAGGCCTACCGCCGCCGCCACCGGGATCCCATCCTGGCCCGGGCCACTGCGTACTTCCAGAAGCTGACCTGCGGTGCCTTTCAGGGCGTGGACGCCCGGCTGGACGACAACGACCAGCCGCTGCTGGTGGGACTGCGCCCGGACGGCGAGGCCCTCGGGGTGGAGGCCATGAGCACCGGCAGCCGGGACCAGCTCTACCTGGCCCTGCGGCTCGCCTCCCTGGAGCATTTCCTGGAACGCCTGGAGCCGTTGCCCTTTGTGGTGGACGATGTGCTGGTGCAGTTCGACGACGCCCGCACCCGGGCCACCCTGGAGGCCCTGGCGGAGTTCTCGCGTCACACCCAGGTGATCGTGTTCAGCCACCACCGCCGGGTGCGCGAGGAGGTGCAGGCCCTCGCCTCTGCCGGCGCCGATGCCCATGTGCAGAGCCTGGAGTAGGGCGGTCCTGCCCGCTGCAGCCCGCCGCAGGGCGGGTGGCGGGCAGCTATCACCAGCCGAAGACGCCGGATGCGCTTCGCTTATCCGGCCTACGCCTCTACCAAGGCTCCGGGGTGCGGCCAAGGCCCCCCGTAGCCGGATAAGGCGCATCGCGCCGCATCCGGCGTCTCCGCTCCCCCACGCCCCCGATAGCCGTTAACCTGTCGGCATGCGGCCCGCGCCGCGGCTAAGCCGCCGTCGGCCCGGGAGTTAGGGAGGCACGCGCCATGAACCGGAATCCGCGATATCGAGCCTGGGTCGCGGTGCTGACCCTGGCCGGCTGCCTGGCAGCGGGGCCGGCCGCCGGCGCGGGCGGCCACGACAACGTGGACTTCCGGGATGCCGCCGGCTGCCTGCAGTGCCACCGGCCCGGGGTAGACTTCCCCGGCGGCCACCATCCCATCGGCGTGGCGCTGCCCCAGGCCATGGCCGGCGCGGGTCTGCCCCTGCAGGAGGCGCGCATGACCTGCCTCAGCTGCCACGACCTGGCGGCGCCGCCCCCTGGCCGGCTGCGCCTGCCCATGGCAGAGTCGCGGCTCTGCCGGGCCTGCCACCAGCAGTGACGGCGCCGGCCCCGGTTGAGGGCGCGGCGCGATGCCGCCGCGCTCCGCCGGCCCGGCGCCCGCCAACTGCCCGAGGGCCCGTGCCGGGTTGGGCATGCCATTCAGGATTCCCGTCAGGAGGGGACAATGACCAAGACCATCAAGACCCTGGCCGCGGCCGTGCTGGCCCTGGCCGGACCGGTTCACGGCCAGAGCGGCGAGCTCAGCGTGGAGCTGAACCGGATGGACGCAAATGACGGCGGCTGCAGCGTCTACTTCGTGCTGGAGAACGGCACCGGCCGGTCCTTCGAGGACCTCAGCCTGGACCTGGTGATGTTCGACACCGAGGGCGTGGTGGCGTCCCGGCTGGCGGTGCAGTTCGCGCCGTTGCCCTCCGGCAAGACGGCGCTGCGGGTGTTCGACGTGCCGGAGCTTGCCTGCGGCGACATGGGCCGCATGCTGCTGAACGACGCCGTCGGCTGCCGGGACGCGGAAGGCCGCGAGGGCGGCTGCCTGGCCGCCGTGGCCACGGCATCGCGCACCGAGGTCGACTTCATCAAGTAACCGCCCGCCGCGGCGCCGGTCCCGGGCCGGCCGCCGCCCCCGATTCATTCACCCCAGAGCATCCATGACCGACGAGACCGTCTACGCCGATTTCGAATCCAGGCCGCTGCGGGAGTTCACCGAGAAGGCCTACCTTGACTACTCCATGTACGTCATCCTGGACCGGGCCCTGCCCAACGTGGCGGATGGCCTCAAGCCGGTCCAGCGGCGCATCGTCTACGCCATGTCCGAGCTGGGCCTGTCCGCCGCCTCCAAGCACAAGAAGTCCGCCCGCACCGTGGGCGACGTGCTGGGCAAGTACCACCCGCACGGCGACTCCGCCTGCTACGAGGCCATGGTGCTCATGGCCCAGCCGTTCGCCTACCGCTATCCGCTGATCGACGGCCAGGGCAACTGGGGCTCCCCGGACGACCCCAAGTCGTTCGCCGCCATGCGCTACACAGAGGCGCGGCTGGCCCCCTACGCCACACTGCTGCTCTCTGAGCTGGAGCAGGGCACGGTGGACTGGCAGCCCAATTTCGACGGCACCATGGAGGAGCCCGCCCTGCTGCCGGCGCGGGTGCCCAACGTGCTGCTGAACGGCGGCACCGGCATCGCCGTGGGCATGGCCACGGACATTCCGCCCCACAACCTGCGCGAGGTGGTCAGTGCCTGCATCCGCCTGCTGGATCGCCCGGACACCGACGTGGCGGGGCTGTGCGAGCACATCCAGGGGCCGGACTTCCCCACCGCCGCGGAGATCACCACCTCCGGCGAGGATATCCGGCGCCTCTACGAGACCGGCCACGGCAGCATCCGGGCGCGGGCGGTGTGGGAGCGCGAGGGCCGGGATCTCATCGTCACCGCGCTGCCCTACCAGGTCTCCGGCAGCCGGGTGCTGGAGCAGATCGCCGCCCAGATGCAGCAGAAGAAGCTGCCCATGGTGGAGGACCTGCGCGACGAGTCCGACCACGAGAGTCCGACCCGTCTGGTGATCACGCCGCGCTCCAACCGGGTGGACGCCCAGGAGCTGATGGACCACCTGTTCGCCACCACCGACCTGGAGCGCAGCTACCGGGTCAACCTCAACGTCATCGGCCTGGACGGCCGGCCCCGGGTGCGCAACCTGCGGGAGATCCTCAGCGAGTGGCTGCAGTTTCGCACCGCCACCGTGCGCCGGCGCCTGGAGTGGCGCCTGGGCAAGGTGGAAGACCGCCTGCACCTGCTGGACGGCTACCTGATCGCCTATCTCAACATCGACGAGGTGATCGCCGTCATCCGCTCCGAGGACAAGCCCAAGCCGGTGCTGATGGAGCGCTTCGGGCTCAGCGAGCGCCAGGCCGAGGCGGTGCTGGAGCTGCGCCTGCGCCACCTGGCGAAGCTGGAGGAGATGAAGATCCGCGCCGAGCAGGAGGATCTGCAGCGCGAGCGCGACGACATCCGCGGCATCCTCGGCTCCGAGCAGCGGCTGCGCGAGCTGGTGCGCGACGAGCTGGCCGCCGACGCCGAGCGCCACGGCGACGAGCGCCGCGCGCCCCTGGTGGAGCGGCGCAGCGCCCGCGCGCTGCGCGAGGACGAGCTGATTCCCAGCGAGCCGGTGACCGTGGTGCTGTCCCAGAAGGGCTGGGTGCGGGCCGCCAAGGGCCACGACGTGGAGCCGGAGCGGCTCAGCTACCGGGCCGGCGACGGCTACCGCCACTGCGCCTCCGGGCGCAGCAATCAGCAGGCGGTGTTCCTGGACTCCACCGGCCGCAGCTACTCCCTGCCGGCCCACTCCCTGCCCTCGGCGCGGGGCCAGGGCGAGCCCCTCACCGGCCGGCTGTCGCCGCCGGCCGGCGCGGAATTCCTCTACGTGGTGGCCGGCGATCCGGACAGCCTGCTGCTGCTGGCGAGCGACGCCGGTTACGGTTTCGTCACACGGCTGGACAACCTGCTGGCCAAGAACCGGGCCGGCAAGGCGCTGCTGACCCTGCCGGAGGGCGCGCGGGTGCTGGAGCCCCCGCCGGTCTGCGCGCTGGAGGGCGCGCGGCTGGTGGCGGTGACCAGCGCCGGGCGCATGCTGGTGTTCCCCCTGGCGGACCTGCCCCAGCTGCCCCGGGGCAAGGGCAACAAGATTATCGGCATCCCCGCCGAGCGCCTGAGGACCCGGGAAGAGCTGCTGGTGGCCGCGCTGCCGGTGCCGGAGGGGGAGGGCGTGGTGCTGCAGGCGGGGCGGCGCACCTTCACCCTCAAGCCCACCGACCTGGACGCCTACCAGGCTGAGCGGGGCCGCCGCGGCCGGCCGCTGCCCCGCGGCTTCCAGCGGGTGGACGCCCTGCGCCGGCCGTCGTAGGCCGGGGCAGAGGCGTCTGCTCCGGCGGGGGGGCGGGGAGCGGAGCGGAGTCCGGGGGGAGGGGTTGAAGGGACTGAGGACTGAGGACTGAGTAACGCGTGACCCAGCCGCGGCGTCTATCGAACCCCCTCTTCCACTCAGTCCTCAGTCCTCAGTCCTCAGTCCGCAGTCCTCAGTCCCCTGGAAGGGCATCGCGGCTGAAGAGCCGTTCCCACGGTGCCGGGGTCCGGGGCCGTGCTGCCTCTCGCCCCCTGGAACTTCCCCCCGGCGCCCCCATCTATAGCCTCGGTCCCCATCCCCGGGACCCTGCAAGTCGGGAGGATGCAACTCCATGAAGCGCGTCGGGCTGTTCGTATCCGTCAACCTCGCCGTGCTGGTGCTGCTGAGCGCCGTGCTGAACGTGCTCGAGCCCTGGCTGGCCCAGCAGGGCATCGCCCTGCCCACGACCGGCCTGGTGGTGCTGGCTGCGGTGTTCGGCATGGGCGGGGCGTTCGTCTCGCTGGCGATGTCCAAGTGGATCGCCAAGCGCACCATGGGGCTGCGGGTGATCCAGCAGCCTTCCGATCCCACCGAGCACTGGCTGGTGGAGACGGTGCGCCGCCAGGCCCGCCAGGCAGGCATCGGCATGCCCGAGGTAGCCATCTGGGAGTCGGACCAGGTGAACGCCTTCGCTACCGGCATGAAGCGTGACGACGCCCTGGTGGCGGTGAGCACCGGACTGCTGCGGGTCATGGACCGGGACGAGGCCGAGGCCGTGCTGGGCCACGAGGTAAGCCACGTGGCCAACGGCGACATGGTGACCCTGACCCTGATTCAGGGGGTGCTGAACACCCTGGTGATCATCCTGGCCCGGGTGATCGGCCAGTTCGTGGACCGGGCCATATTCCGCAACGAGCGTGGCCACGGCATCGGCTTCTGGGTCGCCATGATCGCGGCCGAGATCGTGCTGGGCCTGCTGGCCACCATGATCGTCATGTGGTTCTCCCGCTACCGGGAGTTCCGGGCCGACGTGGGCGGCGCCCGGCTGGCCGGCCGCGAGAGCATGATCCGCGCCCTGGACAAGCTGCGCCGGGTCTCCGCCGGCAGCCAGCCGCTGCCCGACGAGATGGAGGCCTTCGGCATCTCCGGCCGGGTCAGCCAGGGCCTGCGCCGGGCGTTCATGTCCCACCCGCCCCTGGAGGAGCGCATCCGCGCCTTGGCGCAGGGCCGGTGAATGGGTTGTTCCGTTAACCGGTTAATCAGTTGATCCGGGGCGAAGCAACCGCAATTGCCAGGCCGCCGACCCCGGTCGACTGACTGACCCATCAACTGATTCACGAATTAACTGATCAACCGCCAGCGACGGCCGGCTCAGGCACCCGTCGCTTCCCGCAACCGGTCGATGGGCTCGACGGGTACGCCACGCCAGTGATGATAACTTTGACCCCGCGGATACTAATCGTTATCGTTCGCGTAGCTTGCGATCTCAAGTGCCCGAATCCGTATGCCGCCGGCCGACACCGCTTGTCCGATAAGCAGTCTCTACAAAGACAACCAGCCCTGGTTGCGCGGCTGGCTGTACACCCGTGTCGGCTGTTCGGAGGCGGCGGCGGACCTGGCCCATGACACCTTCCTGCGCCTGCTGAAGACCGGCAACCTGCCGCCGTATGGCGAATCCCGGCGCTATCTGGTGCGCATCGCCAAGGGGTTGATGATCGACCGCTTCCGCCGGCAGAAGATCGAAGAGGCCTACCTGGAGAGCCTGAGCCAGCTACCGGAAGCCTCCGCACCCGGCCCGGAGACCCATCACGCCATCATCGAGACCCTGATGGAGATCGACGCCCTGCTCGATGGCCTGCCGTCCAAGGTGCGCCGGGCCCTGCTGCTGCGTCAGCTCGACGGCCTGAGCTATGCCGCGATTGCCAGGGAACTGTCGGTGTCCATCTCCTCCGTGGAAAAGTACGTCGCCCGTGGGCTGGCGGCCTGCTGCCTGGCGCTGGAGCAACCGTGACCCTGGCCAGCCGCCAGGGGCTGGCGGAGGCCGCCCGGCGCAACAGCGACGACGACGCCATCGAAGCGGCGGCAAGCTGGATGGCACGCCTGCTGGCCGATGACGTCACCGAGCAGGACCGCATCGACTGCCAGCGCTGGCGCGACGAGGATCCCCGGCACGAACACGCCTGGCAGCGCATGTGCCAGGTCTCGGGCAAGTTTGCCGCCGTGCCGGCAGGCACGGGCGGCACCCGGGCGCTGGAACAGGCCCGCCGGGCCGTGATGTCGCGGCGCCGATTTCTGAAGCTGTCGGCATTCGCGGGCGTCGGCGTCACGGCCACCTGGCTGGGTGCGAGCCACACCCGATTCGGGCGCGGACTGATGGCCCAATACCAGACCGGCGTCGGCGAGACCCGCAGCTTCACCCTGGAAGACGGCACCCGGCTTGTCCTCAATACCGGCACTGCCGTGGATGTGGTTTTCTCGCCCCGACAGCGGCGCATCCAGCTCCATCATGGGGAGATGCTGGTCACAACCGGCCCCGAATCCCCACGCCGTGAGTTCGTGGTAGATACCCGCTTCGGCCAACTGCTGGCCCTGGGCACGGAGTTCAGCGTGCGCCAGTTCGAGCAGCACACCCGGGTCGCCGTGCTGGAAGGCGCCGTGGAAGCGCGCCCCGCCCGGAGCAGCTCCTCGCAACGGGTAAACGCGGGCCAGCAGACCCGGCTCGATAGCACCCGGGTCGGGCCGCCCGCCCCATTTCAACCCGCCGCGGTCGCCTGGCGCCAGGGCAAGCTCGTCGCCAGGGGCATGCGGGTGGCGGAGTTTATCGAAGAGATCGGCCGCTACCGCCCGGGCTTCACCCGGTACGATCCCGCCGTCGCCGATCTGACCATCAGTGGCGTCTTTTCCACTCAGGACACCGACCGCGCCCTGCAAAGCCTGGCCGACAGCCTGCCGGTCGAGCTCAGCTACCGCACCGCCTACTGGGTCAAGGTGGTCCCCGCCCGCTGACCTACGCGGCCAGAACGTTGGCCGCATACCGTCTCCGTCTCAGGAGAGGAACCCTCGAGACCCACCTTTTGCCTCGGTGCAGCGTCATCTTAGGGTTTGACACCTATCGGTCGATCCGACAATAATGAACGAATCGAACGATATTTAAGCTGAGGTGGCAACCGTGGATAGCCTTTCAGCCAATGAAGCGAAAACGCAATTTGGTGACCTGCTGCTCAGAGTTCAACGGGGCCCGGTTCTCATTAACAAGAACGGCAAACCTGCTGCCGTGGTGATATCCACCGAAGAATACGAGAGTATTGAGCTGCTCAAGCGGCAGGTTTTGCAGTCGCGAGCCATGCAGGCCAGGGCCGATATCGCCGCGGGGACACTGACCGATGGCGAAGCGTTTTTTGATGACCTGGAAGCCGGCCGCCTCGATTGATGCCCGCTTACCGCTTAACGCCCGACGCTCAGTCGGACTTGATCGGTATCCGGCAATTCACGCTAACGCAATGGGGCGCAGACCAGTCACGAAACTATCTCGCAGATCTTCGGCAGACCCTGAGACTGCTGGCTGAGACCCCTTCCCTGGGTAAAGCCAGACCGGAGCTCGGCGTCGGCGTGCTGAGTTTTCCCCATGCCAGTCACATCATCTATTACCTGGTTCATGAACAACACGTGGTCGTCTTCGGCGTGCTGCACAAGCGCATGGTGCCGTAAAAGCACCTGGGCGAGCGGGCGCCCTT
Source organism: uncultured Ectothiorhodospiraceae bacterium (assembly GCA_964487155.1). GTDB lineage: Bacteria > Pseudomonadota > Gammaproteobacteria > Nitrococcales > Nitrococcaceae > CAZAQB01. Next base: position 39,613 of record CAZAQB010000012.1, read on the forward strand.
CTAGGCGCACCCTGCAAAGCCTGCCCGACTGTCAACTTGGAACGCGCCGCGTAAAGATGTACCTCTGACATATCCCGTTTGAAAATGCACCGGGAGTTCGCCTGGCGAACTGGGTCC
>CAZAQB010000013.1:0-39716 GCA_964487155.1 uncultured Ectothiorhodospiraceae bacterium
GCGTCTGCCCCGAGACACCACGCCTGTCCGGCACCTACCACGTCGCGGGCCTGGCGCACTTCGCCCACACCGAGGACATCCGGCCCGGCTACGGCATCGCCCCCCACGAGGAGCAGACCGTCACCACCTACGGGGTGGAACTGGCTACCGCCCTGCCCCAGGTGACCATACCCATACCGGGCCGCGCCGAACCGGTCACCCTGGTGCCCGCCTGCCAGAACACCCGGGGCACCGGTGTCGGCAACTGCGCCATCGTCGACTTCAAGATCGTCGAGCGCACGGCCGACAGCGGCACGTTCTTCATCCTCTGGGAGGACAGCGAGCAGGGCGGCGATTTCGACCAGGACATGGCCGGTGTGCTGAACTATCAGGTGTCCGGCAGCGGCGATTCGGCCCAGCTTGCTGTCACCACCCGCACCTTCGGCGATTCCACCAGCGGTGTCATGGGCTTTGGCTACGTGCTGAGCGGCACAACCGCGGACGGATTTCACGCCCACTCCGGCATCGAGGGTTACTCCTTCGATGACCCAAGCGGCGTAACCGGCTGCACCAACTGCAATGTGAATGACGCGCCAACCAGCGCCGTCTACCCGGTGGGCAGTTCCGCCGCCGATTTCCTGCGCTCGCCGCTCTACTACGCCTCCAAGTGGGGCGGCTTCCAGGACGTCGACGCGGGCAGCGTGGAAGGCGCTCCGGACGTGGTCGAGGAGTGGGACCGGGACGCCGACGGCCTGCCCGACAACTACTTCTTCGCGGTAGACCCCCAGAAGCTGGAGGACTCCCTGGAGTCCGTGTTCGGCACCATCATCGAGCAGGCCTCCTCCAGCGCCCCGGTGGGCACCAACACCGGCATCGCCACCGAGACCGACACCAAGATCTACCAGCCCATCTTCATCACCCAGCTCTGGTACGGGCGGCTGCTGTCAGTCCCCCTGGGCGCCGCCGGTGCCCTGCCGGTGGACGCCACCGGCACGGTGACTGACGCCGGCATCGAGTGGGACGCCGGCCGCGTGCTGGGCGAGCGGCCAACGCCCGCCGCCTCCCGCAGCATTATCACCTCCGACACCAGCGGCGGTGGCATCCCGTTCCGCTGGGCGAGCCTGGACGGGGCCCAGCAGGCCCTCCTGAACGTCAACCCGGACACCGGCAGCGCCGACGGCCTGGGAGAGAGCCGGGTGGATTTCCTGCGCGGCGACGTGTCCACCGAGATCCGCAACGGCGGCAGCTTCCGCGACCGGCCCGTGGTGGGCGGCGTGCCGCGCCTGCTGGGCGACATCATCAACTCCGCGCCCGTCTTCGTGGGCGACTCCCCGTTCCAGTTCGACCGGTTCCTGGGCGCCCCGGAGGCGACCAGCTATCTGAGCTTCGCGACCGGCAACGCGAGCCGCCCCGAAATGGTGTACGTGGGAGCCAATGACGGCATGGTCCATGGTTTCGCGGCCGAGACCGGCCTCGAGGAACTGGCCTTCGTGCCCTCGATGCTCATGCCCAACCTGTCCGAACTGACCTCCCCCAGCTACACCCACCGCTATTTCGTCGATGCCAGCCCGCGCATGATGGACGCCTGGCTGGGGGCCGGCCCTGGTTGGCGGACGGTGCTGGTGGGTGGCCTGAACGGCGGCGGACAGGGCCTCTACGCCCTGGATATCACCAACCCGGCGCTGTTCTCCGAGGCCAACGCCGACGACCTGGTGCTCTGGGAGTTCGACGATGTGGACGACCCGGGCAGCGCCGCGGTGGTGGACGGCCACCGGGATCTGGGGTTCACCTTCAGCCGGCCCGCCGTGGTGCGCATGCAAAACGGCAAGTGGATGGTGGTGGTGGGCAGCGGCTACGACAACCGGGCCGACGATGACGGCGACGGCACCACCGACAACGACAGCACCACCGGCGACGGCAAGATCTTTTTCATCGATCTCGCCACCGGCAACCTGTTGCACACCGTCACCCTGCCGTTCAGCGCGGTGCCTGGGCTGCCCAACTACCGGGGCGTGTCCACGGTGGCCACGGCAGACGTGGACGGCGACCTGGTCGTCGACTTCGTCTACGCCGGAGACACCCTGGGCGAACTCTGGAAGATCGACGTCACCGACGCCACCCCCAGCAACTGGGCCAGCGCTTTCGGCACCGTAGCCACGCCGGTGCCGCTGTTCCGGGCGGTAAACGACGACGGCCTGCGCCAGCCCATCACCGCGGCGCCGTCGGTACGCACCCACCCGACCAATCAGGGGCAGTTGCTGGTGTTCGGCACCGGCAAGTACTACGAGACCGCGGACGGCAATATCAGCGTCACAGAGCCGACCCAGAGCCTCTACGCCGTGTGGGATACAGACCTCAGCGAGACGCCTCCGGTCCTGCGCAACGAGCTGGTGCAGCAGAGCGTACTGACCGAAGTGACCGTCGCCGGCGGAGCTCGCGTCCGAGTCACCTCGTCCGATCCCGTCACCTGGTTCGACGGCAGCGCCAACCCCGTGGATCGCGGCTGGTTCATGGATCTGCCGACCAACGGTGAGCGCATCATTTCCCGGGTCGTGCTGCGGGACAACCGCCTCCTGGCGAGCACCGTCATCCCTCTGGATGACCCCTGCCAGTTCGGTGGCACCGGCTTCCTGATGGAACTCGATGTGCGCAACGGTGGCCGCCTGCCGTTCGCGCCCTTTGACCTTGATGACGACGGGCTGTTCAACCTGGAGGACATGATCGAGCTGGTGATAGACATCGACGGCGACGGCACCGACGAGACCGTCCGCTTGCCGCCTAGCGGCAAGCAGTCGCTGGTGGGCATCCCCTCGCCACCCACCACGCTGGCCTGCCCCGACTGCCCCGGTGGCGAACGCAAGGTGCTGAGCGGCTCCTCCGGAGGACTGGAGGGGATCAACAACAACACCGGCACTCGGCGCCGGGAAGTCTGGCAGGAGGTCCGATAGGCCATGGCCAGCGCAGCAACCTTCGAGAATGGCGGGCGGCGCGCTGCGGCCCGCCCCACGGCGGGGTTCACGCTCATCGAACTGATGATCACGGTGGCCATCGTGGCCATCGTGGCGGCCATCGCCTACCCCGCCTACACCGAGCAGATGGCCAAGTCCCGCCGCGCTGAAGGCAAGGCCATGCTGATGGAGGTCATGGGGGCCGAGGAACGCTTCTACAGCCTGAACAGCACCTACACCACGTCGCTCACCGCCACTCTCGGCTATCCGGACGCCGGTTCCGGAGCGGTTGCCTCCGAGGAGGATCGCTACCGCATTACGGCAGCGGCCTGCGGGGGCGGCATCGCCGAATGCGTGCAGCTGACGGCCACGCCCCAGATCGCCGACGCAAATTGCGGCAACCTCACCCTCGACTCCACTGGCGTGCGGGGCGAGTCGGGCACGATGACGGTGCAGGACTGCTGGTAAGCCGGCCCGGCAAGGGCTAAAGTCTGGCTCAGCACTGGGGGGCGTCCCCCCCGCCGGGTTCTGCCATGGAGGCAGCCACGATCAGGGAGGATCAGACCTATGCGCGCGTCCGCGGGCTTCACCCTCGTCGAGCTTCTCGTGGGCTTGGCGGTGGCCGCGATAATCGTCACGGTCGCCGTTCCGAGCCTGGCAACCTTGGTTCGGGACAACCGCCTTGTCTCCGTGGTCAACGGCTTCCACGCCGCCCATTCGCTGGCCCGCAGCGAGGCGGTTCGCCGCCGGCGCGACGTGGTCATCTGCAACAGCAACTCGCCGGGCGTCTGCGCCGGCAGCGGCGGCTGGGAGCAGGGCTGGCTGGTATTCGAGGATCCGGATGGCAGCCGGGACTGCGGCGACGCCGACGGCGATCTGCAATGTGAGGACGGCGGCCGGATTCTGCGCCGGGCACCCGAGGGCCCGCCAGGCCAGGTGACCATCCGCACCGGCGGCTCCCAGGTAGCCCGCAGAGTGGTGTACACCGCCCTGGGAACGGCCTCGGGCTACATGGATACTTTCCGAATTTGCGATGCCCGGGGCCCGCAGCATGCGCGGGCCCTGATCCTCACCATGACGGGCCGGCTGCGTCCCATGGCGCTGGCGGCCACCGGGCGACACTGCCCGTGAGCCAGCAGGGTATTCAACCCGCCTTGCGGGCCAGGCTGCGCAGCAGATCCCGGGGCAGGGAGAAGACGATGTCTTCGGTGTGGCTGCCGTCCTGCTGCGGGCGGCGGGCACCCCACTCCACCAGGCGGTCCACCACGCCCTGCACCAGGACCTCGGGGGCCGAGGCGCCGGAGGTGACACCCACCACGGGCTTGTCCGCCACCCACTCGCGCTGCAGTTCGTCGGCGGTATCGATCTGGTAGGCGGCGATCCCCAGTCGCTCGGAGATCTCCTTGAGGCGCTTGGTGTTGGAGCTGTTCCCCGAGCCCACCACGATCATCACGTCCACCTGGTCGGCCATCTCGCGGACCGCGTCCTGGCGGTTCTGGGTGGCGTAGCAGATGTCGTCCCTGTGGGGGCCGCGGATCGACGGGAAGCGGTCGCGCAGCGCCTCGATGACCCCCGCGGTGTCGTCCATGGAGAGCGTCGTCTGGCTCACGTAGGCGAGGTTCTCCGGATCCTGCACCTGGAGATCCGCGACGCCCTCGGCGCTCTCCACCAGGTGAATGGTGCCCCGGCCGCCCTCGCGCTCGTACTGGCCGATGGTGCCTTCCACCTCGGGATGGCCGGCGTGGCCGATGAGGATGACCTCGCGCCCCTCCCGGGCGTAGCGCTGCACTTCGATGTGGACCTTGGTGACCAGCGGACAGGTGGCGTCGAACACCCGCAGGCCCCGGGCCTCGGCCTCGCGGCGCACCGCCAGCGACACGCCGTGGGCGCTGAAGATAACCGTGGCCTCGGCAGGGACGTCTTCCAGCTCCTCGACGAACACGGCGCCCTTGTCCCGGAGCTCGTCCACCACCCGGCGGTTGTGCACCACCTCGTGGCGGACGTAAATGGGGGCGCCGAAAGCCTCCAGGGCCTTCTCCACCACGCCGATGGCCCGGTCCACGCCGGCGCAGAAACCGCGGGGGTTGGCCAGCCGAATCTTCTGCATGGGGGGTTGCTCCAGAGCTAGGGACGGGAGCTATTCTCGCACGCCACCGGCGGCCGGGTCAGCCATCGCGCGGCCCCAACAGGGTCACCGCCAGCAGGATACCGACGCCGACCGTAATGGCGCTGTCGGCCACGTTGAAAGCCGGCCAGTGCCAGCCGGCGTAGTGCACGTCGATGAAGTCGACCACCACGCCCCGGGTGAGACGGTCCAGCAGGTTGCCCACGGCGCCGCCCAGCACGAGGGCCAGGCCGGTGCCCTCCCAGCGGTGGGCCGGCGGCAGGCGCTTCAGCCAGAACACGATGTAGGCACTCACCGCGACGGCCAGGCCACTGAACAGCCAGCGCTGCCAGCCCCCCTGGTCGCTCAGAAAACTGAACGCCGCCCCCGGGTTGTAGCTCAGGGTGAGGTTCAGCAGGGGCATGATGGCCAGCGGGTGGTAGGGCGTGAGCGCGGTATCCGCCCAGAGCTTGGTGAGCTGGTCCAGCCCCAGCACCGCCACAGCGATCACCAGCCCACGGCCGAGCATGCCAGCGCCCTCAGCCAATGCGGCGCACTTCGCCGTCGCCATCCACGTTGCTCACGCAGCGGCCACAAAGCTCCGGATGGGCGGCATCGCTGCCCACGTCGGCGCGTCGGTGCCAGCAGCGCACGCACTTGGGATGCGGGCTGCGCTGGACCTGCAGGGCGTACTCCGTACCGCCCTCAAGGCGGGCGGCGATGGCGTCAGCGGGGCGCTTCTCCAGGGGATGCACCCGCGCCTCGGAGGTGATCAGCAAAAAGCGCAGCTCCTCCCCCAGCGCGCCCCAGACCGAGGCCAGTGGCTCGGGGCAGTAGAGGTCGACATCGGCGTCCAGGCTCGCCCCCAGCACCGACTCGCTGCGCAGCTCCTCGATGCGCTTGTTCACCGCCTCGCGCAGTTCCAGCACCGAGTCCCAGAAGGCACGATCCAGGGGCGCCTCGTTCCAGGGCGCGAGGCCCTCGTACCACTCGGCCAGGAACACCGAATCCTCCCGGGGGGCCGGCAGGTGGCCCCAGATCTCCTCGGCGGTGAAGCTCAGCACCGGCGCCAGCCAGCGCACCAGGGCCTCGGCGATATGGTGCATGGCGCTCTGGCAGGAGCGCCGGGCCAGGCTGCCGGCGCGGGTGGTGTACTGGCGGTCCTTGGTGACGTCCAGGTAGAAGCCACCCAGATCCAGCACGCAGAAGTTGTGGGTCTGCTGGAGAACCTCCAGAAAGTCATAGCGCTGGTAGGCCGCCCGCACCCGCTCCTGGAGCCGCCAGGCGCGGTCCACCGCCCAGCGGTCCAGGGGCAGCATGTCCTCGAACGCCACCCGGTCGGCGGCCGGATCGAAGTCGTGGGTATTGGCCAGCAGAAAGCGCGCGGTGTTGCGCAGCCGCCGGTAGGTGTCCGCGGTGCGCTTGAGGATCTGGTCGGAGACCGCCATCTCGCCGCTGTAGTCGGTGGAGGCCGCCCACAGCCGCAGGATATCCGCCCCCAGGGTGTCCATGACCTTCTGGGGCGCCACCACGTTGCCCCGGGACTTGGACATCTTGTGGCCCTTCTCGTCCACGGTGAAGCCGTGGGTCAGCACCGCCCGGTAGGGCGGCCGGCCGCGCATCATCATGCCGGTGAGCAGGGACGACTGGAACCAGCCCCGGTGCTGGTCGGAGCCCTCCAGGTAGAGATCCGCCGGGGAGCGCAGATCCGGACGCTGCTCCAGCACCGTGGCGTGGGTGGTACCGGAGTCGAACCAGACGTCGAGGATGTCCTCGACCTTGCGGTAGTAGGCGGCCTCCTCGCCCAGGAGCTCGGCGGGATCGAGCGCGAACCAGGCCTCGATGCCGCCCTCGGCCACGCGCTGCGCCACCTGCTCCATGAGTTCGCCGGTGCGGGGATGGATGTCGCCGGTCTCGCGGTGCACGAACAGCGCGATGGGCACGCCCCAGGTGCGCTGCCGGGAGATGCACCACTCCGGGCGGTTGCGCACCATGGCGTCCATGCGGGCCTGGCCCCAGGCCGGGATCCACTGCACCTCCGGCAGCGCCTCCAGGGTACGCCTGCGGATGTCGTGGACGTCCAGGTTCATGAACCACTGGGGCGTGGCCCGGAAGATGATGGGGGTCTTGTGGCGCCAGCAGTGGGGGTAGCTGTGCTCATAGCGGACCTGGCGCAGCAGCATGCCCCGCTGCTCCAGCAGCGCCACGACGTCGGCGTTGGCCTCGAACACTGGCCGCCCGGCGAAGTGCTCGGTGGAGGGCAGGAAGCGCCCGTCGTCGTCCACCGGGTTGTCCAGGGGCAGGTCGTAGGCCTGGCCGACGATGAAGTCGTCCACGCCGTGACCCGGGGCGGTGTGCACGGCGCCGGTGCCCGCCTCGGTGGTGACGTGGTCACCGACGATCACCGGCACCTGGCGCTCCAGGAAGGGGTGCCTGAGCTGCAGACCCTCCAGCTCGCGGCCGGGGCGCCGGCCCAGTTCCCGGTGGGAGGTGGCGCCGTAGCGCTGCAGGGCGCTCTCGGCCAGCGCCTCGGCCAGCACCAGCAGCTCGGTGCCCGCCGGGCCTTCAACCTCCAGCAGCAGGTACTGGAGTTCCGGATGCACAGCCACCGCCTGGTTGGCGGGCAGGGTCCACGGCGTCGTGGTCCAGATCACTACCGAGGCCGGCCGGTCAGCGGCCTCCACGCCGAACCGCGCGGCCAGGTCGGCCGCCGCCACCGCCAGAAAGCGCACGTCGATGGCCGGCGAGGTGCGCTGCTCGTACTCCACCTCGGCCTCCGCCAGGGCGCTGCGGCAGTCCGCGCACCAGTACACCGGCTTGAAGCCCCGGCGCAGATGGCCGTTGGCCACCAGCTCGCCCAGGGCGCGCAGGATGCCCGCCTCGGTGGCGAAGTCCATGGTGAGGTAGGGGTGCTCCCAGTCGCCGAGCACGCCCAGGCGCTGGAAGTCCCGGCTCTGGCCCGCCACCTGGCTGGCGGCGAACTCCCGGCAGGCGGCCCGGAACTCGTTGGGGCTGACCTTCTCCCCTGCCCGGCCCAGGGTCTGCTCCACCTTATGCTCAATGGGCAGGCCGTGGCAGTCCCAGCCGGGAACGTAGACCGAGTCGAGGCCGTCCAGGCTGCGGGCCTTGACGATGATGTCCTTGAGGATCTTGTTGACCGCGTGACCGATGTGGATGTCGCCGTTGGCGTAGGGCGGGCCATCGTGGAGGATGAACTTCTCCCGGCCCCGGCGGGCCTCCCGCATTGCCTGGTGCAGCCCCTGCTCGCGCCAGCGCTCGGCCCGCTCCGGCTCCCGCTGGGCCAGCCCGGCGCGCATGGGAAAGTCGGTCTTCGGCAGGTTCAGGGTGTGCTTATAGTCGGTCACTTGGTCATCCTGCGGTTCTTGCAGACAGGCCGGTGAACACCGGGGGACCGCCGCGGCAGCGGCCCCTCAGGTGCCGGTACCGGCGGCGAAATGGGCCCGCGCCCAGGCGGCATCACGGTCGATTTCCCGGCTCAGGGCCTCCAGGCTGTCGAAGTGCAGCTCGTCCCGGCGCCGGGCCAGGAACTCCACGCTGACGTGGCGGCCGTAGAGGTCGCCCTCGAAGTCCAGCAGGTGCACCTCCAGCAGCGTGCGCCGGCCGGCCACCGTGGGCCGGTTGCCCACGTTGGCGACCCCGGGATGGGGCTCGCTGCCCACGCCGTGCACCGCCACGGCGAAGATGCCCGACACCGCCGGCCGGCCATGGTGCAGCACCAGGTTGATGGTGGGCCAGCCCAGCCGCCGGCCCAGGGCCCGGCCCCGGGCCACCCGCCCGGAGATCCGATAACGCCGCCCCAGCAGGCGGGCGGCAGCATCCAGGCTGCCCTGGATAAGGGCCTCGCGCACGGCGGTGCTGCTGACCCGGATGCCGTCCCGGCGCACCGTCGGCATCCGGGTCAGCTGGAAACCCCGGCTGGCCGCGTAGCGCTCCAGCAACGAGTAGTCGCCGCGTCGGCGGTACCCGAAGCGGAAGTCGTCCCCCACCATCAGGTAGTGGACCCCCAGGCGCTCCAGCAGTACGTCCTCGACGAAGCTCTCGGCCGACTGGCTGGCCAGCCGCGCGCCGAACTCCAGGCACAGCACCCGGTCCACCCCCGCCTCGGACAGGGCGCGGAGTTTGTCCCGCAGCCCGGTGATCCGGGCCGGCGCGGCGGCCGGCTGGAAGTACTCCCGGGGATGGGGCTCGAAGGTCACCAGGGTGGCCGGCAGCCCGGCCTCGGCCGCGGCCTCCCGCAGCCGCCGTATCACCGCCTGGTGCCCCAGGTGCACGCCATCGAAGTTGCCGATGGTGGCGACACAGCCGCGGTGGCGCGCCGCCAGGTTGTGGCTGCCGCGGATCAACTCCATGGGGATGTCTTCATCCGTCCCCATTGCGCGTCATGGTTCACCGCCCGGCTGCCCCGTCTGCCCGCTCCGACTTCGAAACGACACGTCGAAACCGGCGATTATACGGGAGGGCGCTACTCCTCAGCCACGCGATGGGAAGGCTCGCGCAGGTGAGCGGGCCGCAGGCCCAGCAGCCAGAGCACGCCCAGGTAGACGGCCGCCCCCCCGGCCAGCGCCCCCGCCAGCCAGGCGATGCGCAGCGGCGCGCCGACGGCAATCCAGTGGGCCGTGGCCGTGCCCGGCAGGTAGAGGACCGCCCCCATGGCCAGGGTGGCCGTCCCCGCCTGGCGCCACAGCCGCCCCCAGCCGGGCTCCGGCCGGTACACGCCCCGACGCCGCAGCCCGCGCCACAGCATGGCGGCGTTGGCAGCGGCCGCGACGGCGGTGGCGCCGGCCAGGGCCGCGTGGCCGACACCGGTATCCAGCAGCAGGACCACACCGAGTGTGCTGAGGATCATGTTCAGCCCCATGGAGGCGGCGGCGCACTTGACCGGGGTGCGGGTGTCCTGGCGGGCGAAGAAGCCCGGGGCGAGCACCTTCACCAGCATGAAGCCGGCCAGGCCGAAAGAGTAGGCGGCCAGGCTCAACCGGGCGGCATAGACGTCGGACGCGGCGAAGGCTCCGTACTGGAACAGGGTTGCCAGGATCGGGCCGGACAGCATCACCAGGCCCACCGTGGACGGCAGCACGATGAGCAGCGCCAGGCGCAGCGCCCAATCCAGGGTGTGACTGAACTCGGCAACCGACGCACCGGCGTGGTGGCGGGACAGCCGGGGCAGGATCACCGTGCCCAGGGCGACGCCGAAGACCCCCAGGGGCAGCTCCACCAGCCGGTCCGAGAAGTACAGCCAGCTCACGCTGCCGGCCATCAGAAAGGACGCCAGCACGGTATCCACCAGCAGGTTGATCTGAGCCACGGAGGAGCCGAACACCGCCGGGCCCATCAGCACCAGCACCCGCCGCACCCCGGGGTGACGCCAGTCGACCCGGGGCCAGGCCAGCAGCCCCCGGCGAGCCAGAAACGGCAGCTGCAGCAGCAGTTGCAGGATGCCGGCGACAAACACCGCCAGAGCCAGGGCCAGGATGTCCGGCTCCACCCAGTGCACCGGCCCCAGGGCCGCGCCGATCAGGCACAGGTTGAGCAGCACCGGCGCCAGGGCCGGCGGCCCGAACGAGCCGTAGGTGTTGAGCACCGCCCCGGCCGCCGCCGTGAGCGAGATCAGCAGCAGGTAGGGGAACGTCCAGCGCAGCATCTCGGCGGCCAGGCCGAAACGCTCCGGCTCGTCCACAAAGCCGGGGGCGAACACGGTGACCAGCGAGGGCGCGAACACCACCCCCAGCACGGTCAGCACGCCCAGCACCAGGGCCAGGTTACCGATCACCCGCGCCGCCAGGTCGCGCACCTCCGCGTGACTGCCCTCCTGGCGTTGGGCGCTCAGCACCGGCACGAAGGCGTGGGCGAAAGCCCCCTCCGCGAACAGTCGGCGCATGAAGTTGGGGATCTTGAAGGCCACGAAGAAGGCGTCCGCCGCCGGCGACGGCCCGAACACGGCGCCGATCACGACGTCCCGGGCCAGCCCCAGCACCCGGGAGACCATGGTGAACGAGCCGAAAGTGAGCACGCCGCGCAGCAGGCGGTTGGTCAAGATGGCTCTCCCGAGAGCAGTGGAATCGGCGGATGGTAGCGGACCGGTGCGCCCTGCCGGCACCCCCGCGCTGCGCGGGGCCCGCCGAGCGCATCCTCCCAGTTGACAGTTCCCCGGCAGATCCGCATATTAGCGGGCTTTCCGGAACCGCCCATAGATCTCAGGAGTCGGCACTTTGGCCAACATCGCCTCAGCCAAGAAGCGCGCCCGCCAGGCGGAGCAGCGCCGCCGCCATAACCAGGCCCAGCGCTCCATGCTGCGCACCCAGGTGAAGAAGGTGCACACCGCCATCGAGTCCGGCGACAAGGCCGCGGCGGAGCAGGCCTTGCGCACCGCCATGCCGGTGATCGACAGCATGGCCGGCAAGGGGTTGATTCACCGCAACAAGGCCGCCCGACACAAGAGCCGGCTGGCCCAGCACATCCGCGCGCTGGAGGCCTGATCGGCAGCGCCCGCCGGGGCGCCCTACCCCGTCAGCACCAGGTTGTCCCGGTGGATGAGCTCCGGCTCGTCCACGTAGCCCAATAACTCCCCGATGCGGCTGGAGGGCTGGCCCTTGATGCGCTCGGCTTCTGCCGCGCTGTAGTTCACCAGCCCGCGCGCCACCTCCCGCCCGTCGGGCGTCAGACAGGCCACCATCTCGCCGCGCACGAACTGCCCTTCCACCCGGCTCACCCCCACCGGCAGCAGGCTGCGGCCGGCCTCCCAGAGAACCCGCACCGCCCCCTCGTCCAGCCACAACCGGCCCCGCACCTGCAGCTGCCCCGCCAGCCAGCGCTTGCGCGCCGCCAGGGGCTCGCGGGCCGGCCGCAGGCGGGTTCCCAACGCCTCCCCCGTGTGGAGCCGGGACAGCACCCCCGGTTCACGGCCTGAGGCGATCACCGTCGCCGCCCCGGAGCGGGCCGCCCGGGCGGCGGCCAGAACCTTGGCCCGCATGCCGCCGCTGCCCAGCACCCCAGGCGCATCGGAGCACAACGCCAGCAGCTTCGGGTCGTCGGCCGTGGCTTCCCTCACCAGCTGCGCCCCGGGCGACTGGCGCGGATCGGCATCGAACAGGCCCTGCTGATCGGTGAGGATGACCAGCAGCTCCGCCTCCAGCAGGTTGGTTACCAGGGCGGCCAGGGTGTCGTTGTCGCCGAAGCGGATTTCCTCCGCAGCGACGGTGTCGTTCTCGTTGATCACCGGCACCACGCCGAGGCGCAGCAGCTCGCGCAGGGTGCTGCGGGCATTCAGGTAGCGGCGCCGGTCGGCCAGATCCTCGTGAGTGAGCAGAACCTGGGCGGTATGGCGGCCGAAGCGCTGAAACTCGGACTCGTAGGCCTGCACCAGGCCCATCTGGCCCACCGCCGCCGCCGCCTGCAGCCGGTAGAGCTCGTGCGGCCGGCGCGTCCAGCCCAGGCGCTGGCGGCCCTCGGCCACCGAGCCGGAGGACACCAGCACTACCTGCAGGCCGGCGTCGCACAGCGCCGCGATCTGCTCCACCCAGTCACGGATGCGGTCCCGGTCCAGGCCCTGGCCGTCGCGGGTCACCAGGGCGCTGCCCACCTTCACCACCCAGCGCCGGGGTGGGCCCCCCGCTTCAGTCGCCATCGGCCGGCTCCATCGCCAGAGACTCCAGGCGCGACATGATGCGCTGGCAAAGGGTCTCGGTGCCGTTGCCGGCCAGCGCGGAAACTGCAAACACCGGCCCGCACCAGCCCAGCCGTTGCACCAGCTCGGCCACCCGCTGCTCGCGTCCGTCCGCCGGCACCAAGTCCATCTTGTTCACCACCAGCCAGCGTTCCCGGGAGGCCAGCTCGGGGCTGAAGCGGGCCAGCTCGGCGGCCACCACCGCCACGTCGTCGGCGGGGTCCCGGTCCGGCTCCACGGGCGCCACATCCACCAGATGCAGCAGCAGCCGGGTGCGTTCCAGGTGCTTGAGGAAGCGGATCCCCAGGCCGTGGCCGTCGGCGGCCCCCTCCACCAGCCCGGGAATATCGGCCACCACGAAGCTGCGGTCGGCCTCCACCCGCACCACACCCAGATGGGGGTGCAGGGTGGTGAAGGGATAGTCCGCGACCCGGGGCCGGGCCGCCGAGATGGCTCGGATCAGGCTCGACTTGCCGGCATTGGGCAGTCCCACCAGGCCGACGTCGGCCAGCACCTGCAGCTCCAGGGCCAGGCGCCGGTGCTCGCCCGGGGTGCCAAGCGTTGCCCTGCGGGGCGCCCGATTGGTGGAACTCTTGAAATGAACATTGCCGAGCCCGCCCTGGCCGCCGGCCGCCACCAGCAGGCGCTCGCCAGGGGCGGTCAGATCGCCCAGAACCTCGCCGGTATCCAGGTCGTTCACCACCGTCCCCACCGGCACCGGGATTGCCACGTCGGCACCGCTGGCCCCGGTCATCTCCCGGCCCATGCCGTTTTGTCCCCGCTTGGCCCGGAAGCGCCGGGTGTGGCGAAAGTCGGCCAGGGTGTTGAGGCCGGAGTCGGCCACCAGCACCACACTGCCCCCCCGGCCACCGTCACCGCCGTTGGGGCCACCCCGGGGGATGAACTTCTCCCGCCGGAAGCTCACGCAGCCGTCGCCGCCATCACCGGCGATGACTTCAATGCTGGCTTCGTCAACGAATTTCACTGGCGGACTCGCACAGGCAACACCGGCGGGTGGGGCCTTCCAGCCCAACGCGAAATGGCCCGGGGGCATGCCACTCCGGGCCGTGGACTCTGGCTGGGGTGAGAGGGGTCAAACCTCCGACCACCGACAACGGCATGACCGACCGAAAGCACGCAATACTATGACGGGCGGTGGGTTCCTGCAACGGAGGCGGACAATCGCGACGGCTACTCCGTGCCCGCAGGAGTCGTTTCCACGTTGCTGGCCGCGGACGCCCAGGCCCCGCTGCGGGAGGCCCGCCCCCGGGGCGATCAGGCACCTAAGGTTCCCACGGTTCCGACAGCGCAACGCCTGGGCGCACGGCCGCCGCCGCGACCCTCTGAAGCCGGAACATCCTTGAGCCGCCGCCCACTCGTCTCCGTCAGGGGTGGGGCTGGACGGAACAGTTATGTTATAACATAACATCTTCGCAGCGCGGTTCAGGCGGCCGAGCCGACCGACTGGCGCTTCCGAGGGAGACCCGCAACCCCGAAATTCGGGGCTTGCATGAGATCGTCCACATCCGAGGCGACCGCTGCAGGCGTGGACCACGCCCCGGATGACGATGCCAACCGGAGTTGAGACGTGACTGGCGAAGGCGCGCGCAACCGCATCCCCGTCGCCGTGCTGACCGGCTTTCTCGGCAGCGGCAAGACCACGGTGCTCCGCCACCTTGCGCGCAACGGCGGGCTTGACCGGACGCTGGTGCTGGTCAACGAGTTCGGGGAAGTCGGACTCGACCACCAGCTGCTGGCGCGCATCGACGACGACACCCTGGTCGCCCTCGACGCCGGCTGCATCTGCTGCACGATTCGCAGCGACCTCGCCCGCACCCTGGCCGCCGCCCCCGGCCGCTACGCCCGGGGCGGCAAACGCTGGTTCGATCAGGTGATCATCGAGACCACCGGGCTTGCCGACCCCGCGCCGATCCTGCAGACCCTCCTGGCGGAGCCCGCGCTCGCCCCTCGCTACACCCTGGCGCGTGTGCTGACGACCGTGGACGCGATCCTCGGCGCGGCCACCCTCGCCCAGCACCCGGAGGCCCTCAAGCAGGTGGGGGTTTGCGACCGTGTGCTGCTCACTAAGACCGATCTCGTCGACGACGCCGCCGTCGAGCGGCTCCACAGCGAACTCGGGGAGCTGGCTCCAGCTGCCCCGGTGAGCCCGGTCCGCGACGGCGCGGCCGAGGCGCACTGGTTCTTCGCGGGCGGCCCCTGGCTGCTCGAGGGCAGGCACCCGGATGTTGAGGCATGGCTCGCCCTTGATGACCTTCAGCACGCTTCCCGGGCGGGCCCGCACACCGCTCACCGGCATGATCGCAACCGCCATGGCCAGATCACGGCGACCTGTCTGACGTTCGAGGAGCCGATCGAGGCTGCGGTCCTCGAACGATGCTTCGAGGCGTTGATGCTGCTGCGCGGCGCCGACCTGCTGCGCATCAAGGGCATTGTCAATGTCCGCGGGCTCGACCGGCCCGTCGCGGTTCATGGCGTCCAGCACGTGTTCCATCCGCCGGAGCTGCTGGAGGCCTGGCCAGGTGCAGAGCGCCGCACCCGCATCGTGCTCATCACGCGCCAGCTCGACCACGACATGCTTCGCGACTACTTCGCGGGCTTCGGTCTCGTGGCAGTTCCTGAGCCCTTCGCACGGAAGCACGCCCATGGATGAGCTGTTGCCCTCCAGCTACGAATCCTGGCGCCACTGCATCGAGGTGAGCTGCGGGCTGCGGCTCACGGCGCCCTGGATCGAGCAGCGCATCGCCACCCTGGAGGACGAACGGGATCACCACACGGCCCGCTTCATCGAACTCTGGGGCGCCGATCACCACGCGCGGGTGCTCGCCTGGTTCCGGCGGGCCCTGCGGGAGGCGCGCCAATGACTGTCGCGCACATCACGCCGCACCCGGCGAGGGCCGCGGCCCTGCCCAGCATGCGCCGGGTCCTCCATGTCGGCACTACCTGCCGGCACCGCGAGCATGCGGCAGGACCCCGCGAAGCATCGGCCCGGCTGTTACGGCCGCATCGATACCCCGGCACCGCCGGTGACGCCGCGCAGGCCATCCGCGCCGGTGCGGGGTAGTGCCGCTCGTTGAGGTGTGCGGGTCAGGGCCGGGCCCAGCGCCGCTCGCTGGATCTGGCGCTGTCCTGAGCGCCGAGTCGAGCAAACCAATCGCCCAAGCGCGGCAACACACGAGCAGGAGATGAACCCATGGCCGCTCCCAGACGCATCCCCGTCACGATCCTCACCGGATTCCTCGGCTCGGGAAAGACGACGCTGCTCAACCGCATCCTCGGCGAGAAACACGGCAAGCGCATCGCCGTGATCGAGAACGAGTACGGTGAGATCGGCATCGACAACGCCCTCGTGGTCCAGGCCGACGAGGAAATCTTCGAGATGTCCAATGGCTGCATCTGTTGCACGGTCCGCGGCGATCTCATCCGTGTACTCGGCAACCTCATGAAACGCCGGGACCGGTTCGACTATGTGGTGGTGGAGACTACCGGCCTCGCGGATCCGGGGCCGGTGGCGCAGACCTTTTTCATGGACGACGAGATCCGGGAGGAATTCGCCCTGGACGGCATCGTCACGCTGGTCGACGCCGTGCACATCCAGCAGCAGCTCGGACGCAGCACGGAGAGCACGGAACAGATCGCCTTCGCCGACGTAATTCTCCTTAACAAATCGGACCTGGTGGCGCCGGAGCGGCTCGACGCCCTCGAGGCTCGGATCCGCGATATGAACCGGATGGCGCGCATCCTGCGCAGCGAGCATGCCGCGGTGCCGGTGGAGACCGTGCTCGGTCTGTCAGCCTTCGACCTGGAACAGGCGCTTGTGCGGCGGCCGACTTTCCTGGAGCCCGAGTACCCCTTCGAATGGACCGGCGTCTACGCGCTGCCGGCCGGGCGCACGACGCTGGAGCTCGCCGAGGGTCCGGACCCGGCCATGTCGCTGGTGGCCGCCACCGACCCCGAGCCGGACGATGCCGGCCTGCGCGAGGCGGCGGAGTGGTGCGTGCGGCGCTACGCGGAGGATCCCGTGCACATCGCTCCCGGTGAGGACATCCCCCTCGGCACCCATGCCCGACTCCAGCTCCCCGGTGCGGGCCGCAAACGCTTCTTTCTCCACAGTGCCAACCCTGTGCGGGTCGGTCTCTACACCCAGCACACCGCCCAGGAGTTCGACCTGCGCCTGCGTGCGGGCGATCAGGAACTCGTGCCGATCACCGAGCGCACCTGGGTGCCAGAGCACGAACACGACGACAGCGTGCGCTCCATCTGCATCGAGCACGACGGCGACGTGGACATCGAGGCCGTCAACCGCTGGCTCGGCGCCCTGCTCCGGGAAAGAGGCGTCGATCTGTTCCGCATGAAGGGATTCCTGAGCCTCGCCGACGATCCGCGGCGTTTCGTTCTGCAGGGCGTGCACATGCTGCTGGACAGCCAACCCGACCGGCCCTGGGGCGACGAGCCGCGCCGCAACCAGCTGGTTTTCATCGGCCGCAACCTGGACGAAGCGGCCATGCGCAGCGGCTTCGAGGCCTGCCTGGCATGAGCGCACCCCGAACCGGGGGCGTTCTCCGCGAGGGCTGGCAGGCTACCCTCGACGACTACGCCATCGCCGGCGCCTGGAGCCACGGGGGCGAGTTGCTGGTCGTCACGGACGCCCAGGGAAGTCTCTACGCTCTTGAAACGCGCTCCGGCGCCCTGCGCTGGACTCGGCCCACGGCCCACCCCGGCGGAAGCCTCGCCCTGGCCGTGGATCCGGAGCGACGGCAAATCGCGAGCGCCGGCCAGGACGGCCGCGTCCGCCTCTGGAGCGCGGCGGATGGCACCGCTGGCGTGACCCTCGCGGCCGGCGAGGGCTGGGTCGAGCACCTGGCCTGGTCCCCGGACGGGGCCCGCATCGCCGCTGCCTGCGGACGCGAGGTCAGCGTCTGGGACCAGGACGGGCGCCGCCTGCTCACCCTGGAGGAGCATCCCAGCACGGTGAGCGCCATCGCCTGGCAGTCACCGTCGGAGCTCGCCACGGCCTGCTACGGCCGCGTCAGCTTCTTCGAGCTTCCGCAGGGCCGGGCAAGCCAGTGCCTCGCCTGGAAGGGATCGCTCGTGTCCATGGTGCTCAGCCCCGACGCCGACGTGGTGGCCTGCGGCAGCCAGGACAACTCGGTGCACTTCTGGCGGCGCAGCACCGGCAAGGACTCGATGATGACGGGCTACTCGGGCAAACCGAGCGCCCTCGCCTTCGATGCCGCGGGCGAACTGCTGGCCACCGGCGGCGGCCCGACGGTCATCGTCTGGCGGTTCTCGGCGGGCGGCCCCGAAGGAACCAGCCCCGGGCTGCTCGATCTGCATGATGCCCCGGTCCGCACACTGCGCTTCGCCCACCGGAGACGGCGCCTCGCCTCCGCCGGCCGCGACCGGGCAGTAATCGTCTGGGACCTGGCGGGCGACGGCAGCGGAGAACCCGTAGGCGTCGGCGTCACGCAGGACAAGGTCGAGCAGGTGCTCTGGCACCCGGACGATTGCGCCCTCGCGGCCCTCGACGCCTCAGGCACGGTGTGCACCTGGCGGATTGAACCGGGCCCGGTTGCGCCGGGCCGGGCCCACGGGCCGGTGCAGCGCTGAACGTGACCTTCCATCACCCTGCTCTGGAGATGACCATGGCTCTACCCGTGACCGTACTCTCCGGCTTTCTCGGCGCCGGCAAGACCACCCTCCTCAACCAGGTGCTGCGCAACCGCGACGGCCGCCGCGTCGCCGTGATCGTCAACGACATGGGCGAGGTCAACATCGATGCCGAACTCGTCGCCGGCGGTGTGGACCTGAACCACGTCGACGAGAAGCTCGTCGAGATGACCAACGGCTGCATCTGCTGCACGCTGCGCGAGGATCTCCTCGAAGAGGTGGGGCGCCTCGCGGCGGAGGGGCGCTTTGACTACCTGCTGATCGAGTCCACGGGCATCTCCGAACCCATGCCGGTGGCGGAGACCTTCACCTTCCGCGATGCGCAGGGCCGCAGCCTCTCGGATCTCGCCCGCCTCGACACCCTGGTCACCGTCGTCGATGCGGTTAATTTTCCCAGGGACTACGAGCAGGCCCTGACCCTGAAGGAGAAGGATGCCGCGCTCGGCGAAGACGATGAACGCAACGTCGCCGACCTGCTCGTCGACCAGATCGAGTTCGCCGACGTCCTCGTGCTCAGCAAGACGGATCTCGTGGACGAGCACGCGCGCCGCACCCTGCAAGCCGTACTTCGGCGGCTGAACCCCCGGGCGGACATCCTGCCGGCAGAGCACGGCCGCGTGCCGCTGGAGCGGATTCTTGACACGGGACGCTTCGACTTCGCCCAGGCGGCCCAGGCGCCCGGTTGGCTCGCGGAGCTGCGCGGCGAGCACACGCCGGAGACGCAGGAGTACGGCATCTCGAGTTTCGTCTACCGGGCCCGGCGTCCGTTCCATCCACAGCGGCTCTATGATTTTCTGGTTGCCGGCTGGCAGTTCGGCAACCTGCTGCGCTCCAAGGGCTACTTCTGGCTGGCCACGCGCCACGACCAGGCCGGCAGCTGGTCCCAGGCCGGCGGCATCATGAACCACGGCTTCGCCGGACTCTGGTGGGCCGCGGTCGATTCCGCCGGCTGGCCCGACGACGAGGCGCAACAGCGGCGCATCCTGGAGCGCTGCGAGCCCCCCTACGGGGATCGCCGCCAGGAGATCGTCTTCATCGGCCAGCGCCTGGATGTCGCCGGTGCCTGCGTGGCCCTGGATGCATGCCTGCTCACCGCAGAGGAGGAAGCCCTGGGACCCGATGCCTGGCGTGGCCTTGATGATCCCTTTCCCACCTGGATCCGGGAAATCGACGACACGGCGGCCTGATGCCCGCGGCAGGCGGCACCCCGCAGCTGGCCGGGGCCCGCGCCGCGGCTGGCGGGGTCATCGCGAGGCGGGATCAACCCATGGTTGCGGCGACACGCCCGACGGCTTGTTGAGGCACAGCAGCAGCCGCGTCAGGCCCGACCCGGCGATAGGCGGCGAGCGGTGCAGGATGCCGCTCGCCGGGGCGGCGCAGCTCCCCTTGAAGAGCGCGACGTCATGGACGCCAAGGCGCCCGATGGGGCCCCTGAACTGCTTCTGGTCCCGCAGCGCAGCCGCGGCGTACTCCGGCGCCACCCACTCGGTGCCCGGTCCGTGGTAGGTGACGATCAAACGCGCCTCGACGCAGTCACGGTGGAACTTCCAGCAGGCATCGTGGCGCACACGTTCCAGGCGGACATCCACCAGTGGCGTCCCTGCGAGACGGGCGAAGGCCCGCGCCAGCCGAGCCATGTCGGCCACCAGCAGATCGCGCGCAGCACCCGCTGGCATTCCCACCTCGTCCAGCAGGGGGACGAGCGCACGAGGCAGGTCGCGCGGGAGCAGTACCCGCCACAGGTCGGGCAGCCCGGCTGGATCGAGCCCCTGGAGCCATGTCGCCAGCGGTGCAGGCGGCCGGCGCCGCCAGATCGCGAGTTCGACGTCCGGCCGCGCAATCGCCCGCAGTCCGGCCAGTGATCGGCAGAACGCGACACCCGCAGTCACGTTGGGACGGGACGCAGGCAACCGGTTCGGTTGCGCAGGAAGTGACAGGCTCATTGCTGATGCCCTCAAAGCTGCGTCGGATTCGGCGCGTCACCGTAGATGGCCTTCGGATCGAAGGCACGGGATGCCTCGGTGAAGGTCAGGCGGGCGGGCCCGCCGCTCGGATCGCGGAGCTCGACCGACCGGTAGAAGCAGCTCCGGTAACCGACATGGCAGCTGGCGCCGCCATCCACCCGAACCCGCAGCCAGAGCGCGTCCTGGTCGTCGTCGACCCGCAACTCCAGCACATGCTGCACCAGGCCACTGGTCTCCCCCTTGCGCCACAGGCGCCGGCGGCTGCGGCTCCAGTAGTGCGCCTCGCCGGTCGCGACGGTGCGCCGCAGCGCTTCCCGATCCATATAGCCAAGCATCAGCACCTCCCCGGTGGCAGCGTCGGTGGTGATGCAGGGAATGAGGCCGTCCCGGTCAAAGCGTGGGGCAAGGGCCAGGCCCTCCTCGACCTGTTCCACCGTTATACGGGCGGCGAATGGACCCGTTTCGTTCGCCTCTGGCGTTTCAGGCTTCATGCCGGGATCACCTCGGGTTGCCGATCATCGCCAGGAATTCCCGCCGCGTGGTCGGGTCTTCGCGGAAGGAGCCGAGCATGCGGCTGGTCAGCATGCGCACGCCGGGTGTGCGCACGCCGCGCGTGGTCATGCACTGGTGGGCCGCCTCGATGACCACGCCCACGCCGCGAGGCTCCAGCACCTCCTGGATGGCGTCGGCAATCTGCGCGGTGAGAGCCTCCTGGATCTGCAGGCGCCTGGCGAACACCTCCACCACACGGGCAAGCTTGGAGATGCCGACGACGCGGCCCGCCGGCAGATAGCCGACATGGGCCCGCCCGAGAATCGGCACGATGTGGTGCTCGCAGTGGGATTCGAGGCGGATGTCGCGCAGTACGATCATCTCGTCGTAGGCCTCGGTCTCCTCGAACGTAGTGGCGAGCAGCCCGACCGGGTCGCCGCGGTAACCAGCGAAGAACTCCTCATAGGCCCGCACCACCCGCTCCGGCGTGCCGATCAGCCCCTCCCTGTCGGGATCGTCGCCCGCCCAGGCGATCAGGGTGCGCACTGCCGCTTCCGCCTCGGCGCGGCTCGGCGGGTGCCGGCCAGACGTGGTAACTGCTTGGTGCTGCGGCCGCCTCTCGCTGGCAAGGCTGTCCATATCGATCCTCCATCGATGCAGCCTCTTGGCAGAGAGGCGCCAAGGGGCTAGGATTTGCAACGTTATAACGTTCTATTTTGTCCGGCAAGTGGAGGCGCCCATGAATACCAGGCCGACTTCGCCTGCGCCCTCTCGGGACCCGGGCGAGCAGGTGGCGCGTGCCGCCGCGCTCTGCGGCGAGCGCGGCGCGCAGCTGACGGCGCTTCGCCGGCAGATCCTCGCGCTGCTGTGGCGCCATGGGTCGCCGATGGGGGCATACGAACTGATCGAGACGCTGAAGTCGGAAACCGGGCGTCCGGTAGGGCCGCCGACGATCTACCGGGCGCTCGAATTCCTCAGGACTCAGGGACTGGTGACCAGGATCGAGAGCCGCAACGCGTATGTGCCTTGCGCCCATCCAGAGCGCCCCCACCTGTGCCTGCTGTTCCTGTGCGAGCGCTGCGGCGCCTCGACCGAACTGGAGAACCCGGAGATCGAGCGGGCGCTGGCGGGAGACGCGGCGGGGCTTGGATTTCGCTCGACGCGGTGTGTCGTTGAGGTTGAGGGCCTCTGTGCCGCCTGCGCCGGCGCGGCCTGACTGGAGCCTGGAGGAGAAGACGATGCAACGACGGGATCTCCATGCACTGCCAAAGCAGACACCGATGCGCATGAACGAGTCAGGCGAGATGGCCATCGGCCACCAGCAGTTCAAAGGGCAGGCCTGCGTGCCATCCCTTGGCGCCCGGCACCCAGCCACGGCAGCGGCAGAGGTTCGCCCGTGAGAACACCGCGCGCCCGGGTGAGCCCCAGCTTGTTGGTGCTCGGCGCCGGCCGGCGGCTTGCCGCCGCAGCGCTCATCGTGGTGGCACTCTGGGCCGGATTCCTGTGGGCAACGTCGCAGCCGGGGGGCCTGTGAGCGACGCCCTGGTGTTCAAGGATCTCACCCTCGGCTACGACCGGCACCCGGCCGTCCACCACCTTCAGGCGACGATCCCCGACGGGAGCCTGACGGCCATCGTCGGGCCCAACGGGGCCGGCAAGTCGACGCTGCTCAAGGGCGTGGCGGGCACCCTGGCGCCCCTCGCCGGCGAGGTCTCCTTCGGCACGCTGACGCGCGACGACATTGCCTACCTGCCGCAGCAGTCCGACATCGATCGCTCGTTTCCGCTCTCGGTGGTGGATCTGGTTGCGATGGGGCTCTGGCGCAAGATCGGCGCATTCGGCGGACTCGGGCGGGCTGATCGCCGGCGCATCACCGAGGCCCTCTCGGCGGTCGGGCTCGATGGGTTCGAAGCCCGGCCCATCGGCGCGCTTTCGGGTGGGCAGATGCAGCGCGCGCTGTTCGCCCGCCTGCTGCTGCAGGAGGCGCGGCTGGTGCTGCTCGACGAGCCTTTCACCGCCATTGACGCCCGCACCATGACCGACCTGATCGCCCTCGTGCGCCGCTGGCATGGCGAGGGGCGAACAGTGCTGGCCGTACTGCATGATTTCGAAACCGTGCGCGCCCAATTTCCGGAGACGTTGATGCTGGCCCGGGAACTCATCGCCCACGGCCCCACCAGCGAAGTGCTCACAGCCGAGAACCAGCTGCGCGCCCGGGCCATGGCCGAGGCGCCGGACCCGGACGCGACGCCCTGCAACCGGAGTGCGGCATGATCTGGGAGGCCCTGGTCCAGCCGTTTGCCGATTTCAGTTTCATGCGGCGGGCGCTCATGGGCTGTCTCGCAATCTCGGTCGGGGCGACGCCGGTGGGTGTGTTCCTGATGCTGCGGCGGATGAGCCTGACTGGCGATGCCATGGCCCATGCGATTCTGCCGGGTGCCGCCGTCGGCTATCTGGTGGCGGGCCTGTCCCTCGGCGCCATGACGCTCGGCGGGCTGATCGCCGGAATGACGGTGGCGCTGCTGTCCGGATTCGTCACCCGCGCCACCGCGCTGCGCGAGGATGCGAGTCTCGCGGCCTTCTATCTGATCTCCCTCGCCCTCGGCGTGCTGATCGTCTCGACCCGCGGCAGCAACGTCGACCTGATGCATGTGCTGTTCGGCACCGTGCTCGCTCTCGACGACGCGGCGCTGATCCTGCTCTGCTGCATCGCGAGCCTGTCGGTTGTGACGTTTGCGACCCTGTTCCGCCCGCTGGTGCTGGAATGCGCCGATCCGCAGTTCCTGCGCTCGGTGAGCGGGCTGAGCGCAGTCACTCATTTCAGCTTCCTGGCGCTGGTTGTCCTCAACCTGGTCGGTGGTTTCCACGCCCTCGGCACCCTGATGGCGGTGGGCATCATGATCCTGCCCGCCGCGGCGGCCCGCTTCTGGGCCGCCAGCATCGGCGGGCTGGTCACCGCCGCGGTCGCGGTCGCCATGCTCGCCAGCCTGAGCGGCCTGCTTCTCTCCTTCCACTACAGCCTGCCCTCGGGGCCGGCGATCATCCTCGTGGCCGGCATCGTCTACGGGCTGTCGCTGGTCCTCGGGCCGGTGGGCGGACTTCTGGCGCGGGCCTTCCCGCGGCGTCACCTCGAAGCCTGAGAGCAACCCTCCATGCATAGCTGCAGAACGCTTCTGAAATCGGCCACCGCCCTGATCGGCCTGTTGCTCGCCATCCCGGTCGCGGCGCAGCCCGAAAGTCCGATCCGGTTGGTCGCCACCTTCTCGATCCTCGGCGACATGGCGCAACGCATCGGCGGTGACCGGGTCAGTGTCACGACGCTCGTCGGCCCGAACGGCGACGCCCACGTCTACCAGCCCACTCCGGCCGCCGCCCGGGCCGTCAGCGAGGCGCAGATCCTGGTGGTCAATGGCCTCGGCTTCGAGGGCTGGCTGGAGCGGCTGATCGACGCCTCGGACTTCGACGGCGTGCGCGTGGTGGCCACGAATGGGATCGAGGCGCTCGCCTACGAGGCGGGTCAGGACCACGGCGAGGACGAACATGCGCAAGACGCACCGCCCGAGCATCACCAGCAGGAGCACGCGGAGGCTCGCCCTGACCACCATCACCATGGCGCCCTCGATCCCCATGCCTGGCAGAGCCTTGGCAATGCGGTCATCTATGTCGACAACATCACGGCGGCCCTCGCCAAGGCCGATCCGGAAAATGCGGACACCTTCTACCGGAACCGTGCCAGATACGTGGCGGAGATCGAGGCACTCGACGCCGAGATCCGCAACATCATTGCCCGCCTCCCGGCGGATCGCCGCACCATCGTCACCTCCCACGACGCCTTCCAGTATTTTGGCCACGACTACGGGCTCACCTTCCTCTCGCCCCAGGGGCTCAGCACCGAGTCCGAGGCCTCCGCGCGGGACGTCGCCCGCCTCATCGAGCGCATCCGCGCCCAGGGCATCTCGGCCGTGTTCATCGAGAACATCGCCGACAGCCGCCTCCTGGAGCGCATTGCCGACGAGACCGGCGCCACCATCGGCGGCACCCTCTACCCCGGCGCCCTGTCCGGCGAGGGCGGGCCCGCGCCCACCTATCTGGAGATGATGCGCCACAACGCGTCGACGCTAGTGGAGGCGCTGTCGTCCTGACCCCAGTCAGGCAAGGGATGCCCGGCCTGCGTGCCCGGCACGGGCCGCCCGCGTCAGGGTCGAACGCAGCCGCTGGAACCATGCGGGCTGCACTTTCAAGGTCCACTTCTACCTTCTCGCCGGGGGCGGCGATGCGCTGCTCGCGCCGATGCCGCCCTCGATCTCGGCGCGAAAACGGCGCCCCAAGCCGGTCGGTTGTCGAGAAAGGATAGTTGTGCCCTTTCTCAATGGACCACGTCCGGCACACGGGCATTTGCCAGGAACCAAGCACCCGCCGCATGCCCCCGGAATGCGTTCCTCACACCCGGTGTCGAAAAACCCACGAAAGCAGCGCGCCACTTAGCCCCGACTCGCCACACGGCGAGTCGCTCGCCTATTCTGTGCTTAAGGGGAGCGCTGATCGATTCCTCGCCGTCGCGTCGGCGCGCAATTCTTTTCCGGCTCCGAGGCCTCGACCCATGGTTACGGACAACCCCGAACGCGGGCACCTGCAGCCGGACACCGAGCTGCAGGTTCTTCAGCACGTCCTGGAGCAGACCGGCGACGCCGTACTGGTCGCGAGCGTGCGGGACGCCAGCCTGATATACGTGAACGCCCAGGCATGCCGCGCTCTGGGCTACACCCGCGACGATCTGCTGCAACGCTCGTTGCCGGACATCTCCGAGTTCCACGACGCAGGCATCTGGGAAGAGTCGGTGGAGCAGCATCGCGGCCAGGGCGACACCCTTTTCACCACCCATCATCGCCGCAACGACGGGGAGCGGGTCCCGGTCGAGGTCAGCCTTCGCTACGTGAGTTCCGCGCGCGGCGACTACATCGTGGAGTCCGCCCGGGACGTATCGCAGCGCAAGCGGACAGAACAGCGACTGCTTGCGGAGAAAAAGTTCACCAGCGAGCTGCTCAACGGCCTGCCCGGGATCTTTTACCTGTTCGACGCGGACGGCCGGATGATCCGCTGGAACCGGCGAATGGAACGGGTCAGTGGCTACAGCGAAGGGGAAATCCTGCGGATGCGGCCGGTTGATTTCATTGCCGAAGATGATCGCGCGCTGATAGCCGAAAAAATCGAGGAGGCGCTGGAGAAAGGCGAGACCACGGTCGAGGCCAGGCTTGCCCCGAAGCAGGGCCCTTACGTCCCGCATCTGTTCACCGGGCGCCGCATTACCCTTGCCGGGAAGAAGTGCCTCCTCGGGCTCGGAATCGACATCAGCGAGCGGCTGCGCATCGAGGAAGCGCTGCGGGAGAGCGAGGCGCGCTACCGCGGCTTCGTCGAGAACACCACCGAGGGCGTCTACTCCTTCGAGCCCCGGGAACCGATACCTGTCGACCTGCCCACCGATGCGCAGATCCGGCGACTCTACGCGGGGCGGGTCGTCGCCTGCAACGACGCGATGGCCCATATGTACGGCTACCGGGATGCCGCCGCCCTGGTGGGCACGACGCTGGCCACGCTGCACGGCGGCCCCGACCGCCCGACCAACCTCGCCTTCCTTGCCGGCTGGATCGAGGCGGGTTACCGGGCCACCGACGTGGAGTCGCGGGAGGTGGACGCGGCGGGGAGCACCGTGTGGTTCTCCAATTCGGTGGCGGGTGTTGTCGAGCACCGGCGGCTGGTTCGGGTCTGGGGCTCACAGACGGACATCACCGAGCGCAAACGCGCCGAGGAACGCCTTCGCCTGTCGGCGAGCGTGTTCGAGAACACCGACGAAGGCGTTGTCATTACCGACCCGCAAGCCCGCATTGTGGACGTCAATCGCGCCTTCGTTGAGATCACCGGGTACCGGCGCGAGGAAGTGCTTGGCCGCGATCCCGGGCTGCTCAGTTCCGGTCGCCACGACCACTACTTCTTTGCCACCATGTGGCGCAGCCTGCGGGAGACCGGCCACTGGCGGGGGGAACTCTGGAACCGTCGCCGGGATGGTGCCGTGTATCCCCAGTGGCTGACGATCAGCGGCGTCTTCGGTGACGACGGCGAGCTGACCCATTACGTCGGCGTCTTCTCCGACATCAGCCAGATGAAGCGGTCCGAAGAGCAGCTGGAATTCCTGGCCCACCACGATCCGCTCACTGATCTGCCCAACCGGCTGCTGCTCACCCAACGCCTGGAGCATGCCCTGCGCCGAGCCGAGCGTCGCAGCTCGCTACTCGCCGTGGTTTTCCTCGACCTCGACCACTTCAAGCACATCAATGACAGCATGGGTCACCCGCAGGGCGACCGGTTGTTGCAGGACGCAGCCCGGCTGCTCGCCCAGGCGGTACGCGAGGACGACACCCTTGCCCGAATCGGCGGCGACGAGTTCGTGCTGCTGCTCGAAGACGTCCGCGATCCGGCTGACGCCGCCGGCGCGGCGGAAAAGCTTCTCGCCGTTTTCGACAGACCTTTCACCATCGATGGCCAGGAACTCCGCATCACGGTAAGCGCCGGCATCAGCGTCTATCCGCGGGACGGGACGGACCCGGATACACTGCTGCGCAACGCCGACGCAGCCATGTACCGGGCCAAGGAAGAAGGCCGCCAGCGATATCATTTCTATACCGAGGAACTCACGCGCAAGGCCTTCGAACGTATATTGCTCGGGAACAGCCTGCGCGTCGCCCTGGAGCGCGGACAGCTCTCTGCGGTATACCAGCCACAGATAGATCTGTCGTCGGGGCGCATGACCGGCGTCGAGACTCTGCTTCGCTGGCGCCATCCCGAGCTGGGCGCAATCTCGCCGGGCCGGTTCATTCCGCTGGCCGAGGAAACCGGCCTGATCCACAGCATCGGGGAGTGGGTGCTGCGCACCGCCTGTGCTCAGGGCAGGGCATGGCTGGATCGCGGCATTGATGTCGGGCGCATCGCCGTCAACATCGCCGGGCCGCAGATCCAGCGCGGCCAGCTCGCCTCTGTCGTGAAGGCTGCGCTGCAGGAAACCGGGCTGCCCGCCTCCCGGCTAGAGCTGGAGGTCACGGAGGGTTTCATCATGCAGGAGGCCGACGACGCCATCCGCCAGCTGGACGAGTTGCAGCGGCTCGGGGTCGGCCTCGCCATTGACGATTTCGGCACCGGCTACTCGTCGCTCAGTTACCTCAAGCGCCTGCCCATCGAGAAGCTCAAGATCGACCAGTCCTTCATTCGCGACATACCCGACGATCCCAACGACATGGCTATCGCGGCGGCCATCATCGCCCTGGGAAGAAGCCTGGGGCTGCGGGTCATCGCCGAGGGCGTGGAAACCCCCGAGCAGGCCGCGTTCGTGCAGCGCGAGGGATGCCAGGAGGCCCAGGGCTACCTCTATGGCAGGCCCGTAGCTGCTGAAGAGCTGAACGTCGAGGACACCGGCTGACCCGTTGCAGCGGGGCGCGTCTGGCTGCGGCAAGATGCCTGATCAGGCCCAGTTGCATGGCGCCCCGGCACTCAGGGGGCCTCGTCTTGAAGATCCCGGCCGTTGCTTTCCAGGCGGCGGTACAGTGTACGACGGCCGATTCCAAGGATATGGGCCGCCCGCCGCTTGTTGCCCTCGCAATGGGCAAGCACCCGCTCGATGTAGCCGGCTTCAAGTTCGTCCAGCGTCGGCCAGTCGTCGGATGCGCGCGGCAGGAACCGGATCGCACCGCCGCCGTCGCGCAGGCGCTCGGGCAGGTCCTCGAGTCGTATCTCCTGCCCGGAACAGAAGGTCACGGCGCGCTCCATGATGTTGGCCAGCTCGCGCACGTTGCCCGGGAACGGGTAGCGGGTCAGCGCCCGGAGGGCCGTCGCCTCGATGCTCCGCACCGGCCGCCCCAGGCGCTCTGCGGTGCGCTGCAGGAAGCGCATGGCAAGCAGCTCGAGGTCTTCTCCACGACCACGCAACGGCGGAATCACAATCTGGAAGGTCTCGAGACGATAGTAGAGATCGGTCCGAAACTCGCCTCCCTCCACCGCCGCGGCGAGGTCACGGTTGGTGGCCGCGACGATGCGCAGATCCACCGGCAGTGAACGGTCGCTGCCCACCGGTCGAACCTGGCCGTCCTCCAGTACCCGCAACAGCTTGGCCTGCAGCCCGGGCGGCATCTCCCCGATTTCGTCCAGGAACAGAGTGCCGCCGCTTGCCTCCTGGAACAGTCCCCCGCGCCGGCACACCGCGCCGGTGAATGCTCCGGCCACGTGGCCGAAGAACTCGCTCTCGAGCAACTCCGAAGGCACACCGGCGCAGTTGACGGCGACAAACGGCCCGGCGGCCCGGGGGCTCTCCTGGTGCAAGGCCCTCGCGACCAGTTCCTTGCCAGTGCCGCTCTGCCCCAAGACCAGCACCGGACCGTCGCCGGCGGCGATCCGCCGCACAGCATCGAACAGGCGGCGCATGGGCGCGCTGCGGCCGAGCAGTCCGTGGAAGTCATCCTCGCCAAGCAGGGCCTCGCACTCGCGCAGGCGCCGGCGCATCCACTGTTTCTCCAGCACCCGCTCCACCGCCACATGCAGGTGGTCCAGATCCAGGGGCTTGGTCAGAAAGTCGTCCGCGCCGCGCTTGATGGCTGCCACCGCCTGCTCGATGGTTCCAAAACCGGTCACCACAACAAAACCAGGGGGCGCGGCCATTTCCCGGGTCCGGTTAAGCAGCGCCATGCCGTCTTCACCCGGCAGCCGCAGATCGCTCACCACGAGCTGCACGGCGGCATTCTGAAGTGCGTCCCAGCCGCTCTCGGCATCCGCCGCCGCGAGCACCTCATGGCCTGCGTCCTCGAGTTCATCGACCAACAGCGCCCGCAGGGAGGCGTCGTCCTCGACCACCAGCAGCCGCGCCGGCGTGCGTTCAGCGTCCATCCGCGCCCCCCTCCTGCACCCGCGGCAGCAGCAACCGGAACAGCGCACCGCCCAGATCGGGGCTGGCACCCACCACGATCCGGCCGCCGTGATCCTCCATTACGCCGTGCACCACTGCCAGCCCCAGTCCGGTACCCGCGCCTGCCGGCTTGGTCGTGAAGAACGGCTCGAACAGCCGCTCCCGGATCGCCGGGTCGATGCCCGCTCCGCTGTCCTCGACCGTCAGCGCAACCTGCTCTCCCTGCTCCGACCAGCCGATACGCACCGGGCCTGCGCGCGAGGCCTGCTGCGCATTCTGGAGCAGATTGACGAGCGCCTGGAGCAGACGCTCCTGATCGACGCGTAACGCGGGCGACGGCCGCCCGGCCCCGGTGACCTCGATTGGCAAGGCGTCGCCGCCGGCGTCGTCAACGGCTGCCACTGCCAGTCTTACCATCTGCTCGGCCGATACCACTCGCGGTCTCAATTCACTGCGGCGGGCGAAAGCCATGAGCTGGCGAACGATACGCTCCATGCGCCGGACCTCCGCCCGAATCGCGGTAGCGGCATCGCCGACCACGGCCGCATTCTCGGACCGACGCAACATACGCTGCGCGCGGCCGTCGACAACGCTGAGCGGGGTGCCGAGCTCATGAGCAACGCCAGCCGCCAGGGCCCCGATCGCCGCGAGCTTCTGCGAGTGGCGCAGCTCTTCGTGCAGCGCCTGCTCCTGTGCCTGCCGACGAGCGATCTCGCGCTCGGAGCGGCTGAGGCTGTCCATCATGGAGTTGAACCCGGCAGCAAGGGTGCGTAGCTCCGACGGACCCGACGGGCGCGCACGGTGATCCCGCTCGCCCACCTCGACCCGGCGCATGCCGTCGACCAGTTGCTGAATGGGTGCACCTATGGCACGGCGATGGCCGAACAGCAGCAGGCCGCTGAGAACCACCCCAAGGGCAGCCAGAGCAGACAGACCCCAGCCGCGAATCTGCAGCACGCTGTCGCGGAACTCCGTGCCGTGGCGGCTGATCTGCAGCACCCCGGAGAACCGGCCCGCGGATCCGGTGAGCGGAACGAAATAGCTGAATACATCCTGGCCGGCCACCTCGCGGAACTCGCCGACAGGCTCCGACGACTGATTCGCCACCGCCAAGCGCCGGCCTTCCCGGTAGTCCGGGCCGGCACCGGAACTGGCGATCAGACGGCCCTGCTGGTCGAACACGTGAGCTCCGTAGACGCGCTCGAAGGCAAAGGCTGAGCGCAGCGACTCGCGCACTGCCGCGAAGTCGTCCTCGTCAATGCCGCGGCCGACCGGCCCCTGAAGGGCGCGGGCAATCAACTCGATGTCCTCGCGCAGGCGCCGCTCCACCTGATCCTGCACGAACTGCAGGCCCAGCCAGCCGAGCACCCCGAGCAGGAGCAGTGTCGGGGCGAGAATGAAGGCAATCAGGGCAGTGCTGAGGCGGATGGGATTCCCCGGTACCAGCCAAAGGATGTTCACAATGACACATGCGCCACTATGGCACAACCTGTGTCGAGGCATTAGATCCTTGTCTAACGAGGGCAGCTCTGTGAAATCAGCATGTTAAGGCTCATCAGGCAGCTGGCACGCTGTTTGCTAACAGCTGGGTACCGGCCATTGCCGGCTACAACCCAGTCTTTCATCAGGAGGATTACCGAATGACCCGGAACATGCTCATTACCTGGAGTCTCGCCCTTGCCCTGTTCGCCGGCACCCCGCTGGCGCTTGCCCAGCAGTCCCAGGGCGGCTACTCGGACGGCCAGGCCGCGCCGGACACACCGAGCACCATCGACCCGACCAGGGATGATCTGCGCAAGTTCGTCGTCGCCGAGCAGGAAATCCAGGCGATCCGCGACGAGTACAGATCCGAGATCCAGAGCACCAACGACCAGCAGCAAGCCGTGGAGCTGCAGCAGCAGGCAAATCAGGAGATGATCCGCGCGGTCAACGAGACCGGGCTCACCGTGCGCGAGTTCAACGCCATCGTCGAGGCGGCCAATCAGGATTCCGAACTCGCCGACACGCTTCGTGAACTGCGAGACAGCGGCTCCTGATTCTGCGAGCGCCGCATCCTGCGTCGCCAAGCGCGCCTGGGGACCAACGCAAAACGGCCCGGAGCGGGCATCCCGCTCCGGGCCGTCGACTTTGGTCGGGGTGAGAGGATTCGAACCTCCGACCACCTGCACCCCATGCAGGTGCGCTACCAGACTGCGCTACACCCCGACACGAAGGCGGAAGGATACATCAGGGAAGTGGCTTGGTGAAGTGCGAGCCTCCACGCCTAGCGCCGCAGCACGGCGAGGATGTCTTCCAGCTCGGCGCGCACCTGGCGGATTACCTGCTGGCTCTGGGAGACGTCCTCCCGTGCGCCTTCGCCGGAGAGCTGGGCGCGGGCGCCGGTGATGGTGAAGCCCTGGTTGTAGAGCAGCGCGCGGATCTGGCGGATCAGCATGACGTCCTGGCGCTGGTAGTAGCGCCGATTGCCGCGGCGCTTGACCGGCTTGAGTTGCGGGAATTCCTGCTCCCAGTAGCGCAGGACGTGGGGTTTCACGGCGCACAGCTCGCTCACTTCACCGATGGTGAAGTAGCGCTTGGCCGGAATCGCCGGCAGTTCGTCGTTATTCGACGCTTCCAGCATAAGCCTCGACCCGCGCCTTGAGCTTCTGGCCGGGGCGGAAGGTGACCACCCGCCGGGCCGAAATGGGGATTTCTTCCCCGGTCTTGGGATTGCGCCCCGGGCGCTGGTTCTTGTCCCGCAGGTCGAAGTTGCCGAAGCCGGAGAGCTTCACGGGAGTGCCCTCCTCCAGGGCGCGCTTGACCTCCTCGAAGAAGTACTCCACCAGTTCCTTGGCCTCGCGCTTGTTGAGGCCTACTTCCTCGAACAGCCGCTCGGCGATATCGGCCTTGGTCAGCGCCATCGGATCCTCACTCTCTCAGCGATGCGTCGAGACGGTCGCGCAGCCGGTCGGTGACCCGGCCCACGAGATCATCTCCCTCGGTGTCCGTAAGGGTGCGGGAAGAATCCTGCAATATCAAGCCCATGGCGACACTCTTTGAACCCTCTGGGAGGCCCGGACCGCGATAGACGTCGAACAGCACCAGTTCCCGGAGCTGCTCGCCTGCCGCCGCAGCCGCCTCCCGGCGCAGATCGGCGGCAGCCACTTCCTCGGCCACTACCACGGCCAGGTCCCGCCGGATGGAAGGGAAGCGGGACAGGCCCTGAAAAGCCGGCAGCCGGGCCTGCTGGAGGTCGTCAAGGGCCAGCTCGAACAGCAGCACCGGCGCGCCTTCCAGGTCCGACTCCCGGAGCAGCCGCGGGTGCAGGGCGCCGAGCCAGCCGATGTCGCGCTCGCCCGCACACACCCGGGCGCTCTGGCCGGGATGCAGGGCCGGGTGGGCGGCCGGCTGGAAGCTGAACTCCTCCGGCCGGCCGGTGAGCGCCAGCAGGGCCTCCAGGTCGCCCTTGACGTCATGGAAATCCGCCGGTCGGCCGGCCTCGGCCCACTGTTCCGGCCATACCGGACCGCTCACCAGGCCCGCGATGACGCGCTCCTGGAGCAGGTCGTCCAACTCGCCCCGGAACCGCAACCCGGTCTCGAACAGGCGCACCCGGTCCTGCTGGCGGTTGCGGTTGTGCTGCAGGGCCCGCACCAGTCCCGGCCAGAGGCTGGTGCGCATCACCGCCAAGTCCGCGGAGATGGGGTTGGCGAGCTGCAGCGCCGGGCAGTCCGGGTCGAGCCGTGCCTGCAGCTCCGGGGCGACGAAGCTGTAGCCGATCGCTTCCTGGTAGCCCCGGTCCACCAGCGCGGAGCGCAACCGGCGCAGGGCCAGTACCCGTTCCGGGCGCGGCGCCATGGTGAGCGGCGCCGGGGCGTGCTGCTCCGGGATGTTGTCGTAGCCGACGATGCGGGCCACTTCCTCGATCAGGTCGACTTCCCGGGCGATGTCGAAGCGCCAGCTGGGCGGGCGCACCGCCCAGCCCCCGGCGGTTGCGGTAAGGCCCATACCCAGGCGCCGGAGGATGTCCTCGACATCCGCGTCCGCCACCGCCATGCCCAGCAGGCGGCGGATGCGCTCCTGGCGCAGGGTGACCTCCGGCGCCTTCGGCAGACAGGCCTCGTCCACCGCCTCCAGCACCGGGCCGGGCCGGCCGCCGGCCACCTGGATCAGCAATGCGGTGGCTCGCTCCATGGCGCTTCGTGCCAGTTCAGGGTCCACGCCCCGCTCGAAGCGGTGGGAGGAATCCGTATGCAGCCCGTAGCGCCGGGCCCGCCCGGCGATGGCGAGCGGCGCGAAGAAGGCCGCCTCCAGGAACACGTCGGCGGTGGCCTCCGACACCGCCGTGGGCGCCCCGCCCATGATGCCGGCCATGGCCACCGGACCCTGCTGGTCGGCGATCACCAGGGTGTCCGGGTCCAGCTCCACAGTCTCGCCGTTGAGCAGCTCCAGATGCTCGCCAGAGTCGGCCCGCCGCACCCGGATACCCCCGGCCAGCCGCCCCAGATCGAAGGCGTGCATGGGCTGGCCCAGCTCCAGCATCACGTAGTTGGTGATGTCCACCGCCGCCGACAGGGGCCGCAGTCCGGCCCGGCGCAGGCGCTCACGCATCCACAGTGGGGTGGGGGCTCGGGGATCCACCCTCCGCACCACGCGGCCCAGGTAGCGGGGGCAGTCGGCGGGCGATTCCAGCGCCACCGGGAAGCGGTCATCCACGGCCGGCGCCACCGGCGCCAGTGCGGGTCCGCTCACCGGCTGGCGCAGCAGCACGCCCACCTCGCGGGCGACGCCGGCCATGCCCAGGCAGTCGGCCCGATTGGGCGTCAGTTCCACCTCGATGACGGTGTCGTCCAGAGCCAGATAGTCGCGCAGGTCCGCGCCTGCGGGTGCCTCGGCGGGCAGCTCCATGAGGCCGGCGGCGTCCTCAGCCAGACCCAGCTCGCGGGCCGAGCAGAGCATGCCCTGGGACTCCACCCCGCGCAGCCTGGCACGCTTGATGTCCAGCCCGCCCGGCAGCCGGGCCCCGACCCGGGCGAAGGGGGCCTTGAGGCCGGCCCTGGCATTGGGGGCGCCGCACACCACGGCGACCGGCTCGCCGCCGGCGGCTACCTGGCAGACCTGCAGCCGGTCCGCCTGGGGATGGGGCTCGGCGGAGAGAATCTCCCCCACCACCACGCCCTTGAAATCGGGGGCGGCGGGCTCGATGGCGTCGACCTCCAGGCCGGCCATGGTGAGCCGGTGCCCCAGTTGGGGGGCGGGCTCGTCGACCACGACCCAGTCCCGCAGCCACTGTTCACTGATTCGCATGCTCGATGCCCCAAAGCCAAGGCCCTGGCGGAGCCTTCAGCGGAACTGCCTGAGAAAGCGCAGATCGTTCTCGAAGAAGATGCGCAGGTCGTTGACCCCGTAACGCAACATGGCCAGGCGCTCCACGCCCATGCCGAAGGCGTAGCCGGTGTAGCGCTCGGCATCGATGCCGCAGTGCTCGAACACCGCCGGGTGCACCATGCCGCAGCCCAGGATCTCAAGCCAGCCGCTGGCGCCGCATACCCGGCAGCCCTTGCCTTGGCAGAACATGCACTCCACGTCCACTTCCGCCGAGGGCTCGGTGAAGGGGAAATACGACGGCCGGAAGCGCACCGCCAGGGGCTGTTCGAAGAAGCGGCTGACGAAGTCGTGCAGCACCGCCTTCAGGTCGGCGAAGCTGACTTGCTCGTCGACCAGCAGCCCCTCCACCTGGTGGAACATGGGGGTGTGGGTGAGATCGGAGTCGCAACGGTAGACCCGCCCCGGCGCGATCACCCGCACCGGCGCGCCGCCCTCCTCCATGACCCGGATCTGCACCGGGGAGGTGTGAGTGCGCAGCAGCCGGCGGGCATCGAAGTAGAAGGTGTCGTGCATCGCCCGTGCGGGGTGGTGCTCCGGGATGTTGAGGGCCTCGAAGTTGTGGTAGTCATCCTCCACCTCGGGCCCCTCCGCCACCGGGAAGCCCACCGCGGCGAACAGCTCCTCGATGCGCTCCAGGGTGCGGGTAATGGGGTGCAATCCGCCCGGGGCCTGGCCCCGGCCCGGCAGGGTGACGTCGAGACGCTCGGCTTCCAGGGCGGCGTCAAGCTCCGAGCGGTCGAGTTCGGCGCGGCGACCCTCCAGGGCCTCCGTGAACGCCTGGCGCGCCTGGTTCACCGCCTGGCCGGCGGCCGGGCGCTCCTCGGCGGGGAGCTGGCCCAGGGCCTTGAGGCGCAGCGTGAACGCACCCTTGCGGCCCAGGTAGTCCACCCGTACCGCCTCCAGGCTCTGGAGGCTGTCGGCGGCGGCCACCGCCGCCCGGCCCTGTGCCAGGAGCTCATCCAGTTCGCTGTCCGCGCCGCTCATGCCCGATCCGCTTGTGGGGCCCTCCGGCAGGTCAGCGCGCCGTCGTAGCGCGCGGCCACCGGCCGGCCGAAAAAAGGGGAAGGCGCAGGCTGCTTCCTTCCCCTGTCCACTCCGGCCCGGCGGGGCCGGCGATGCCTAACTGGCGAGCCGGGTCTTGGCCTGCTCGGCCAGGGCCGCGAAGCCGTCGGGATCGCGCACTGCCAGATCGGCCAGCACCTTGCGGTCCACCTCGATCTCCGCCTTGTGCAGACCTTCCATCAGGCGGCTGTAGGACAGGCCGTTGATGCGGGCGGCGGCGTTGATGCGCTGGATCCACAGGGCGCGGAACTCGCGCTTGCGGGCGCGGCGATCCCGGTAGGCGTACTGCCCGGCCTTGATGACCGCCTGCTTGGCGACCCGGAAGCTCTTGCGCCGGGCGCCGTAATAGCCCTGGGCCTTGGCCAGGATCGCCTTGTGCTTGCGGCGGGCGACTACGCCGCGCTTGACTCGTGCCATGGATAAGAATCCCCGATCCTACAGGTAAGGAATCATGCGCCGCACCATGGCGGCGTCCACTTCGGCCACGGCGGTCATGGTCTGCAACCGCCGCTTCCGCTTGGCATCCTTCTTGGTGAGGATGTGGTTGTGATAGGCCCGCGCCCGCTTGATGTGCCCGGAAGCGGACTTCTGGAAGCGCTTGGCGGCGCCGCGGTTGGTCTTGATCTTCGGCATCGTGCTTGCTTCTCTACTAGCGCAACGAAAAATCCCCGGCGCGGGCGCCGGGGTGCGATGTTCCCGCCCGGAGCCGCCTCAGCGGCTCTTCTTGGGCGCCATGGTCATGACCATCAGGCGACCTTCCATCTTCGGTCGCTGCTCGACGTTGGCCCAGTCTTCCAGGTCGGTCTCGACCCGCTGCAGCAGCTCCAGGCCCAGTTCCTGGTGGGCCATCTCCCGGCCCCGGAAGCGCAGGGTCACCTTGACCTTGTCGCCGTCTTCCAGGAAGCGCTTCAGGTTGCGCAGCTTGATCTGGTAGTCACCCTCGTCGGTGCCCGGCCTGAACTTTATCTCTTTGACCTGGATCTGTTTCTGTTTTTTCTTCGCCGCCGACTGCTTCTTGGACAGGTCAAATTTCCATTTGCCGTAGTCCATGATGCGGCAGACGGGCGGATCGGCGGTGCCGTCAAGTTCCACCAGATCCAGCCCATCTTCACCGGCCCGGTCCAGGGCGTCCTCGATGGACACGATGCCCACCTGCTCACCGGCACTGTCGATCAGGCGGACGTTGGGGACGCGGATGTCGTCGTTCAGTCGACGATCGTCGGCCGGCTTGCGCGGGCCACGCTTGGGTTGTCTCAAAGCGATGCTCTACTCCTCCGAGGATGATTGACGGCCCAGCCGCGCCACGTCGCGCTCAAGGCGTTCCACAAACGCGCCGAGCGCCATGGACCCGAGATCCCTCCCATCACGGGTGCGCACGGCGACCGATTCCGACTCCAGTTCTTTATCCCCCACCACGAGCATGTAGGGGACCTTACGGAGCGTGTGCTCGCGGATTTTAAAGCCGATCTTCTCGTTCCTCAAGTCGGCG
Source organism: uncultured Ectothiorhodospiraceae bacterium (assembly GCA_964487155.1). Classification (GTDB taxonomy): domain Bacteria; phylum Pseudomonadota; class Gammaproteobacteria; order Nitrococcales; family Nitrococcaceae; genus CAZAQB01. The sequence goes on from CAZAQB010000013.1 coordinate 37,722, forward strand.
GACACCCGAAAGCCCTGATCCGCAAGGCGGCGCTCCAGATCGGCGGCATAATCGGCCTGGCGGTCGGTGATATTCAGCACCACCGCCTGCACCGGCGCCAGCCAGGGCGGGAAGCGGCCCTCGAAATGCTCGATGAGGATGCCGAAGAACCGCTCCAGGGAGCCCAGCAGGGCGCGGTGGATCATGATGGGCCGGTGGCGCTGGCCGTCCTCGGCAACGTACTCCAGCTCGAAGCGCTCGGGCAGGTTGAAGTCAAGCTGCACCGTGGAGCACTGCCACTTGCGGCCGATGGCGTCCTGGATCTTGACGTCGATCTTGGGGCCATAGAAGGCGCCGCCACCCTCGTCCAGCACGTATTCCAGGCCGTGGCGCTCCAGGGCGCCGCGCAGGCCGGCCTCGGCCTTCTCCCAGATGGCAGCGGAACCCACCGCCTTCTCCGGGCGGGTGGAGAGGTTGATCTCCACGTCGTCGAAGCCGAAGTCGCCCAGGATGCTCAGGGTGAGTTCCAGGATGGCGGTGATCTCGTCCTCGATCTGCTCCTCGCGGCAGAACACGTGGGCGTCGTCCTGGGTGAAGCCGCGCACCCGCATCAGCCCGTGCAGGGCGCCGGAGAGCTCGTGGCGGTAGACGGTACCCAGCTCCGCCCAGCGGAACGGCAGCTCGCGGTAGGAGCGCAGCCGGTCCTTGTAGATGAGCACGTGGAACGGGCAGTTCATGGGTTTGAGCTGGTAGAGCTGCTCGTCCTCCTCCATGGGGTCGTACATGGAGTCGCGGTAGAAGTCCGTGTGGCCGGAGGTATGCCACAGCGTCTCAAGGGCAATGTGGGGGGTGTACAACAGCTCGTAGCCGGAGCGCACGTGGCGCTCGCGCCAGTAGTCCTCCATCACCCTGCGGATGCGCCCGCCCCGGGGATGCCAGAACACCAGACCGCCGCCCGCCTCCTCCTGCACGCTGAACAGATCGAGTTCCCTGCCCAGGCGGCGGTGGTCACGGCGCTCGGCTTCCTCCAGGCGCTTGAGATAGGCCTTCAGCGCCTTGCGGTCGGCCCAGGCGGTGCCGTAGATGCGCTGCAGCATTTCGTTGCTGGAGTCGCCCCGCCAGTAAGCGCCGGAGACCTTGGTGAGCTTGAACGCCTGCAGCTTGCCGGTGCTGGGCACGTGCGGGCCGCGGCACAGATCCAGGAACTCGCCCTGGCGATAGACCGAGATGGTCTCCTCAGGCGGCAGATCCGCGATGATCCGGGCCTTGTACTCCTCGCCGATGCCCTGGAAATAGGCCACCGCCTCGTCCCGGTCCCAGACCTCGCGGCGCACCGGCAGATCGGCCTTGGCCAGTTCGTCCATGCGGGCCTCGATGGCCTTCAGGTCGTCCTCGGTGAAGCCCCGCTCGAAGGCGAAGTCGTAGTAGAAGCCGTTATCGATCACCGGACCGATGGTGACCTGCGCCTCCGGGAACAGCTCCTTCACCGCCTGGGCCAAGAGGTGGGCTGTGGAGTGGCGGATCACCTCCAGGCCGTCCTCGTCCCTGGGGGTGACCAGCGCCACGCTGGCGTCATGGCCGATGCGGTGGCTGGTATCCACCAGCCGGCCGTCCACGCGGCCGGCCACGGCGGCCTTGGCCAGGCCCGGGCCGATGTCGGCGGCTACATCGGCCACGGAAACAGGTTCGGCGTAGCGGCGCTCGCTGCCGTCGGGAAGGCTGATGGTGGGCATGGAGAGACTCCGGCAGTGGTGGCCTGTACGAGGGGCCACATTCAGTGGGCGGCCGGCAGACCAGCCGCTCCAAACAGGGAGAGCACCGCCGGGGCGATGCTCTCCCAGGCAAAACTGGTAGGCGCGAGTGGACTCGAACCACCGACCCCCACCATGTCAAGGTGGTGCTCTAACCAACTGAGCTACGCGCCTGTCGGGAGGCGATAATATACCGGGGCGCTGGGGGTGGCACAACCGGCGGCACCGTGGCTACTGCGCTCGCCGCATCGCCCCCGCGGCATCG
>CAZAQB010000014.1:0-13705 GCA_964487155.1 uncultured Ectothiorhodospiraceae bacterium
GTCGAGGAAGCGTCCCAGCAGCCACCCCCGTCACACGGACTGGATAGGAGATCCAATAGTGGCTACCAACCTTGTTTCCGGTTCCCTCCCCGCCGACACCAGGCAGCAGATCTTCGACCTCATCGACCAGGCCAAGGGGCTGATGCCCTACCTGGTGGCCCTGTCCGCGGACCAGCGCCGCGACCTGCTGCACCTGGGCGACCGCACGGAGGCCTTCGTGCGCCGGGCCCAGTACATGGCCAACCGGCACACGGGCATCCTGGCCCGGGACTTCAACCTGGACGAACTGAACTCCGACCTGGACCTGTACTACGGCCTGCGCGAGGTCCAGCAGGCCCTGCTGCACCTCACTGAGCTGGTGAACGACACCGTGGCCGCGGTGGGCTCGGACGCCTACAGCGGCGCGCTGGACGTCTACGCCTATGCCAAGCTGGCGGACGCCGACGGCGTCAACGAGCTGCGGGCGCTGATGTCCCGCCGGTTCCAGGGCCAGGGCCAGGGCGGTTCCGCTATTCCGGGGCAACCCCCGGAGGAACCCGCGGCGGCGCCTGTCCCGGCCTAGTGCCACCGGCCGGGGCCGCTCCCGGGCGGCCCCGGTCACGTCTCCCTATCCAGTCCGGCTGCAAGCCGCCGGCACCGCACCCGGCCACTGATCCGCAGCCCGATTCCCGGCCTCGCCCCGGGCCTGCAACCCCTTCCACCCCCTCCCGGCACAAACTGCCGGGTCCGCCGAGCGAACGGGTTCGGTCCCGGGGGGTGGTCGGTTCGTGCGGCGAGGCCTCCGGTTCGCTCGCGCAGCGAACCGGTTCGCTCCGGGAGGTCTCGAGTTCGCTCCGGCAGCGAACTGGTTCGTGCGCGGGAGGGGTCCGACCCCCTCGCCGGCCCCGGCAGTTCGTCGCCGGAGCGAACTGACGCGGTGCGGAACCCCGCCAGTTCGCTCCGGCACTGAACCAGTTCGCTCCCGGAGGTCTCCGGTTCGTTCCCGAAGGGGGTGGGACCACCCCCGGCAGGGGGTCGGACCACCCCCCATGGGGGGTCGCACCCCCTCGGCCAGGGGGTTGGACCCCCTGTGCCACCGGCGGCCGCCTTCTACCTCCACGGCCTGCGGCAGGGCAGCCTGCTGAAGGAGGCCGCGCCGAGTCGCCCGGGGGCGGCCTTCAAGGCAAGGCCGAGATCTAGCGGACCCGCGCCTCCTGCCGGCCTGGAGGAGCTCCATGCCACGCGGACGCGGCAGGGCGCTGATGCCGCTGCGGCGCCGGGTGAAGCCGCAGTGGTTCATCAACATCCAGACCTCGACGATCCCGGCCGCCATTGGCGCTGATGGCGTCCCCGTCGCGTCCGCCCTGTTTCGGATATTGCGTTTGTGCTGCGATTTCACTAGCGTCGACCTGATTATGTCTCTGTCTCAGCCGGACCAAGAATCGCGGCGAGGGCGCCGCTCCCACAGGAGTTGTTCCCCGGCGCCTGCCCGAGGCCCCCCTGTGGGAGGCCCGCCCTCGGGGCGATTGGGCGCCGGGCAATGTCGCTGGGCCTCGATCAGCCGACCAGCTGAGACAGAGACAGACTCAGGTGCGTCGAATTGAATGCAAGGCATCAAGGCATCAAGGCATCGAGGAGGGCTGGGCATGAGCGCGGCTGAAAAGAATACCGCGTTGCCCGACACGGAGACCGCCGAGCTGGCCCGCGCCAGCGCCTCGGAACTCAGTCAGTTGCTGGCCCACCGCCCCACTTTGGGGCGGGCCCGCGTCCAGCTGGACGGCACCGAGCTGGTTCTGCCGCGGCACGCCCTCGCCCTGTTGCGCGATCTCCTGGCAGAGATGGCCCAGGGCAATGCCGTCACCATCGTTCCCACTCACGCCGAGCTGACCACGCAGCAGGCGGCTGACGTGCTGAACGTTTCCCGCCCCCATCTGATCAAGTTGCTGGAGGAAGGGGTCATCGCGTTCACTCGGGTCGGCACTCATCGGCGCATCCGCTATCAGGACCTGATGGCCTACCAGGTGCAGCGGGAGCGTGAAAGTCAGGAGGCGATGGACGCGTTGGTGGCCCAGGCCCAGGAGCTGGGCATGGGCTACTGATGCGCTTCGTCGTTGTGTACGACGCCTGCGTACCGTATCCCGCCCCCTTGAGAGACTTCCTGATCCGTCTGCCGGCAGCCGGCCTGTTTGCTGCCAAGTGGACAGAGCGGATCCATGACGAGTGGACACGCAGCGTGCTGGCGAAGCGGCCCGAGCTGTCGGATCGCCTGCCACGGACGCGCGGGCTGATGGATCGGGCCATCCCGGACTGCCTGGTTCATGGATACGAGCCGCTGATCGACGCACTCCAGCTCCCCGACCCGGACGACCGGCATGTGCTGGCGGCTGCAATCCGTGCCGGGGCGCAACTCATTGTGACGTTGAATATTAGGGACTTTCCGGTGGAGGCCCTGAGCGCGTACGACATCGAGGCGGTGCATCCCGATGCCTTTGTGGAACAGCAGAAGGACCTGCACGAAGCCGCGGTGGTCAGCGTGGCGAAACAGCATCGTGCCTCGCTCAGGAGCCCAGCCCTGTCCACCGCCGAGTATCTGGACACACTGGCCGCCCAAGGCCTGATCGTTACCGCCGACCGCCTGAAGCCTTTCTCGGACGTGATATGACACCCGGGGTGAAGGTGCTCGACTGCGTCGAGCGGATTGCCGACTCGCGCAGAGTCCCTGCCGGTATCGCTTGGCCAGTACGCCGTCGCCTGGCGTGGTGGCCAGCCGGCCAACATCGTGCCGGGTGCCCTTGGCGATGTCGCCTCCCATCGGCTTGAGCGCCCGGCCTCGGCGTCCGCAGCCCGAGGGTCCGGCCCGCAGCCCGTCGGGGATGGCGAGAGCTTGTAATGAGCCAGGTTGGCCAGCGAGAAACCCCGGCCCGGACGCGCGGATGTCGGTATGCCGGTAAGGTCCCGCCGCGCCAGGGGCCGGCGCAAGTATGCCGCCACGCGGCGCACGGCCGTCGCCCTGCTGCGCGGCTGGTGGCGCCTGGGCTGGCGCGGGCAGCTGGAGGCCGTGGCCCTGGCCGGCGTGCTGGTGCTCACCGCCGGCGCCGCGGTGCTGCTCTGGCCCACCGCGCCTCCGCCGGGTACCGCGGACCTGTGCGCGATCTTCGACTACCAGCCGCGCTGGTATGACTATGCCCGCGCCTCGGAGCAGCGCTGGGGCACCCCCATTGCCGTGCAGATGGCCATCGTCCGCCAGGAGTCCAGCTTCCGGCAGTTCGTGCGCCCGCCGCGCCAGCGCCTGTGGGGTTTCATCCCCTGGCGGCGCCCCTCCAGTGCCTATGGCTACGCCCAGGCCGTCGACCCCACCTGGGGTGAATACCTGGAGGACGCAGGCGAGCGCTTCGCCCGCCGCACCCACATGCGCCATGCCCTGGATTTCGTGGGCTGGTACAACCAGCGCAGCCACTCCCGCCTGGGCCTGGACAAGAGCGATGCCCGGCGGCTGTACATCGCCTACCACGAGGGTCATGCCGGCTACCGGCGCGGCCACTGGCGTGACAAGCCCTTCCTGCTGCGCGCCCTCGATCGGCTGGAGCGCACCGCCGCGGCATACGCCGGGCAACTGGCCGAGTGCGAGGATCGCTTCCGCTGCCGGCGCTTCTGGCAGGTGGGGCCGTTCTGCCGGCAATAGAGCGCTCGGCCTCTGCTGCGTGGGCGCCCGGGAAACGGTGACCAAAGCGGTCATCAGACAGGCAGTGTCTGCGCTGTAAAACCGGGAGGTATATGATCAGAAAACGATTTTGAGCGACTTTGAAGCGGACGGAGAAACGGACATCACGCCGACCCCGGGCGGCGCGGCCGAGGACCGTGGCGAGGCCATCGCGCTGGATGCGGGGACAGTTTCCGGAGAAAACCATCATGAAGATGGCGGACCGGGCCCCCTGGTCCAGGCCCGTGCCGGCCTGCCGCGGTTTGCTGCGGCGCTGCACTGATGCCATGCTCCTGGCGTAATCAAGCACCAGCAGGCGCAGGAAGCGACATGAGCACTTCCATGATGCCGGGCGGCATCGGCTTGGTCTGACCGCACCACTGCCAGCGCCCGCAGTCCCGTGGGCCACCGTTGCCGATGTCCTGTCGGCACTGTCCGAGCCCTCCTACCTGGACTATATCCGCACCTTCGCGATCCTCGCGGGCGCCATCGCTACGAGCCATGGCGTCTGCCCAGGCCGGCTTACTGATCCCACGGATATCCAGGGCGGTACCGGTGCGCCTCGCCATCCTGGGGCCGGAACTCAACGGGTACCCGCTCCGGTAGCTGGACCCCGCCGGCACCGGCCCTTAGCCTGGGGCAATGGCCCAGGAGCGCAGCACCCACGACGCCACGCCGCCCGCGGGAACCTCGCTGGGTTTCTGGCGTGGCTATCTCCGGCGCCTGGGCCTGTTTTTCGGCATCTGGCTGCTGCTCACGGAGGCAGCCGCCGACGGGCTGGTGTTCGGCGCCGCCGCCTCGGCTCTGGGCGCTGCCAGCGCCCTGGCGGAGCGCGGCGCCTCCTGGCCCCTGGACCTGATGGGCTGGCTGCGTTTCCTGCCCTGGTTCCTGCTGCGCTCCCTGGTGGCCGGGTGGGACGTGCTGGGCCGGGCGCTGAGCCCGCGGCGCCCGCTGGACCCGGACTGGCTGGACTTCGAGACCCGGCTGGTGAACCCGGCGGCCCGGCGCCTGCTGGCGGGCACGGTCAGCCTGCTGCCGGGCACGCTCGTGGCCCGCCTGGAGGGCGCGCGGCTGCTGGTGCACGTGCTGGACCGCCGCCGGCCGGTGGCCGCCGAACTGCGGGAGCTGGAGACGCGCATCGCCGCCCTCTACAGGAATGAACCCCGCTTGCCGGAGGGGGTGCGGTGAGCACCGCCTTCGTGACCGTTGCCATCGTCATCCTGCTGTCCCTGCTGGTGGGGCTGGTACGGGTGGCGTTCACCGGAGAACCCGTGCAGCGCATGATGGCCGCCCAGCTTCTGGGCACCGGCAGCGTGGGCACCCTGGTGGCACTTGCCGCGGCCGGCGATCTGCCGGTGCTGCTGGACATCGGCCTCGTGTTCGCCGCCCTGTCCGCCGTTGCCGTGGTCGCCTTCGTGCACAGAATCTGGCGTGCCGGCGAGGCCCTGCACGATGACTGACGCTCTCGCCGTGCTGCTGGCCGGCGCCGGCGCGGTGTTCTTCCTCGGGGGCACCGCCGGGCTGCTGCGCTTCCCCGACGTCTACACCCGGCTGCACGCGCTGACCAAGGCGGACAACCTCGGCCTCGGCCTGCTGTGCCTGGGTGCCGCCCTGCACATGGGTGATCCCTGGGTGGCGGCGCGCCTGGTGCTGGTGTGGTTCCTGGTGATGGCCGCCGGCACGGTGGCCTGCCATCTGCTGGCCCGGGAAGCCCATCAGGAAGGACGCGAACCATGGCGGCGCTGATCCTGCTCGATGCCTTGCTGGCGGCCGGGCTGGTGTTCGTCGCCTGGGTGGCCCTGACCGGCAGCCGGCGGTTCCGCACGGTGATTCTGTTCGTGGTGTTCGGCCTGCTGCTGGCTCTGGCATGGGCGCGGCTGGGGGCGGTGGACCTGGCATTGGCGGAGGCGGCCATCGGCGCCGGCGTCACCGGCGCCCTGTTCATGGCCGCCCTGGACCGCCTGCGTCGGGAGCGCAACCGGGATCCGCACCCGGGGCCGGTGGGGCTGGCGGCCCCCGCGCTGCTGGCGGCCGGGCTGGCGGGCGCCGGCATCGTGGGCGTGCTGGGCCAGCAGCCGGTCAGCGGGCCGCCCTGGGCAGATGCCATGGCTGGCAGCGGCGTGGATCATCCGGTGACGGCGGTGCTGCTGGGATTCCGGGCCTACGACACGCTTCTGGAGATCGCGGTTCTGTTCGGCGCAGGGGCCGCGGTGCACGGGCTGGGCCTGGCGAAGCGGCCCTCCGGCACCGACGTAGGCGCCCTGCAGCGGGGGCTGCTGGGGCTGGTGGCGCCGTTGCTGGTGCTGCTCGCCCTGTATTTCCTGTGGCGCGGCAGCCACGCCCCGGGCGGCGCCTTTCAGGCCGGCGCGCTGCTGGCCGCGGCCGGCATCTTCCACCAGCTCACCTATGCGCCGGGGCTGATGGATCGCCCGGCGCCCTGGCAGCGTCCCGCGGCGGCGGCGGGGCTGGCGGTGTTCACCGGCGCGGCGCTCCTCACCCTGGCTCTGGGGGAGGCGCTGGCCTGGCCGCCCGGCGCTGCCGGCGGCTGGATTCTCGCCATCGAGACCGCCGCCGCCGTGTCGGTGGGCGTGCTGCTGACCCAGCTGTTCGTCGGCGGCTGTCCGCCCCCTGCCGGGGAGCGCAACCGATGAGCGCCGGCATCTACGTGGGCACGGGCATGTTTCTCGCCGTGCTGGGGTTGGTGGCCGCCTTCCGGCACGACGACGGCCTGCACCGGCTGGTGGCCTTGAATGTGGCCGGCAGCGGCGTGTTCCTGGCTCTGGTGGCTGGCGCCACGGCGACCCGCAGCGACCCGATCGCCCATGCTCTGGTGCTGACCGGCATCGTCGTGGCCGTCTCGGTCACCGGCGTGGCGCTGGTGCTGATGGTCCGCCTGGCCGAGCGCAGCCAGCGCGCCGGCCGCCGGTGAGCGCGACCCCGGCGGCGCTGGCCTGTGTATTCATCCCCCTGGCGGGGGCGGTGCTGGCGTGGTTGCTGCCGCCGCAGGCCCGCTGGGCGGGACTCGCGGTCGCCGCCGGCGTGCTGGTGGCGGCAGCGCTGGTGGTGGGCGCGGTCGCCACGACGGGGCCGGTCGCCCTGGTGGTGGGCGGCTGGCCGGCCGGGCTTGGCATCAGCCTCAGGGTGGACGGCGTCGGTGCGATGTTCCTGCTGGCCAGCGCCCTGGTGGGGCTGGCGGCCAGTGTCCACGCCTGGGGGTATTTCCGGCGCGACAGCGCATTCTGGGTCCTCTGGCTGCTGCTGTGGGCGGCGCTCAACGGTGTGTTCATCACCGCCGATGCCTTCAACGCCTACGTCTGCCTGGAGCTGGTGGGGCTGACGGCGGCCAGCCTGGTGGCCCTGGGCGGGGATGCGCCCGCCCTGCGCGCCGCGCTGCGCTACCTGCTGGTCTCGCTGGTGGGGGCGACGGCCTATCTTGCCGGCGTGGCGCTGCTCTACCTCACCGGCGGCACCCTGGAGCTGGCCGGCCTCGCTCCGGGCGCAGCGGAGCCGGTGGGCGCGGTCGCCACCGGCCTGATTCTCGCGGGGCTGGGCCTGAAGGCCGCCCTGTTCCCGCTGCACGGCTGGCTGGCGCCGGCCCATGCCCGGGCCCCCGGTCCGGTCAGCGCCATCCTCTCGGCCCTGGTGGTGAAGGCCGCGCTGTTCCTCATCTGGCGCTGGCACACGGAGGTGTTCGCGCCCTACGGGCGCACCGGTGACCTGCTGGCCCTGCTGGGCGGGGCGGCCGTGGTCTGGGGGTCGCTGCAGGCTCTGCGCGCGGACCGGCTGAAGGCGATCATCGCCTACTCGACGGTCGCCCAGATCGGCTACCTGGCCCTCGCGCTGGGTCTGACCGAGACCGCCCCCGAGGCGGTGGTGGGGGTCGCCTACCTGGCCCTGACCCACGCCCTGGCCAAGGGGGCGGCCTTCCTCGCCGCGGCCAATACGCGCCGCGCCGCCGGCCACGATCGCTGGCCGACGGCGGCGGCCTACCTGCGCGGGCGGCCCCTGAACCTCACGGCCTTCGCGTTGGCGGCGGTCAGCCTGGCCGGTCTCCCGCCCAGCGGCGGCTTCGTCGCCAAGTGGTACCTGCTGCAGGCCGCCGCGGCGGCAGGGCGCCTGGACCTGGCGCTGGCCCTGGCGGCGGGCGGGCTGCTGGCGGCCGCCTATCTCTACCGCATCATCCATCCCGGTCTCGATCCGCGGCCCCCGGCGCTGCCCCGGGCCGCCCCCAGCCCACTGCTGGAATGCTCCGCCCTGGGCCTGGCCCTGGCGGCGACGGTGCTGGGGCTGGCGGTGCCCTGGGCCGGGCTGCTGGTTATGGGGGTGGCGCCGTGAACCTGCCCGCCCTCCCTGTGCTGGCGGTGGCCCTGCCGCTGCTGGCGGCCCTGGCGATCTTCCCGTTACCCGAGCGCCGCGCCCGGCTGCGCCGGGGGATCAACCTGGGCGCGGCGGTCCTCAAACTGCTCTTGGTGGCCGGCATGGTCTGGGGCGTGGCAGGGGGCATGAGCTTCGAGGCGAGCCTCCCCTGGCTGCCCGGCCGGCCCCTGGTGCTGCGGGTCGACGCGCTGTCGCTGCTGTTCCTGCTGCTGTCGTCGTTCCTGTGGCTGCTGACGACCCTCTACGCCGTCGGGTACATGGCCGGCTCGCCGCGCCAGAGCCGCTTCTTCGGCTTCTTCAGTCTCTGCGTGATGGCCACCGCCGGCATCGCCCTGGCCGGCAACCTGGTGACGTTCTTCTTTTTCTACGAGCTGCTGACCCTGGCAACCTATCCGCTGGTGGTGCATCGGGGCACCGCCGCATCCCGCCGCGCCGGGGCCGCCTATCTGCGCTACACGCTGGGTGGCGGGGCCGTGCTGCTGCTGGGCATCGTCTGGCTGGAGGCCGCGGCCGGGCCCATTGATTTCGCCCGGGGCGCCGCCCTGCAGCGTCTGGACGGCGTCGCGCCGGTTGTGGCGGTGGGGGCCTTCGGGCTGATGCTCGCCGGCCTGGGCGTGAAGGCGGCCCTGGTGCCACTGCACGGCTGGCTGCCCCAGGCCATGATCGCGCCGGCCCCGGTCAGTGCCCTGCTGCACGCGGTGGCGGTGGTCAAGGCCGGCGCCTTCGGCATCGTCCGGCTGGTGCACGACGTCTACGGGGTTGCCTACGCCGAGGCCCTGGGCCTGCTGGACGCGCTGGCGCTGGTGGCCGCGGCGACCATCATCTGGGGGTCGCTGCGGGCGCTGACCCAGGACGAGCTCAAGAAACGCCTGGCGTACTCCACGGTCAGCCAGGTGGCCTACATCGCCCTGGGCGTGGCGGTCGCGGGACCGGGCGCCATGGTCGGCGGCATCGTGCACATCGTCCACCAGGGGCTGATGAAGATCACCCTGTTCTTCGCCGCGGGGAATGTGGCGGAAACCCTGGAGGTGCACCGGGTCAGCGAAATGGATGGGCTGGGCCGGCGCATGCCGTTGACCATGGCCGCCTTCAGCGTCGGCGCCCTGGGCATGATCGGCGTACCGCCGCTGGCCGGTTTCGTGAGCAAGTGGTTCCTGGGGACCGGCGCGTTCGCGGTGGACAGCGGCTGGGTGGTGCTGGTGCTGGCCGCCAGCAGCCTGCTCAATGCCGCCTATTTCCTGCCCATCCTGCACCGGGTCTGGTTCCGCGCCCCGACGCCCGAGCGCTGGCAGGACCGGGGCCGGTATGGACTTCTGGAAGCGCCCCTGGAACTGGTGCTGCCGCCGCTGATCACCGGCGCCGCGGTGCTCGGCGTCGGCGTCCTGGCGGCCAGCACGTTCAGCCCGGTGGGCTGGGCGCAGCTGGTGGCCCGGCGGGCGGAGCTGCCATGAGCGCGCCGACCTCGCTTTTGTTCCTCGCCATTCCGGGCCTGCCGCTGCTCTGGGCGGCGCTGGCGCTGGTGCCCCGGGCCCGGTCCCGGGTCGCCGCCGGCGGGCTTATCGCCGCCCTGCCGGCGCTGCTGGGGACGGCGCTGCTGCCCGCGGGGGCGGAGGCTGCCAGCCCGTTCCTGATGCTGGGCGTGCACTGGCAACTGGATGCTGTCAGCCGCCCCCTGCTGGGCGTCACGGCCGTGCTCTGGGGTGTGGCGGCGCTGTTCGCCCGCAGCTACCTGGCCGGGGACCCCGGGCGCTGGCGTTTCGATGCGTTCTTCCACCTGACCTTTGCCGGCAACCTGGGGCTGATCGTCGCCAGCGACCCGGTGGGGTTCTACACGTTCTTTGCGGTGATGAGCCTGGCCAGCTACGGGCTGATCATCCACGGCGGCTCGGCGGCCGCGCTGAGGGCCGGGCGCATCTACATTGTCATGGCGGTGTTCGGCGAGGCGGCACTGCTCACCGGCATGGTGGGCCTGGCCTCCGGGGTGGGGCTGGCGTGGCCGGCGCTGGGGCTGGGGCTCGCCGTGAAGGCGGGGATCCTGCCGCTGCACGTCTGGCTGCCGCTTGCCCATCCGGTGGCGCCGGTTCCGGCCAGTGCCGTGCTCAGCGGAGCGATGATCAAGGCCGGCCTGCTGGGCTGGCTGCGCTTCCCGCCTCCAGACGACCTGGCCCCGTTATGGGGGGCGGTGCTGGCCGGCCTCGGCGTCGCCGGCGCCCTCTACGCGGCGCTGGTGGGATTGACCCAGAACCGCGCCAAGGAGGTGCTGGCCTATTCGTCGGTGAGCCAGATGGGGGTCATGGCAGCGGCCGTCGGGCTCGCCTGGCACCAGCCCCAGCTTGCCGGGCCCCTGCAGGGCGCGGTGGTTGCCTATGCCGTCCACCACGCGCTGACCAAGGGCAGCCTGTTTCTCGCCACCGGCTGGCTGGAGCGCGGTGGCGGCATGCCCGCCCGCGTCGCCCTGGTTCTGGCCGCTGCTGTGATGGCGGGTCTTCCCGCCACCGGCGGCGCGGCGGCGAAAGCGCTGCTCAAGGCGCCCCTGGCCGGGCTGCCCGCCGGCGCCCAGACAGCCAGCCTGGCGCTGAGCGCCAGCGCCCTGGTCACGGCGCTGCTGATGGCCCGGCTGCTGGTGGTGGCCTGGCCGCGGGAGGCCGCCGCAGCGGCGGCGCCCCTCGGCCAGGGGCTTGCGACCGGCAGCGTCGTCGGGCTCGCCGTGGCTGTGCCCCTGATCTGGACGCCGCTGGCCGGTGGGGTCAGCGAATCGCTGACCCACGGTCTGGGTGCAACAGTGGGCCCGCTGCTGGGAGCGGCGCTCATCGCGATGGCACTGCTGCGCTGGCGGGGCCGGCGGCCCTGGGGTCCGCCGATTCCCGCCGGAGACCTGCTGGCCCTGCTGCCGGCGCCGGCCCTGCGCCGGCGCTCCGGCGCGGTGCGCCGGCGCCGGGCGCCCTGGCCGGCGGCGTTGACACGGGTGCCGGGGCACTGGCTCGGTCGCGGCGAGGCTGCCCTGGCAAGCTGGCGGGGCACCGGCGTGGCATTGCTTATCGTGGCCGTGGCGGTGGCCGTGACGCGCTACGGCTGACAGCGGCGCAGAGTCCCAGAGACGGAACACCCCGCCCTGCCCGCTGTCAGCAGGGGATGCGCCCTGACCCGCGGCCGCGCCGCCAAGGTGATCCGGCGGGGCGATACTGAAAGCGGGTCGGGAGCGCCGGCAAAGGGGGGTCAATGGCAGCGCACGACCCGGTCCCGGACGACCGCATCCCCTGGATATCCAGGGCGGTGCAGGTGCGCCGCGGCGAGCTGGCGGGCCTGCTGGGCGGCTTCGCGTACTTCTTCTTCCTGCTGTGCAGCTACTACATGCTGCGCCCGGTGCGCGACGAGATGGGCGTGCGCGGCGGCGTCGAGAACATGCAGTGGCTGTTCACCGCCACCTTCGTGGCCATGCTCCTCGCGGTGCCCATCTTCGCGGCGCTGGCGGCGCGCTTCCGGCGCAGCCGGCTGATCCCGGCGGTCTACGGGCTGTTCATCGCCTGCATCGGCGGCTTCTGGCTGTGGCTGCAGTCGGGCCTGGCGGCGGACTGGGCGGCGCGCAGCTTCTTCGTCTGGCTGTCGGTGTTCAACCTGTTCGTGGTGTCGGTGTTCTGGAGCTTCATGGCGGATGTCTTCGACCATCGCCAGGCGGCGCGGCTGTTCGGGGCCATCGCCGCCGGGGGCAGCGCCGGGGCCATCCTCGGGCCGGGGCTGACCGGCTACCTGGCCCAGCAGCTGGACCCCGCCGCCCTGCTGCCGCTGGCGGCCGCGGTGCTGGCCATGACGCTGCCCTGCATGGCGCTGCTGACCCGCTGGTCGCGCCGGCGCGCCGATGGCGGCGCCGCGCCGCGCGAGGAGGCCCTGGGCGGAACCCTGTTCGAGGGGGTCCGGGCGGTGGTCGGGTCGCGCTACCTGCTGGGCATCTGCGCCTTCATCTGGCTGTACACGACGCTCGCCACCTTCCTGTATTTCGCCCAGGCCGAGATCGTCTCCGGGGCCTTCGCCGACAGCGGCGAGCGCACCAGCGTGTTCGCCACCATCGATCTCGTCACCAACACCCTGACGGTGGGCCTGCAGCTGTTCGCCACCGCCCGCATCGTGCAGCACTTCGGCCTGCAGCGGGCGCTGGCCTTCGTGCCGCTGGTGGTGGGGGTGGGCTTCCTGGTTCTGGCGGCGGCGCCGGTGCTGTGGACCATCGCCACCGTGCAGGTGCTGCGCCGGGCCGGCAACTACGCCATCGCGCGGCCGGGGCGGGAGATGCTGTTCACCGTGGTGCCCCGCATGGAGAAGTACAAGGCCAAGAACTTCATCGACACGGTGGTCTACCGCGGCGGCGACGCCATCGCCGGCTGGGCCTACGCGGGCCTCGGGGCCGTGGGCCTTGGGGTCACCGGGGCGTCCCTGGTGGCGGTGCCCCTGGCGCTGGTGTGGGCGGCGATCGGCTATCGTCTCGGCATCTGGCAGGGCCGGCGCGCCCGAAATCAGCCAATGGAGGTGGACTATGGATCCCCGCAACCGGCAGCCAGTCATTGAACACGGCCTCTCCCGGCGGCGCTTCCTGCAGGTCTCCGGCGGCGGCCTCGCCCTGGCGGCCCTGGGCGGGATGCCCGCTGGCCGGGCCGCGGCGCCGGGCGAGCTGATCCTGCGGACCATCCCGGCCTCGGGGGAGCAGATCCCGGTGATCGGCCTGGGCACGGCCCGCACCTTCGACGTGAACCCCGACAACGCCGCCGACATGGAGCCCCTGCGGGGCGTGCTGGACGCGTTCTACCGGGGCGGCGGCCGGCTGGTGGACTCCTCCCCCATGTACGGCCGGGCCGAGGAGGTGGTGGGCGCCCTGGCGGACGACCTCGGCATCGCCGAGGCGCTGTTCATGGCCACCAAGGTGTGGACCCGGGGCCGGGCGGACGGCATCGCCCAGATGGAGCGTTCCGCCCGGCGCATGGGCGGCGGGCGCCTGGAGCTGATCCAGGTGCACAACCTGGTGGACCTGCGCACCCACCTGGACACCCTGCGCGCCTGGCGCGAGGCGGGCCGGGTGCGCTACATCGGCGTCACCCACTACACCACGTCCAGCCACGATGAGCTGGCGGCCATCGTCGAGCGCGAGCCCATCGACTTCGTGCAGTTCAACTACAACATCGCCACCCGCCACGCCGAGCGCCGGCTGCTGCCGGCGGCCGCCGACAACGGCGTGGCGACGCTGATCAACGAGCCCTTCGAGAAGGGCACGCTGTTCCGCCAGGTGCGGGGCCGCTCGCTGCCGCCCTGGGCGGCGGAGGTGGGCATCGAGTCCTGGGCCCAGTACTTCCTCAAGTTCATCGTCAGCCACCCGGCGGTGACCGCGGCCATCCCGGCCACCAGCAAGCCCAGGCACTCCGCCGACAATATCGGCGCCGCCCGCGGCGCGCTGCCGGACGCGGACCTGCGCGAGCGCATGGCGGCGCACCTGGCCGACGCCCTTTGAGCGGCTGTGCAAGGGCAGCCCGCCGTAGGGCAGGTTGCGCAGAAACCTGCCATTGGCCGTTGGCGTGGGTGCCTCGGGTCGAGCCAGGCACCGGGCCGGGGAATGCCGCCGTGGCGGTTGATGCGCCGACCCCCACGTTTCTCCGCAACGTGGGGCTA
>CAZAQB010000014.1:13805-39066 GCA_964487155.1 uncultured Ectothiorhodospiraceae bacterium
TGCCGCCGTGGCGGTTGATGCGCCGACCCCCACGTTTCTCCGCAACGTGGGGCTATGTGGAATCTGATGCGGCGCTCGGTGTCACCTGGGCTGGGTGCCCCGCCCGCCATAGGGCACGTTGCAGAGAAACGTGCCATTGGGCGGTGGCGTGGGTGCCTCGGGTTCGATTCGGCACCGGGCCCGGGGATGGCCGCCCTGGCGGTTGATACGCCGACCCCTACGGGGCTCAGTACACGCCTTTCCTTTCCCCAGCGACGGGAGTCTCCATGATCCAGCTCCAGGATCTTTCCATGCACTACGACCTGGGCGCCTCCCGGGTGGAGGTGCTGCGCCAGGTGAACCTCGGCATAGCCCCCGGCGAGCGGGTGGCGGTGGTGGGGCCCTCCGGCTGCGGCAAGACCACCCTGCTGCTGCTGCTCGCCGGGCTGGAGACCCCCGGCGCCGGCCGCGTCAGCGTGGCCGGCCACGACCTGGCGGCGCTCGACCGGGACGCCCTGGCGGACCTGCGCCGGGACCAGGTGGGCATCGTGTTCCAGTCCTTCCACCTGCTGGCGAGCCTCACCGCCCTGGACAACGTCTCGCTGCCGCTTGAGATCGCCGGCCGGGACGACGCCCGGGACCGGGCCCGGGAACTGCTGGAGCGGGTCGGCCTGGCGGACCGCGCGCGGCACTATCCGTCCCAGCTCTCCGGCGGTGAGCAGCAGCGGGTGGCTATCGCCCGGGCCCTGGTGCACCAGCCCCGGCTGCTGCTGGCCGACGAGCCCACCGGCAACCTGGACGACCACACCGGCGAGCAGGTGGGCGAGCTGCTGTTCCAGCTCACCGAAGCGTCCGGTGCCACCTTCGTGCTGGTAACCCACGACCACGACCTGGCCGGGCGCTGCCACCGGGTGCTGCACCTCCACGAGGGCCATCTCACCGAGGGCCGGCCCGCGGCCGCCGGCGCCTCCCGGGCGGGGCGGGCCGGATGAGCACCGCCGGTCCCGGCACGAACCCGGGCGTGAGCGCAGGCAGCCTGGCCCGGCTCGCCTGGCGCGACCTGCGGGGCAGCGGGCGCACCCTGTGGGTGTTCTGCGCCTGCCTGGTGCTGGGGGTGACCCTGATCGCCGCCAGCGGGGGACTGTTCACCCAGGTGCGCGACAGCCTGCTCGCCGACACCCGGGCGCTGTTCGGCGGCGACCTGGAGGTGGAGTCGCGCGAGCCCCTGCCCGACGAGGCCCTGGCCTGGATGCGGGAGCGGGGCACGGTGTCGTTGCTGGTGGAGCTGCGCACCATGCTGCTCACCGGCGGCGGGCAGTTCCAGCTGGTGGAGCTGCACAGCTACGACGGCAACTATCCCCTCTACGGCGAGGTGCGCCTGGACCCGCCGCAGCCCCTGGACCAGGCACTGGCTCGAAACGCCCAGGGCCATGGCGTCGCCATCGACCCGGTGCTGGCCGAGCGCCTGGGTCTGGCGGTGGGCGACACCGTCACTATCGGCCAGATCACCCCCACCGTGCGGGCGCTGATCCAGCACCAGCCCGACCGCAGCCTGCGCGCCGACTGGCGCGGCCCGCCGGTGATGATCTCCGGGCAGGCGCTGCAGGCGAGCGGCCTGCTCGGGGCCGGCAGCCGGGTGGAGTGGGAGTACCGGGTGCGCACCGGGCAGGCCGTGGACGCCTGGCGGCAGGAGTTCGCCGCCGCATTCCCCGACTCGGACTGGGAGGTGCACACCTTCGCCGGCCGCCAGGACCGGTTGGCCGAGGTGCTGGGCCAGCTCGGCTCCGGGCTGCTGCTGATCGGCTTCAGCGCGCTTTTCATCGGCGGCCTGGGAGTGTTCAACAGCGTCCACGCCTACCTCCAGGGGCGGCTCGCCACCATCGCCACCCTGGGGGCGCTGGGCTTGCGCGCCCGGCGCATCGCGGCGGTCTACCTGCTGCAGGTGCTGATCCTGGGGGTGGCGGCCAGCCTGGTGGGGGCGCTCGCCGGCGGTGCCCTGTCCCTGGCGGGGGTGGCGGTGGCCGCCGGCCAGATGCCGGTGGCCGCCTCCCTGGCGGGGCTCGCCGGGCCGCTCGCCCTGGCCTGGCTAATGGGGGTGGTGACCGCGCTCACTTTCGCCCTGCCGGCCCTGGGCCGGGCGCTGGCGGTGCCGCCGGCAGCGCTGTTCCGGGGTATTGACGCCACCGCCACCCGCACCCCGGCCCCATGGTGGCGGCTCACCGCCGCCGGCGGCGTGCTGGTGGCGGCGCTGCTGCTGGCGGTGGTGCCGGACCTCGCCTTCGGCCTGGGCTTCGTCGCGGCAGTGCTCGCACTGCTGGCCCTGCTGGAGGGGCTGGTGAGCCTGCTGCGCCGGGGCGCCCACGGCCTGGCGGAGAGCCGCGCCCTGCGCCGGCGCTTCACCCTGCGCCTGGCGCTCGCCAACCTGTACCGGCCCGGTTCGCCGCTGCGGCCCTCGCTGCTGTCCCTGGGCTCCGCCCTGACCCTGCTGGTGGCCTGCGCCCTGGTGGTGGGGGCGCTGCTGCGCACCATCCACGAGACCATCCCCGAGCGGGCCCCGGCCCTGGTGTTCTTCGATGTGCCCGCCGCCGAGGTCGACGCCTTCCGCGAGCGGGTCAACCAGTCCCCGGGGCTGCAGCGCCTGGATCTCGCCCCCCTGGTGCTGGGCCGGCTGGCGCAGGTCAACGGCCAGCGGCTGCGGGAGTCCGACGATCCCCAGCGCCGCCTGGAGGCCCGGGACGAGCACAAGCTCTCCTACAAGGCCAACAACTTCGACCAGGTGGTGGTGGAGCGGGGCGCCTGGTGGCCCGAGGACTACGCCGGCCCGCCCCGGGTTGCCTTCGAGGACCGGGAGGCCGACCAGCTGGGCCTCGAGGTGGGCGACCACTTGGTGTTCACCATCAACGGCGAGCCGGTGGCAGCGGAGCTTTCCGCCATCTACTCGCAGCGCAACTTCCAGGCCCGCTTCTGGCTGGAGGGCATCTTCAGCGACGGCGTGCTGGACCCCTTCGTCACCCGCTACGTGGGGGCCGCCTACATGCCGCCCGGGGCCGCCCTGGAGGCCCAGTCCCGCATCGCCCAGGCCATGCCCCAGGTGGTGACGCTGCGCACCCAGGCCCTGCTGGAGGAGGCCCGCGCCCTGCTGGACAAGGCCGCCGCCGCCCTCGCCGTGGTGGCCGCGGTGAGCCTGCTGGCGAGCCTGCTGGTGCTGGTCAGCGTGCTGGCCGCCAGCCGGGCCCGCCAGGTCTATGACGCCACCGTGCTGCATACCCTGGGGGCCCGCATCGGCGTGGTGCGCCGGGCGCTGCTCTGGGAGTACGCCCTGCTGGGCCTGCTCACCAGCGCTTTTGCCCTGGCCTTCGGCGGGGCGCTGGCGGAGCTGCTGCTGCGGGCGCGCCTGGAGCTGGACACCGAGGCGGTGTGGTGGGCCGGCGCCGCGGTGGCGGCGGCGGTGAGCACCGCAAGCCTGGGGCTGGGCGCGGCCTGGCTGCTGCGCCAGCTGCGCCTGCGCCCGGCGCTGCTGCTGCGCAGCGCCGGGTAGCGGCCCATGGACGGCCGGGGTCTGCCAGGAGGCGTAGGCTGGGATGAAGCGCAGCGTAATCCCAGCATTCCGCCATGAGGGTGGCACGGCCAGGCTGGGTTTCGCGTTGCTCAACCCAGCCTACGGCGGCCAGGGGCGGGCCGGGTTTTGGTGAAATATTCGGGCTAAGGTTTGGATTGCTCCCCACTGCCGCCGAGGAGACACCCCCATGAGCTGGACCGCCGCCGAGGAACCTCGCTGCCAGACCGAAACCTGTGCCGAGCCGGTGGAACTGCAGATCGTGCCCCGGGCCCGAGACCTGGGCGGCTTCGAGGTGCGCCGCGTGCTGCCAGCGGCCCAGCGCCAGATGGTGGGGCCGTTCATCTTCTTCGACCAGATGGGCCCGGCGGACTTTGAGCCTGGCTCCGGCATCGACGTGCGCCCCCACCCCCACATCGGGCTCGCCACCGTCACCTACCTGTTCGAGGGCAGCATCTTCCACCGGGACAGCCTGGGCAGCGAGCAGCTGATCCGTCCCGGCGACGTCAACTGGATGACCGCCGGCCGGGGTATCGTCCACTCCGAGCGCACCGACCCGGAGACCCGCCGCGGCGGCGGCCGGCTCTCCGGCATCCAGTCCTGGGTGGCCCTGCCCCAGAACCAGGCCGAGACCGAGCCGGGGTTCTGGCACCACCCGGCGGCCAGCCTGCCGGAGCTGGACGGCGAGGGGGTGCGGCTGCGGCTGATCGCCGGCCACGGCTTCGGCCGGCGCTCGCCGGTGGCCACCGCCTCCGAGACCCTGTACGCCGACGTCACCCTGCAGCCAGGCGCCCGGCTGGAGGTGCCCGCCGAGCACGAGGAGCGGGCCGTCTACCTGGTGGAGGGGAAACTGGAAATCCATGGCGAGCGCCAGGGCCCCGGCCAGATGCTGGTGCTGTGCCCCGGCGTGGCGCTGACCGTGGGTGCCCCCGAGGGGGCCCGGCTGATGCTGCTCGGCGGCGCCGCCATGGACGGCCCGCGGTTCATCTGGTGGAACTTCGTCGCCGCCTCCCGCGAGCGCATCGAGCAGGCCAAGGCCGACTGGCAGGAGGGTCGCTTTCCGGCGGTGCCCGGTGACGATGAGTTCATTCCGCTGCCGGAGTAGTGGCTTAATGGCGTAGGCCGGATAAGCGAAGCGCATCCGGCATCTCCAGACGAACAAGGTGCTGGTCCGCGCGCCAGCCGCCGCCTGTTGCCGGCGCGCCTGCGCCGAGTCTCCCGGCTGCTAGCAGCCTGCCTTCTGCAGCATGTCCATGGCGGTACTGGCGCAGGCTTTCCGATCGAACGTGAAGGTCTGGGTGCAGCCGCGGTGCTCGCTGATGCGCGCGATCAGGCAGTCGGAGAAGTCCGCGTTGCCGTCTGCATAGTCCATGACCGCCTGCTGCACCAGGTCGGGTTCGCTGATCTGGAACCGTCGCGTCTCCAGCAACTGCCGGAGCACGGCAACAATCTGATTTTTCGGTGCGTTGTATGTCTTCTTCGAACCCAGCACCCAGACCAGCTCGGCCAGCGCAAGCTGGGTGATGCAGAAGAGTTCTCCGGAGTCCTCGATCAGTTCACTGGCGAGCCGGCTCTGGTGCGCGTCGTCCTGGGTGATGTAGCGCACCAGGACATTGGTATCGAGGCCGATCAAGGCTCACCCCCGCGTTCGCGGATAGCCTCGTTCATCTGCTCGATGCTGACCGCCCGGGCGGGCGGCTTGATCATGCCCCGGAGCCGGCGCACGTCCTGACTGGCCGGCAACAGGATGATCCGCCCCTGCGCATCCTCAAAGAAATCGACCCGGTCGCCCTCATGCACGCCCAGCCGATCACGGATTTCCTTGGGAAGGGTGATCTGCCCCTTGCTCGTAACCTTGGCCGTGGCCATGATCGATCTCCTTACCGGACCGCTGCACCCTTACATTAGGTAAGGAAAAGCCGCGCTTCAAGCAGCCTGCAGGTGCGTGCAGGGCCGGCAGTCCCAGGGCGAGGGCCCCGTTCGCCGCCGCAGTAGATCATCGCTACGTCCGACACGCTGCTGGAAGCCGGGCTCGACACGCTCGCAGTACTGGGAGATGGCGGTGGAATCCGTCATGGCGGCACCGGCAAGGCGCCCGTTGACGGGCGCGGTGCAGCGTAGCACGGTGGCCTTTACGGGCCCGCGACTGCCGGACCCTGGACGGGCGATCCAGCCCTCGGGAGATCCGATGGACGACCAAGAGACTGCGCAGTTCCGGCGCCGGCTGCTGGCCCTGCGCGCCGAGATTCAGGCCGCCCTGGAGGGCGGCCTGGACTCGGCCGAGACCGTGGAGCTGGACCAGAGCCGTCAGGGGCGTCTGTCACGCATGGACGCCCTCCAGGGCCAGGCCATGGCCCAGGCCTCCCTGGCCCGGGCCCGCCAGCAGCTCGGCCGCATCGACGCCGCCCTGGGGCGCTGCGAGCGCGGCGAGTTCGGCGAATGCCAGGACTGCGGCGAGGACATCCCAAGCCGCCGTCTGGAAGTGGACCCGGCCGCCACCCTCTGCGTGGGCTGCGCCGAGCGCCGCGAGTCCGGTGGCTGATCAGGGCGCCGGCAGGTAGACGTCGAAGCGGGTGCTGCGACCGGTGAGGCTGTGGTGGGGCGGCCTGCCGGCGAGGGGTGGCGCCCGCCGGGGACGTTTTACCACCACCCGCTCGGTGGCCGATGCCCGGGCCGTCTCCAGCAGTTCCGCCGGATCCGGTTCCTCCCCCAGCAGCCGCTGCAGCAGCTGCATGGCCTTGCCCGGCTGAGCGCGGCGTGGGCCGCCCGGGTACATCGGATCCAGGGTGATCACCGGTGTGGTGCGCTCGCCCAGCCACTGTCGGGCGTCGGTCTGCTGCAGGGTCATGCGCCGGGCGGCGGCGGCTGCCGGGCCACCGGCCTCCTGCGCCCGCCGCAGGCCGTCGGCGAGCAGCGCGGCCACCAGCGCGGAGCGCTCCAGCAGGGTCACCCGGGCGCCGTGGCTGGCCAGCACGAAGGCGTCCCGGCCCAGGCCGGCGGTGGCATCCACCACCGGCAGCTCGGTGCGCCCCCCCAGCGCGCAGGCCCGCACCAGCGGTTCACTGCCGCCCCGTTGCCGGCGCTGGACGAGCGCCTCGGCGGAGAATTCCGCGCGCACCGGGCCCGGCGCGCCGGGGCCGGCCAGGCGCAGGGCAAGCCCTTCGCTGCCGAACTCCAGGTAGAGCACCCCCGCAGGCGGAGGACCGGCCAGCGGTGCCAGGCCCAGTCGGGTTGCCAGGGCCTGGGCGGCCGCCGGATCGGCGCCCTCCCGATGCACCAGGCCGAGCAGCTGCCCCGGGCATTGCTGCACTCCGGCGGACGGCTTGTTGTCGCTCAGCGACATGCTCCAGTATGATCCCTGGGCCGCGCCCCCGGGGCGCCGCCCTTTTGTCGCTGTTGGTGCCCAGCGCACCGCCATCCCGCGACGTCCAGCCCCCAGCAGAGGTGGAACAGCATGTCTGAAGACCAGAAGGCTGTAGCGGCCGATATCGACACCGCAGAGCTGTCGCGCTCCCTCTCCGAGATCGCCGAGAAGAGCCAGCGGTTGGTCAAGGACTTCCTCGCCAAGGAGGAATCCATGGAGCGCATCAACATGGACGATGCGTTGCACATGAGCAAGCTGTTCACCGACCTCTATACCCGGCTGATGGCCGACCCGGTGCAGCTCGCCCAGGCCCAGATGGCCTTCTGGCAGGACTACCTCTCGCTGGTGCAGAACGCCACCATGCGGATGATGGGCTTCGACTCCGAGCCGGTGCGCTCGCCGGACGCCCGGGACAAGCGCTTCAGGCACGAGTCCTGGGAAGAGAACCCGGTGTTCGACTTCATCAAGCAGTCCTACCTGCTCACCGCCGACTACATCCACCACACGGTGAAGAACGTGGAGGGGCTGGACGAGCAAACCGAGCGCAAGGTGGACTTCTACACCCGCCAGTTCATCGACGCCCTCTCGCCCACCAACTTCGTCGCCACCAACCCCGAGGTGCTGCAGAAGACCATCGAGACCCGGGGGCAGAACCTGCTGAAGGGCCTGAAGACCCTGCTGGACGACCTGGAGCGCGGCGGCGGGCGGCTGAAGATCCGCATGACCGACCCGGAGGCCTTCGAGGTGGGCCGGGATCTGGCCACTACCCCCGGCAAGGTGGTGTTCCAGACCGATCTCGCCCAGCTGGTCCAGTACAGCCCGGCCACCGAGCAGGTGCACAAGCGCCCGCTGCTGTTCATTCCGCCCTGGATCAACAAGTTCTACATCCTCGACCTGCAGCCCAAGAACAGCATGATCAAGTGGCTGGTGGAGCAGGGGCACACGGTGTTCGCCCTGTCCTGGCGCAACCCCACCACCGAGCACGCCGACAAGAGCTTCGACGACTACATGCTGGAGGGCCCGGTGGCGGCCCTGGACGCCATCGAGAAGGCCACCGGCGAAAAGGAAGTCAACCTGGTGGGCTACTGCCTGGGCGGCACGCTGCTGGCCTGCACCCTGGCCTACCTGCAGGAGAAGGGCGACAAGCGCCCTCACAGCGCCACCTTCTTCACCAGCCTGCTGGACTTCACCGAGCCGGGCGAGCTGGAGGTGTTCATCGACGACGAGCAGCTGCAGATGCTGGACCGGCAGATGGAGCGCAAGGGCTACCTGGAGGGACACCAGATGTCCTCCACCATGAGCAGCCTGCGGGCCAACGACCTGATCTGGTCGTTCTTCGTCAACAACTACCTCCACGGTGAGGATCCGTTCCCGTTCGACCTGCTCTACTGGAACCAGGACTCCACCAACATGCCGGCGCGGATGCACAGCTTCTATCTGCGCAACATGTACCGGGACAACCGCCTGGCCGAGGCCGGGGGCATCACCCTGGACGGTGTGCCCATCGACCTCTCCAAGGTGAAGGTGCCGTCCTACTTCCTGTCCGCCAAGGAAGACCATATCGCTCCCTGGACCGGCACTTACCGGGGCGTGCATCTGCTGGGCGGCACCAGCAAGTTCGTGCTGGGTGGGTCCGGCCACATCGCCGGCGTCATCAATCCGCCGGCCAAGAACAAGTACGGTTACTGGACCAGCACCAAGAAGCCCAAGGACCCGGTCGAGTGGCTGGAGGGGGCGACCTACAACGAGGGTTCCTGGTGGCTGGACTGGGGCAAGTGGCTGACCCAGAAAGGCGGCGCCAAGGTGCCGGCGCGCGAGCCCGGCGGCGGCGAGTTGAAGCCCATCGAGGATGCGCCTGGATCCTACGTGAAGGAACGCTCCTGACAGCCTCCAGCGTCTGCCGCCCGGCCCATGGATGGGCCGCTCGGCCAGGCTCGGCGCCATCCCTGCCGTGCTGATCGCGGCCGGTTCTTGGAGCCCGTCGCGCGACTCGTGACGGGTTCATCATTTTCGCCCATTGCCGGGTTCCTCAGCCTTGACTGTGACAAGGGTTCACCCGGTTACCGGCCGCGGTATGCTAGAACAACCTTATAAACATCGGGGGCGAATTGTCAGGGAGTTGCCAGGATGGCTAGCCCGTCCAGGGGTTCCGCAGACCAGGTGACCTTTCACCTGGACATCCGCGGTGAAGAATTTCTGCGTTTCTATCGGGGAGAAGTCGCCAGCGTCTACGTCCTCGCCGCGGACGGTCGCCGGGTGCGCTTCCCCGCTGATGCCTTGCGCCCCCATGTGGCGCGCGACGGAGTGCGGGGCGACTTCCGGCTATGTTTCGATTCCAGGGGCCGCATGCTGAGTCTGGACCGCCTGGCTCCCTCCCCAGTGGCGGCTGGCGAGGTGCAGGCATGACGACCGCCCGCGCCCTCACCTCCATGGAATCCTTGCCGCCGATCCCGGAAGTGGGCCTCGAGGTGTTGCGGCAGCTGAACGCGCCGGAGGTGGATCTCTCCGGCCTGTCGGCCGCCCTCGCCCGCGAGCCCGGTCTTACCGGGCGCATCGTGGGTGCCGCCAACACGGCCTTCTTCGCGGGCCAGCGTCCCATCTACACCGCCGAGGATGCGGTGGTGCGCCTGGGGCTGAACCGCATCCGCATCATTGCGGTGTCGGTGCTGCTGGGCACCCGGCTGAGATCGGAGCGCTGCCCGGGATTCGAAGCCCGGCGGTTCTGGGCCGATTCCCTGCGCTCGGCCTCCGCCGCAACCCGGCTGGGGGCGGTGGTCCCGCTGGAGACCCCCCGCTCGGCGGCGTACATCTGCGGACTGCTGCGCAACATCGGCGTGCTGGCCCACGCCTACCTGTTCCCCGGTGAGATGTCCCGGACCTTCGCCGGGGCGCGCCAGCACCCCGACACGAGGCTCTCGGTGATGGAGATGGCCGAGCTCGGCTTCGACCACCACTTCACCGGCGCCGAGGTGCTGTCCCGCTGGGGGCTGCCCGAGCCGGTGGTCACGGCGGTGCGCAACGCCGCCGTATCCAGCTACCAGGGCCCCTACATGCGGCTGGTGGCCTTGACCCAGATGGCCTGGTCCTGGAGCCAGGGAGGCTTCCAGCCGCTGGCCGCCCAGGGGCTGCTGCGGGGAGTGAGCGCCGCCAGGCTGGCGAGCCTGCAGCGCGAGTGCCTGCGTGAGTCCGAGCAGATGGAATGCTTCGCGGAGATGCTGGCGGTGGCCTGAGAGGCCGAGAGCGGGCTCTGGGTGGCCCCGATGGGAGTGTGTGGGGACGCCGGATGCGGCGCTGACGCGCCTTATCCGGCCTACGCGGGCCTCGGCCGGGCACCGGGGCGTCGGGCGAAGGGCGTAGGCCGGATAAGCGAAGCGCATCCGGCGTCTTCAGGGTGGTAGGCTGGGTTGAGTCTCGCGAAACCCAGCATGGATGTGCCGCCGGGCACGCCAGGATGCTGGGATTGCGCTTCGCTTCATCCCAGCCTCCGCCGCTCGGTCCGCAGTCCCCCCGCCCGGCGGGGGCTGCACCCCAGCGCCCGCTTGGTTACCCTTGGCGGCCCCGTGGCCGGTCACTGGCACCCATGAGCCGACGCATCCTGCATGCCGACGATGGCACCGCCCTGCCCGTGGAAGTCCACGGGCGCGGCGCACCGGTGCTGGTGCTGCACGGCTGGACCTCCCGCCCCGAGGACTGGCATGGCCTGCTGCGCAGGGAGCATGGCAGCATCGCCTGGCATGCCTGGCGGGCCCGGCCCCATGCCGGCCCGGAGCCCACCGTGGAGCGCATGGCCCGGGATCTGCGTCAGGTGCTGGAGCGCCTGCACCTGGACCGGCCCACGGTGATCGGCCACTCCATGGGCGCCCTCATCCTCTGGGAGTACATCGCCCATTACGGCAGCCAGGCCCTGGGGCGGATCTGCATCATCGACCAGTCGCCTCGCATCCTCACCGACGCCCACTGGCAGCTCGGCCTCTACGGCGATTTCGACGCCGAGGCCAACCGGCGCTTCATCGCCGACCTGGAGCGGGACTTCGCCGGCACGGTCATGGAACTGGTGGATCGGGGGCGCCCGGCCTCGTGGCTGTTCAAGGGCCGGGAGGATCCGTGGCTGGCCGCACGCCGCGCCTATCTGGAAAGCCTGGACCCGGAGCCGTGGATCCGCGCCTGGGAGAGCTTATCGGTGAAGGACTACCGAGACGTGCTGGGGCGCATCCACGTGCCGTCCATGCTGGTCTACGGCGGCGAGGCCCGGCTCTACCCGGCGGCCACCGCCCACTACGTGCGCTCGCACATCCCCGCCGCCAGGCTCAGCGTCTACGAGGGCACCGGCCACTCCCCCCACCTGGAGCGCCTGGAGCGCTTCCTGGCGGAGTTGAAGGCGTTCATTGGCGTCCATTGACCCAGGCGCAAGAAACCCGGCATGCGGCGGGCGGCGTGGCTCTGGTGCGGGGGTCCGGAAGACGCCGGATGCGGCGCTGGTGCGCCTTATCCGGCCTACGCGGGCCCTGGCCAGGCTCTGTGGCGTCGGGCGAAGGGCGTAGGCTGGATAAGCGAAGGGCATCCGGCGTCTTCCTTTCATCGCGCAGTTGCCCCGCCGCCCCCGGGCTCCCGGGAAGGCTGGTAGAATCGCCGGTTTTCCCTGTCTGGCGGGAGGCGCAGACATGTCCGATGCGGAGCCCCTGGTGGGCGTGATCATGGGCAGCAAGTCCGACTGGGAGACCATGAGCGAGGCGGCCGCGCTGCTGTCCGAGTTCCAGGTGCCCCACGAGTGCCGGGTGGTTTCCGCCCACCGCACGCCGGCGTGGATGGCGGAGTACGCCGCCGGCGCCGAGGATCGCGGCCTGCAGGCCATCATCGCCGGGGCCGGCGGGGCCGCCCACCTGCCGGGCATGGTGGCGGCCCAGACCACCGTGCCGGTGCTGGGCGTGCCGGTGAAGAGCCGGGCCCTGCGGGGCATGGACTCCCTGCTGTCCATCGTGCAGATGCCCGCCGGGGTGCCGGTGGCCACGTTCGCCATCGGCACCGCCGGCGCCCGCAATGCGGCGCTGTTCGCGGTGGCGCTGCTGGCCACCACCCGGCCCGAGTATCGCGAGCGGCTGCAGCGATTCCGCGAGCAGCAGGCCCGCAAGGTGCGCGAGGACACTCTGCCTTGACCGCCCCCATCCTGCCGGGAGCCACCCTGGGGGTGCTGGGCAGCGGCCAGCTGGGGCGCATGTTCGCCATCGCCGCCCGGCGCATGGGCTACCGGGTGCATACCTTCTCTCCCGACCGGGAGACCCCCACCGGCCAGGTCTCCGATCGGGAATGGTACGCCCCCTACGACGACCTGGAGACCCTGGACCGGTTCGCCGCCGAGGTCGACGTCATCACCTTCGAGTTCGAGAACGTCCCCTACGCCGCAAGCGAACGGGTGGCCCGCCACGTGCCGGTGCGCCCCCGGGGCGAGGTGCTGGAGATCACTCAGCACCGGCTGCGGGAGAAGAGCTTCCTGGCCGGCCATGGCTTCCCGACGGCGCCGTTCCGCCCCGTTCACGACCGCGCCGGCCTCGACCAGGCGGTGGCCGAGCTGAGTCTGCCGGCGGTGCTGAAGACCGCCGGCTTTGGTTACGACGGCAAGGGCCAGAGCGTGCTGCGCCAGAGCGCGGACCTGGACACCGCCTGGGACGTGCTGGCCGGCGCCGAGGCGGTGCTGGAGGGTTTCGTGGACTTCGCCATGGAGGCCTCGGTGGTGGCGGCCCGGGGCCTGGACGGCAGCTTCAGCCACTTTCCGGTGGTGGAGAACCGCCACCGCAACCATGTGCTGGATCTGTCCATCCCCGGCGCGCCGCTCACCGGCGATCAGCAGCAGGCCGCCGTCTGCCTGGCCCGGCAGATCCTCGAGGCCCTGGACGTGGTGGGCGTGCTGTGCGTGGAGCTGTTCGTCACCCGGGAGGGCCATCTGCTGGTCAACGAGCTGGCGCCGCGGCCCCACAACTCCGGCCACTTCAGTTTCGATGCCTGCGTCACCAGCCAGTTCGAGCAGCAGGTGCGCGCCGCCTGCGGCCTGCCCCTGGGCGCCACCGACCTGCTGGCCCCGTGCGCCATGGCCAACCTGCTGGGCGACCTGTGGTCGGCCGGCGAGCCCGACTGGGCCGCCGCCTGCGCCGACCCCCTGGTGAAGCTGCACCTGTACGGCAAGCGCGAGCCCCGGCCCGGCCGCAAGATGGGCCACCTCACCGCCTTCGGCCGCGACCGGGACGACGCCGCGCAGCGGGCACTGCGCGCCCGGCAGGCACTGCTGGGAGAGTGAGCCGCGGATGAACGCGGATGGACGCAGATAGGGCTACTGGTCGATCCGCGGACCGGTCACCTCGGCGGTCCGTTGAAACCGGCACAGTCCAGTCTCCTCGCGATCCGCGTTCATCTGCGTTCATCCGCGGCTGAATCCCCCTTTCCCCAACCGGAGACCGACCGACTCATGTGGTTCCGTAACCTCTGCACCTACCGCTTCCGGGAGCCCTTCCGCCTGGACGCCGAGGCCCTGGAGGCCCGCCTCGCCGAGCACGCCTTCCGCCCCTGCGGGCGCACCGAGCCCATGAACCGGGGCTGGGATGTGCCCGCGGGCAGCCCCGGCGGCCTGGTCTACGCCGCCGGCGGGCGCCTGCTGCTGGGCCTGCGCGAGGAGACCCGCCTGTTGCCGGCGTCAGTGATCCGCGACACCGTCGCCGAGCGCCTGGATTCCCTGGAGGCCCGGGAGGGCCGGCCCCCCAGCCGCCGGGAGAAGACCCGTCTCAAGGACGAGGTCATCCTGGAACTGTTGCCCCGGGCCTTTACCCGCAGCCGCTGGACCCTGGGCTACATCGACCCCGCCGACGGCTGGCTGGTGGTGGACGCCGCCACCTGGAAGGAGGCCGAGACCTTCACCGAGCACCTGCGGGCCGGCATCGGCAGCCTGCCGGTGGCGCCCCTGCAGACCCTGGAAGCTCCTCAGTCGGTGATGACCCGCTGGCTGGCCCAGGCCCACCTGCCTGCCGACCTTGCCCTGGGCGACGAGGCCGTGCTGGAGGACACCGGCAACGAGGGCGGCGAGGTGCGCTGCAAGCGCCTGGACCTGACCTCCGGCGAAGTGCGCACCCACCTGGAAGCCGGCCGCCGGGTGCGCCGCCTGGCGGTGAGCTGGGAGGAACGCCTGGACGCCGTGCTGGAGGCGGATCTGTCCGTGCGCCGCCTGCGTTTCCGGGACGTCATCCAGGAGCAGTCCGGCAACCGGGAGCCGGAGACCGACGCCGAGCGCTTCGATGCCGACTTCGCCCTGATGAGCCTGGAACTGGCGCGCTTCCTGCCGCGGCTTGTGGAACTGTTCGGAGGGGAGTCCAACGAGCGCCGGCCGCCGGTGGGGGCCTGAATCGGTCTGGCCCGCGGATCATCGCCCGCCGCCGGCGCTTCCGGCCTCGGCACTGCCTGAGCTGCCGCCCGCCGTAGCCCCACGTTGCGGAGAAACGTGGGTGTCGGCGATCGCAACGCCCCGGTATCAATGCCCGGGTCCGTGCCTACCCCAAGGCAAGGTCCTCACGCCACCGCCCAGTGGCAGGTTTCTTCGCAACCTGTCCTGCGGCGGGCTTCGGTTGGCCTTGAGCGAGCATGCTGGACTCACGCTCCAGCAACCACACAAAAAAAAGGCCGCCACCCCTGGGGGCGGCGGCCTCATATACGACGGACCGGCTTACTTCGCGCCGGCGGCCGCCTTCTTCACCGTCTCCACGCCTTCCTCGGCGGCCTTGCGCACCGTGGCGACATTCTTCTCGGTCGCCGCCTGGGCGTCCTGCACGAACGCCTGGTTGGCGCTGGTCAGCTTCTCGGCGTCTTCCTTCACCCGGGCGCTGACCTGCTTGGCCACCTCGGACTGGCCGCTGAGGTAGCTCTTCCAGCCCTCGGCGTCGCGGATGTCGGCCGCCGCGCGCAGCTGCCGGAACGCCAGCTCGGAGTAGGCCTTGGCCGCCTCCAGCTGGATGCTCGTCACGGCCTGGGCGTGGTTGGTGACGATGGACGCGTAGCTGCGGGCCGGGCCGAGAACGGTATTCGTAAACTGCTCGTTGATGCGGTTGATGGTTTCGTTCGTCATGGATGGTTCCTCCGCTGGATTTGAATGGGCCCCGTCCGGGGCTTTCTCTCTGTGTGTTGCAATGCAATATACTAGCGTTGATGGTGCAATGCAACAACGCGCATACGGAGGGGCGGATGGCGCTTGCCCGTGTTGGGAAGATGGTTAGAGAGAGAACCCGGCAAGCCCGGCTTGGCCGGCCAGGAGGACGCGTGCCAGGATGCGCACGCATCCTCCCACAGGTTGCCCGCGGGCCGGGCAGGCGCGGCGCTCAGGCCGCCCGGCGCTGCAGCCAGGCCTCCAGTTCGTCGGCTCCGCCGATGTGCTCGCCCTCGATGAACACCTGGGGCGTGGTGCCGCGGCCGGTGACCGCCGCCAGGGTGCTGTAGCTCAGACCCTGGGCCCCCAGGTTGATTTCCTCGTAGCGCAGCCCGTGCTCGGCCAGCAGCTTCTTGGCGCGGGTGCAGTGGGGGCATCCGGGTTTGGTGAACACAGTGACCCGCTTCGGCAGCTCGGCGCCCTGGTTGATGTAATTGAGCATGGTGTCGGCATCCGACACTTCGAAGGGGTCGCCCGGCTTGTCGGGCTCGATGAACATCTTCTCGATGACGCCGTCCTTCACCAGCATCGAGTAGCGCCAGCTGCGCTTGCCAAAGCCGAGGTCGTCCTTGTCCACCAGCATGCCCATGCGGTCGGCGAACTCGCCATTGCCGTCGGGGATGAAGCGGATGTTCTCCGCGTTCTGGTCGGCCGCCCAGGCGCCCATGACGAAGGCATCGTTGACGGACATGCAGATGATCTGGTCGATGCCGTTCTGGTAGAACACCGGCGCCAGCTCGTTGTAGCGCGGCAGGTGGGTGGACGAACAGGTCGGGGTGAAGGCGCCGGGCAGCGCGAACACAATGACGTTGCGCCCGCTGAACAGCTCATGGGTGGTGACGTCGACCCATTCGTTGCCTTCCCGGCTTCGGAAGGTGACCTCCGGGACACGCTCGCCTTCTCGATTCTCCAGCATCTGCGGACTCCTTGCCGTTGGGAATAGGGAAGCGCTGATCGGTTCCTCGCCAACCCCTCGGGCCTCGGCCGGTTGCGGCCCGGCAGCGAGGCAGCAATCAGCGCTTCCGTACGCCTCCCATGATGCGGGCGATCCGGCGATGTTCAAGGATGACCTGGTTGAGAGCCGCGTAGGTCGGCTGCTCATGGCAGCCGACATCCGCGCTGTGTACGGCCAGGACCTTGCCAGCGTCCTCGTCGTGCCGAATCGGTACGCAGTCCCCAGTCCCCAGTCCCGCCGGGGCCGACGCCGGCACCATGCCGTCCTCCATCCTTTCCATCCGTGTTCATCTGTGGTTGAAAAGCCAAACCCCACGTCCATCTCGCGTACATTTCGCGGCTAACCTTCCCGCGACGCCGCCCGGCTGTCCGGCAGCAGGGGAACCAGCTTCGGCCAGACGTTGTCCAGTATGATCGGTTGCGCCTGCGCGGTGGGGTGGATGCCGTCGTCCTGCATCAGCTCCGGGCGCTCGGCCACGCCGGCGAGGATGCGGGGCACGAAGGCGGCGTCCGTGGCCTCGGCCGCGGCAGCGAAGGCTTCAGCGAACAGCTCGGTGAATGCCGGCCCGTAGTTGGGCGGCAGGCGCACCCCGGCCAGCAGCACCCGGGCGCCGGCGTCCCGGGCGAGGCGCACCATGCGCTCCAGGTTGGCCTGCATCTCGGCGGGGGCGATGCCGCGCAGGCCGTCGTTGCCTCCCAGCTCCACGATCAGCACGCTGGGCCGGTGGCGCTCCAGCAGGTCGGGCAGGCGGGCCAGCCCGCCACGGGTGGTGTCGCCGCTGATGGCGGCGTTGACCGCCTCCAGGGGGGGGTGGCGGTCCTGCAGGCGCTCCTCCAGCAGCGCCACCCAGCTTCGCTCGCGGTCAATGCCGTAGGCGGCGCTGAGGCTGTCGCCCAGCACCAGCACCGGGCCGGGCGCGGCCGAAGTGGGTGCCGTAGCCCCCCAGGCCAGCAGCAGCACAAGGAAAATCCGCATCATATGACCAAGACTCCACCAGCCATCGCGGCCCACGGGCTCGCCATGCGCTTCCGGGGGCCCGAGGGCGAAATCACTCTGTTCGAGGGGCTGGAGCTTACCATCGGCCAGGGGGAGTCCACGGCCATCCTGGGGGCCAGCGGCTCCGGCAAGTCCACCCTGCTGGGGCTGCTGGCCGGGCTGGAACGGCCCACGGCGGGCAGCATTTGGCTGGCCGGCGCCGAGCTGACCGCCCTGGACGAGGACGGCCGTGCCCGGTCCCGGGCCGGCCGGGTGGGCTTCGTGTTCCAGTCCTTCCACCTGCTCTCCGGCCAGAGTGCGGTGGAGAACGTGGCCCTGCCCGGCGAGCTGGCGGGCAGCCCCGGTGCCCTGGCCGATGCCCGCCGGGCCCTGGAAGGAGTGGGTCTCGGGCACCGGCTCTACCATTACCCGGCCCAGCTCTCCGGGGGGGAGCAGCAGCGGGTGGCCCTGGCCCGGGCATTCGTTACCGCCCCGGAGGTGCTGTTCGCCGACGAGCCCACCGGCAACCTGGACCGCCACACGGGTGCGCAGATCATCGATGCGCTGTTCGCCATGAACCGGGAGCGTGGCACCACCCTGGTGCTGGTGACCCACGACCCGGATCTCGCCGGACGCTGCCACCGGGTGCTGCGGCTGGCCGGCGGTCGCCTGAGCGAGGCCTGAAGGATGATCTACAGTGCCCGGCTGCTGTGGCGGGACTGGCGCAGCGGCGAGTTGCGGCTGCTGCTGGCCGCCCTGGTGGTGGCGGTGGCGGCGGTCACCGCCGTCGCCTGGCTCGCGGAGCGGGTGGGCGGCGCGGCCGCCGCCGGCGGCTCGGCCCTGCTGGCCGCCGACCGCCTGGTGCGCAGCCAGGACCCGATCCCCGAGGCCTGGCTGGAGCAGGCCGACGCCCGGGGCCTGCGCACTGCCCGCAGCGCCGTGTTCCCCAGCGTGGTGGTGGTCGGCGAGCGCACCCAGCTGGTGTCCCTGAAGGCGGTGGAGCCGGCCTACCCCCTGCGGGGCGAGCTGCGCGTGCGTCCCGCCGAGGGCGCCCCGGAGCAGGTGCGGACCCGGCCTCCGGCTCCCGGCAGCATCTGGATCGAGCCACGCCTCGCCGCCCTGCTGGACCTGGAGCCGGGGGACGATCTGAATCTGGGCCAGGCGAGGCTGCGCATCGCCGGCCTGCTCACCCTGGAATCGGACCGGGACGCCCTGTTCGCCAACCTGGCGCCGCGGGTGATGCTGAACTGGGCCGACCTGGACGCCACCGGCCTGATCCAGCCCGCCAGCCGGGTGCGCTACGCGCTGCTGCTGGCGGGCCCGGAGCCGGCCCTCGAGCAGTTCACGGGAGCGCTCAAGCAGCAGGCCGGCCCGGATCTGGAGGTGCGCACCCCGGAGGAGGCGCGCCCCGCGGTGCGCGAGGTGGTCAACCGGGCGCGGCGCTTCCTGGGGCTGGCCGCGCTGCTGACCGTGGTGGTGGCTGGCGCCGGCATGCTCATCACCGCCCGGCACTACGCCGAGCGCCAGGTGTTGCCCATGGCGGTGATGCGCTGCCTGGGAGCCACCCAGGCGCGGCTTGCGGGCCTGCTGGTGGGCAAGCTGGTGTGGCTGGCACTGGCCGGAGGAGCCGCCGGCGCGGCGCTGGGTTTCGTGCTTCACTGGCTGCTGCTGGACCTGGTGCAGGACCTGCTTCCCGCCGGCAGCCGGCTGCCGCCGCCGGGGGTGGCGCCGCTTGCCACCGGCGGGGTGACGGCGCTGGCGGCCCTGGCGGGTTTCGTGCTGCCCACCCTGCTGCGGCTGCGCCGGGTGCCGCCTCAGAGGGTGCTGCGCCAGGATGCCGGCGACGGCGGCCTCGGCGGCTGGGGCGCCGTCGCCGCCGCCCTGGCGGCGGTGGCGCTGTGGCTCGCCTGGCAGGCCCGGGATCCGCGCCTGCTGGTTTACGTGGCCGGCGCTGTGCTGGTGGCGGTGCTGGCCCTGGGCGCCGCTGCGGCCGGCCTGATCGCGGCGCTGCGCTGGTGGCGACGGCGCCGCGGCGGCGGCTTGTGGTTCTCGGGCCTGACGCGCCGGCCCCGGGCCGCCACGGTGCAGGTGGTGGGGGTGGGCCTGGGGCTGATGGGCCTGTTCCTGCTGGCGGTGGTGCGCACGGACCTGCTGGACGCCTGGCGGGACCGCATCCCGGACCAGGCGCCGAACCAGTTCCTGATCAACATCCAGCCCGAGGAGGTGGACCAGGTCCACGCCCTGCTGGCCGAGAGTCTGGGCCAGGCGCCGCCCCTCTACCCCATGATCCGCGGCCGGCTGGTGGCCCGCAACGGCGAGCCGCTGGCGGCGCAGGACTACGCCAACCCCCGGGCGCGCAACCTGGTGCGCCGGGAGTTCAACCTGTCCACCGCCAGCGAGCCGGCGGCGGACAACCGCATCGCCGCCGGGCAGTGGTGGCGAGAGGCCCCCGAGAACCCGGCCCAGTGGTCGGTGGAAACCGGTATCGCGCAGACCCTGGGGCTGGAGCTGGGGGACCGGCTCACCTTCGATGTCGGCGGGCGGGAGGTCAGCGCCGAGGTCACCAGCCTGCGCACCGTGAACTGGGACAGCTTCCGGGTGAACTTCTTCGTGGTGGGCCCGCCGGCCCTGCTGGAGGACTATCCCGCCACCTGGATCACCAGCTTCTACCTGCCGCCGGGGCAGGAGGGCCTGATCTCGCGCATCGTGCGCCAGCACCCCAGCGTCACCGTATTCGATGTGTCTGCCATCCTGCGTACCGTAAGGGGTATCCTTGAGCAGGGCACCCGGGTGGTGGAGCTGATGGCCGCCCTGACCCTGGTGGCCGGGCTGGTGGTGCTGCTGGCCGCCCTGCAGGTGTCCGGCGAGCAGCGCCGCTTCGAACAGGCGCTGCTGCGTTCCCTGGGGGCGACCCGGGCGCGCATCCGACGCATGCTGCGCCTGGAACTGATCCTGGTGGGGCTGTTGGCGGGCGGACTGGCGGGGGGGCTTGCCAGCCTCGCCGGCTGGGCGGTTGCCGACGGCCTGTTCGACCTGCCCTACCAGCTGCGGCTGTGGCCAGTGGCCGTTGCCGCGGCGGCCGGAGCGCTGCTGGTCTGGGGAGCGGGCGAAGCCGGTGCCCGGCGCTACTATCGGGGTTCTCCCATGGCCCTGCTGCGCCAGGCGGAGGACTGACCAGCGCCCTGGCTCGGCCCCGGTTCCCTGCGCTGGGCCGGGGCTTCGATGTTAGCGTGGCTAGCAGCCTAAGTCCGACAGGCTGCTAGCGACAGATTATCCGGCGACTGGATGGAGATACGGACATGAACGACGTCAGAACGCCCTCCAGGGCGGTGCGCGAGACCCCCGACGAGCTCCCCGACGGCGAAGTGGAGGTGGTGGACCGCCTGCTCCACGCCGGGCTCGGCCACCTCACCCAGGGGCTGTCGCCGGCGGGCCTGGCGCTGGCCTATACCGACTGGGCCCTGCATCTGGCCATGTACCCGGGGCGCCAGACCTTCCTCGCCCAGAAGGCGCTGCGCAAGGCCCTGCGCCTGGCGGTGTACGCCGGCCGGGTGGCCCTGGACCCGTCCACCGAGGACTGCATCGAGCCCCTGCCCCAGGATCACCGCTTCGATGGCCCGGACTGGCACCAGTGGCCCTTCAACGTAATGCACCAGTCCTTCCTGCTGACCCAGCAGTGGTGGCACATCGCCACCACCGGCGTGTGCGGCGTCCACCCGCACCACGAGCAGGTGGTGAACTTCATGGGCCGCCAGCTGCTGGACATCTATTCACCGTCGAATTTCCTGGCCACCAATCCCGAGGTGCTGCGCCGCACCTTCGAGGAGCAGGGCCAGAACCTGCTGCGCGGCGGCCAGAACTTCGTGGAGGACGTGGAGCGCCGCCTGGGGGGGCGCCCGCCGGCGGGGGCGGACACCTACGAGGTGGGCCGCGACATGGCCACCACCCCGGGCAAGGTGGTCTTCCGCAACCGGATCATGGAGCTGATCCAGTACCAGCCGACCACCAAGACCGTGTTCCCGGAACCCGTGCTGGTGGTGCCGGCCTGGATCATGAAGTACTACATCCTCGACCTGAAACCCGGCAAGTCGCTGGTCGAGTACCTGCTCGAGCGGGGCCACACGGTGTTCATGATCTCCTGGAAGAACCCCGACTCCCGGGAGCGGGACCTGGGCATGGACGACTACCAGGAGCAGGGCGTGATGGCGGCCCTGGACGTGGTAAGCAAGGTGGTCCCGGAGCGCAAGGTGCACGCCGTCGGCTACTGCCTGGGCGGCACCCTGCTGATGCTGGCGGCCGCCAGCATGGCTCGGGATGAGGATGAGCGCCTCGCAAGCTGCACCCTGTTCGCCGCCCAGGCCGACTTCACCGAGCCCGGCGAGCTGGATCTTTTCATCGACCACAGCCAGGTGCACTTCCTGGAGGACATCATGTGGGCCCGGGGCTATCTCTCCCGGGGCCAGATGGCGGGCGCTTTCCAGCTGCTGCGCTCCCAGGACCTGTTCTGGTCGCGGCTGGTGCGGGAGTACCTGCTGGGCGAGCGCGAGGACATGATCGAGCTGATGGCCTGGAACGCCGACGCCACCCGGCTGCCCTACCGCATGCACAGCGAGTACCTGCGCCGGCTGTTCCTGAACAATGACTTCGTGGAGGGCCGCTACGATGTCAACGGCCAGCCCATCCACCTGGGGGACATCCGCGTCCCCATGTTCGCGGTGGGCACGGTGAAGGACCACGTGGCGCCCTGGGTATCGGTCTACAAAATCGTGCGTTTCGCCCGCACCGAGGTGACCTTCTGCCTCACCGAGGGCGGGCATAACGCCGGCATCGTCACCCAGCCCGGCCATCCCCGGCGCCGCTACCAGATCCTCACCCACAAGCCCCGTGACCGCTACCTGCCTCCCGGCCAGTTCCGCGAGGGCATCGAGTCCACCGACGGCTCCTGGTGGCCCGCCTGGGAGCAGTGGCTGCGGGATCACTCCGGCGCCCGCGTCCAGCCGCCGGCCATGGGCAACCCCGAGCGGGGCGTGCTGCCCCTGGTGGACGCCCCCGGCGAGTACGTGATGGTGCGCTGAACGGCTCTCAAGCTAAGACAGCAGCCACAGATGAACACGGATGGACCCAGATGGGGGGCCGGAAGGCCTGGCTCCCTGCCGGATCAGAGGCATTGAGTTCTTTCATCCGTATTCATCTGCGTTCATCCGTGGCTAACCCGCCTTTGCTCCGCCGCGCCGACCGCGTCACGGTCCACTCCCGAACCTGAACCTATCCTCAAGTCCGTCGTCGCCGGGCCGCTAGAAGGTCTGGCCGGAGCGCTCTCGGCGCCCGCACGGAATTTCGCTTCAATCCTTTCGGAGACCTTCGCCATGAACGAATTCGCCAGCCTGCACGGCAAGCGGGGCCTTGTGGTCGGCATCGCCAACCGGCAGAGCATTGCCTACGCCTGCGCCCGGGATTTCGCCGCCAACGGCGCCCAGCTCGCCGCCACCTATCTGAACGCCAAGGCCGAGCCCCACGTCCGCCCGCTGCTGGAGGAACTGGACGCCACCCTGGTGCTGCCCTGCGACGTGCGCGAGCCGGGCCAGCTGGAGGCGGTGTTCGAGGCGGTGGAGCGGGACTGGGGCAAGCTCGACTTCCTGCTGCACTCCATCGCCTTCGCCCCCCGGGACGACCTCCACGGCCGGGTGGTGGACAGCTCCCGGGACGGCTTCCTGCAGGCCATGGATGTGTCCTGCCACTCCTTCATCCGCATGGCGGCGCTGGCCGAGCCGCTGATGAAGGACGGCGGCACCCTGATGACGGTAAGCTTCTACGGGTCGGAGAAGGTGGTGGAGCACTACAACCTCATGGGGCCGGTGAAGGCCGCCCTGGAGGCCAGTGTGCGCTACCTGGCCGCCGAGCTGGGGCCCCAGGGCATTCGGGTCCATGCCCTCTCCCCCGGTCCGCTGAAGACCCGGGCGGCCTCGGGTATCGACCGCTTCGACGAGCTGATGGAGACCACCGCGGCCCGGGCCCCCCAGCACCACCTGGCGGACCCGGCTGACGTGGGCGCCACCGCCGCCTTCCTGGTGAGCGACCGGGCGCGGACGCTCACCGGCAACATCACCTACATTGACGCCGGCTACCACGTGGTGGGCTGAGCCCGCCCGCCCCTGGCAGCCGGCGCTGCCAGGGGCAGCAGCCATGGATGCAGCCGTGACCGGGACGGCCGCCGGGCAGGCGGCCGTCCACATTCAGGGCCTCAGCAAGCGCTACGGCCAGCAGCTGGTGGTGGACGGCCTGGACCTCACCATCCGCCGCGGGGAGTGCCTGGCCCTGCTCGGCCCCAACGGCGCCGGCAAGACCACCACCCTGCGCATGCTGCTGGGCCTGACGCCTCCAAGCCGCGGGCAGATCCGGGTGCTGGGCCTGCCGGTGCCGGCCCAGGGCCGGGCGGCGCGCCGGCGCACCGGCGTGGTGCCCCAGCTGGACAACCTGGATCCGGACTTCACCGTCCGCGAAAATCTGCTGAGCTACGCCAGCTATTTCGGCCTGCGGCCGCGTGAGGTGGCCGACCGGGTGGAGTCGCTGATGGCCTTCGCCGAGCTGGAGGCCCGGGCCGAGTCCCCCATCCACGCCCTGTCGGGGGGCATGAAGCGGCGCCTGACCCTGGCCCGGGCGCTGGTCAACGACCCCGATCTGCTGGTGCTGGACGAACCCACCACCGGCCTGGACCCGCAGGCGCGGCAGCACATCTGGGAGCGGCTGCACCGCCTGCAGCAGCAGGGCCGCACCCTGCTGCTCACCACCCACTACATGGAGGAGGCCGAGCGCCTGGCGGACCGGGCCGCCATCATGGACGGCGGCCGGCTGATCGCCTGCGATGCCCCTGATGCATTGATCGAGGCCAACATCGAGCCCCAGGTGGCGGAGCTGCGCGGCGAGGCGGCCCGGGCCTGGCTGGCAGGCGGGGCGCCGGAGCCCGGTGTGCGCCTGGAGCATGTGGGGGAGACCGCCCTGCTCTACGCCCACGATCCCGAGCGGCTGCGCCAGACGGTCACCCGACGTGGCAATCTGCGCTGCATCTACCGTCCCGCCAGCCTCGAGGATGTCTTCCTGCGCCTCACCGGCCGCGACCTGAGGGACTGAAGCCGTGGGCATCCCCGTGCCGGCGCCCCCGACCCTGGCCTTCGTCCCCGTCTGGCGCCGCAACCTGCGGGTCTGGCGCAAGCTCATGCTGCCCTCGCTGATGGGCAACTTCGGTGAGCCCCTGCTCTATCTGATGGCCCTGGGTTACGGCTTCGGGCGGCTGGTGGGGGAGGTGGACGGCATGGCCTACCCGGTATTCCTGGCCTCCGGCATCGTCTGCTCCAGCGCCATGACCGGCGCCAGCTTCGAGGCTCTGTACTCCGCCTACACCCGCATGCAGATGCAGCAGACCTGGGCCGCCATGATGACCGCCCCGCTGGAAGTGGAGGACGTGGTGCTCGGCGAGGTGCTGTGGGCCGCCAGCAAGGCGCTGCTGAACGCGACCGCCATTCTGGTGGTGGCGGCGCTGCTGGGCCTGGTGGGGGGCTGGACGGCCCTGCTGGCGCTGCCGGTGGTGCTGCTGGTCGGCACCTGCTTCGCGGCCATGGCCATGGTGGTCACCGCCGTGGCCCGCAGCTACGACTTCTTCCTCTACTATTTCACCCTGCTGATGACCCCCATGCTGCTGCTCTCCGGCGTGTTCTTTCCCCTGGAGAGCCTGCCGCCGGCAGTGGCCACCGCAGTGCAGTTCCTGCCCCTGGCCCACGCCGTGGCACTGATCCGGCCGCTGATGAGCGGCGAGTGGCCGGCCGACGTGGCCCTGCACCTTGCGGTGCCGGCGGCCTATGCGGCGGCCGGCTGGTGGGCCGCGGCGGTGCTGCTGCGCCGGCGGCTGGTGTCCTGAACGGTGTTTACAAAGTAATGCGCTGGAACAGGCACGTCGCTTGGTCCGACCCGGTACCGCCCGGAGCCTCCCGTAGGGCAGGTTGCGAAGAAACCTGCCATGGGGCGCTGGCCTGGGTGGCCACGCTCGAGACAGGACACTAGCAGCCTGTCGGACTTAGGTGCCCGTCGCGAGCCGAGTGGGAGAGCGAGGCCAGTTTTTCGATCGTTTGAGGAGAATAGCCGTAGCTATTTGACGAAAAGGATCGGAAAAATGGGCCGCTATCCCACCGGCGCAGTAGGAGCAGCCTAAGTCCGACAGGCTGCTAGCCCGAAGATTTCACAAATTTGCACCGATCTCGC
>CAZAQB010000015.1:0-8588 GCA_964487155.1 uncultured Ectothiorhodospiraceae bacterium
GGGGAGAGGGGGAAGTCCAACTTCCTCAGCCGCTCGCCGCCTCGGCCTCCGAGCCGTCCTCCATGAAGTCCTTGGCGAAGCGCTGCAGGATGCCGCCGGCGGAGTAGATGCTGACCTCCTCCTGGGTGTCCAGGCGGCAGGTGACCGGCAGCTCCTCGCGGCGGCCGTCCTTGCGGTGGATCACCAGGGTGAGCGTTGCCCGGGGGGCCGGCTCGCCCGCCACGTCGAAGGTCTCGGTGCCGTCCAGACCCAGGGTCTTGCGCGTGGTGCCGGGCTGAAACTCCAGAGGCAGCACCCCCATGCCCACCAGGTTGGTGCGGTGGATGCGCTCGAAGCCCTCGGCGACGATGGCCTCCACGCCGGCCAGGCGCACGCCCTTGGCGGCCCAGTCCCGCGACGAACCCTGGCCGTAGTCGGCACCGGCGATGATGATCAGCGGCTGCTTGCGCTGCTGGTAGGCCTCGATGACCTCCCACATGCGCATGACCTTGCCTTCCGGCTCCAGCCGCGCCAGGGAGCCCTGGCGCACTTCGCCTTTGTCGTCCAGCACCATCTCGTTGAACAGCTTGGGGTTCGCCAGCGTGGCCCGCTGGGCGGTGAGGTGGTCGCCGCGGTGGGTGGCGTAGGAGTTGAAGTCCTCCTCCGGCAGGCCCATCTGCGCCAGGTACTCGCCGGCCGCGCTGTCCAGCAGGATGGCGTTGGATGGCGAGAGATGGTCGGTGGTGATGTTGTCCGGGAGAATGGCCAGCGGCCGCATGCCCGCCAGCGAGGGCCGGGCTGCAAGTGCACCCTCCCAGTAGGGCGGCCGGCGGATGTAGGTGCTGCCGGGCCGCCAGTCGTACAGCGGGCTCACCTGCTCGCCCTGCTCCACCTTGATGTTGAACATCGGCGTGTAGACGTTGCGGAACTGTTCCGGCTTGACATGCTCCCGGACGATGGCGTCGATCTCCGCGTCGGAGGGCCAGAGATCCTTGAGGGTCACCGGCTTGCCGTCGGCATCGAAGCCCAGGGAGTCCTTCTCGATGTCGAAGCGGATGGTGCCGGCGATGGCGTAGGCCACCACCAGGGCCGGCGAGGCCAGGAAGGCCTGCTTGGCGTAGGGGTGGATGCGGCCGTCGAAGTTGCGGTTGCCCGAGAGCACGGCGGTGGCGTAGAGGTCGCGGTCGATGATCTCCTGCTGGATTGCCGGGTCCAGCGCGCCGGACATGCCGTTGCAGCTGGTGCAGGCGAAGCCGACGATGCCGAAGCCCAGCCTCTCCAGGTCCGGCAGCAGGCCGGACTCCTTCAGGTAGGCCTCCACCACCTTGGAACCGGGGGCCAGCGAGGTCTTCACCCAGGGCTTGCGCACCAGGCCGTACTGGCTCGCCTTGCGGGCCAGCAGGCCGGCGGAGACCACGTTGCGCGGGTTGGAGGTGTTGGTGCAGCTGGTGATGGCGGCGATGATCACCGCCCCGTCAGGCATCTGCCCCGCGGTCTCCTCCCAGGCGCCGGCGATGCCCCGCTCGGCCAGGGCCGAGGTGGGCAGCCGGCGGTGGGGATTGGACGGGCCGGCCATGGTGCGCTCCACGGCGGACAGGTCGAAGCGCAGCAGACGCTCGTACTCGGCGCCCTTCAGGGCGTCGGCCCACAGGCCGGCCTGCTTGGCGTAGGTCTCCACCAGCTCCACCTGGGCGTCGTCCCGGCCGGTGAGCCTGAGGTAGTCGATGGTCTGGCCGTCAATGTAGAACATCGCGGCGGTGGCGCCGTACTCCGGGGTCATGTTGGAGATCGTGGCGCGGTCGCCCACGGTCAGCGCCTCGGCGCCCTCGCCGAAGAACTCCAGGTAGGCGGATACCACCCGCTCGGCGCGCAGGAACTCGGTCAGGGCCAGCACGATGTCGGTGGCGGTGATGCCCGGCTGGGGCCTGCCGGTGAGCTCCACGCCGACGATGTCCGGCAGGCGCATGTAGGAGGCCCGGCCGAGCATCACGCTTTCGGCCTCCAGGCCGCCCACGCCCACCGCGATGACCCCCAGGGCGTCCACGTGGGGGGTGTGGCTGTCGGTGCCGACACAGGTGTCCGGGAAGGCCACGCCGTCGCGCACCTGGACCACCGGCGACATCTTCTCCAGGTTGATCTGGTGCATGATGCCGTTGCCCGGCGGGATCACATCGACGTTATGGAACGCTTTCTTGGTCCAGTCGATGAAGTGGAAGCGATCCTCGTTGCGGCGGTCCTCGATCTCGCGGTTCTTGCGGAAGGCCTCCGGGTCGAAGCCGCCGCACTCCACCGCCAGAGAGTGATCCACGATCAGCTGGGTGGGCACTACCGGGTTGACCTTGGCCGGGTCGCCGCCGCGCTCGGCGATGGCGTCGCGCAGGCCGGCCAGGTCCACCAGGGCGGTCTGGCCGAGGATGTCGTGGCACACCACTCGCGCCGGGTACCAGGGGAAGTCCAGATCCCGCCGGCGCTCGATGAGCTGTTTCAGGGAGTCGGTGAGCATCGCCGGGTCGCAGCGCCGCACCAGGTTCTCGGCCAGCACCCGGGAGGTGTAGGGAAGGGTGTCCCAGGCGCCGGGGCGGATGTCCTCCACGGCGGAGCGGGCGTCGAAATAGTCGAGATCGGTGCCCGGCAGGGGCTTGCGGTACTGGCTGTTCATGGTGTCAGTCCCTCACGCTCTGTGGCCTGGACCGCGGGGATTCGGCACGGGCCAGGGTTTGAAGCTCGGGGGTTGAAGCTCTCCCCCTCTCCCCCGGCCCCTCTCCCGCAAGGGGAGAGGGGAGTTGGGCGGCCGGCCCCCTCGCGCATGGCGAGGGGGGTGCGGGCATGGCGCTCAGCCGCGCTCCGGCAGGGACGGCCAGGGCCGCAGGTCCGGCCCGGTGTACTCGGCGCTCGGGCGGATGATGCGGTTGTTGGCCCGCTGCTCGAAGACGTGGGCGCACCAGCCGGTCACCCGCGACATCACGAAGATGGGAGTGAACAGCTTGGTGGGGATGCCCATGAAGTGGTAGGCGGAGGCGTGGTAGAAGTCGGCGTTGGCGAAGAGTTTTTTCTCCCGCCACATGACCGCCTCCACCCGCTCGGACACCGGGAACAGGGTGGTGTCGCCCGCCTCCTCGGCGAGCTTGCGGGACCACTCC
Organism: uncultured Ectothiorhodospiraceae bacterium; assembly: GCA_964487155.1. Classification (GTDB taxonomy): domain Bacteria; phylum Pseudomonadota; class Gammaproteobacteria; order Nitrococcales; family Nitrococcaceae; genus CAZAQB01. The sequence continues at coordinate 3,120 of CAZAQB010000015.1, forward strand.
TTGATGATGGCGTTGCGCGGGTCGGTCTCGGTGTAGACCGCGTGGCCGAAGCCCATCACCTTGTCCTTGCGCTCAAGCTTCGCCAGCAGCTCCCGCTCCGCCTGGTCCGGATCGCTCCACTGCTCCAGCATGGCCATGGCCGCCTCGTTGGCGCCGCCGTGCAGCGGGCCGCGCAGCGAGCCGATGGCGCCGGTGACGCAGGAGTGGATGTCCGACAGGGTGGAGGCACAGACCCGGGCGGTGAACGTCGAGGCGTTGAACTCGTGCTCGGCGTACAGGATCAGCGAGGCGTGCATCACCTGCTCGTGCAGGGCGTTGGGCTGCTCGCCGCACAGCAGGTGCAGGAAATGCGCGCCGATGGAGTCGTCGTCGGTGGCGGTGTCCACGCGCACGCCGTCGTGGCTGTAGCGGTACCAGTAGGTGATGATGCCGGGCAGCGCCGCCAGCAGACGGTCGGTGCACTGGGACTGCTGGGAGAAATCCTCCTCGGTCTCCAGGTTGCCCAGCACCGAGGCGCCGGTGCGCATCACATCCATGGGATGGGCGGAGGCGGGGATGCGCTCCAGCACTTCGCGCAGCGCGCCCGGCAGCTCACGCATGCCCTGCAGCCGACGCTTGTAGTCAGCGAGCTCGGCGGCGGTGGGGGCCTCGCCGTAGAGCAGCAGGTAGGCCACCTCCTCGAACTGGGCGTTGCGGGCCAGATCCTGGACGTCGTAGCCCCGGTAGGTCAGCCCGGTGCCCTCCTTGCCGACCGTACACAGGGCGGTCTCGCCGGCGGTCATGCCCCGCAGGCCGGGGCCGAGCTTCTTCGCGGTCATGGTCATCTGTCCTCGTCCTCTTGGCTGGCCTACTGGCCCTGGCTGAACAGCTGGTCCAGCTTGCGCTCGTAGTCGTGATAGCCCAGCACCTCGTAGAGTTCGGCGCGGGTCTGCATGAGGTCCAGCACCGACTTCTGGGTGCCCTCGTTGCGGATCGAGGCGTACACCTGCTCGGCGGCCCGGCTCATGGCCCGGAACGCCGACAGCGGATACAGCACCAGGCCGGCGCCGGCCTCGCGCAGCTCGTCGACGGTAAACAGCGGGGTCTGGCCGAACTCGGTGATATTGGCCAGCACCGGCACCTGGACGCGCCGGGTGAAGGCCTGGAACTCGTCGCGCTGGTGCAGGGCCTCGGCGAAGATCATGTCGGCGCCGGCCTCCACGTAGGCGCAGGCACGCTCGACGGCGGCGTCCAGGCCCTCGCTCTGGTGGGCGTCGGTACGGGCCATGATAACGAACTGCTCGTCGCTGCGGGCGTCCACCGCGGCCTTCACCCGGTCCGCCATTTCTTCCTTGGATACCAGAGCCTTGCCGGGCCGGTGGCCGCAGCGCTTGGCCTGCACCTGGTCCTCGATGTGCACCGCACCGGCGCCGGCCCGGGTCAGTTCCTGGACGGTGCGGGCGATGTTGAAGGCCCCGCCCCAGCCGGTGTCGATGTCCACCAGCAGCGGGACGTCGCAGATGCCAGCGATGCGGCGCACGTCCTCGGCGACATCGTTGAGCATGGTGATGCCCAGATCCGGCAGGCCGAAGGAGGCGTTGGCGACGCCGGCGCCGGAGAGGTAGATGGCGCGGAAGCCGGCGCGTTGCGCCAGCAACCCACTGTAGGCGTTGATGGTGCCGGCCACCTGCAGTGGCCGCTCCTCGGCCACTGCCCGGCGGAAGCGGGCACCGGCGGAATCCATGGTCGTCATCAGGTTACTCCCCCTTGCTTCGGTGCCCCTGAGGGCACGTGGGGCCCGGCCGGGTGCAGGCGCCGCAGGCGGCGCCGCCCCGGGGGCGGCTGGACGTGGCGGGCTGTGCCCGCGGCGTCCTATCGTTCATCGGGCGCGCCGGTGAGGCGGACCACGATGCGTCCGGTGTTGCCCCGCTCCAGCAGCCGCTGGCAGGCCTCGGGGGCCTCCTCCAGGGGCACGGTGGAGCAGGCGATGGTCTCCAGGTGCCGCGGCTTGAGCTCCACGGCCAGGCGCTCCCAGACCCGGCGGCGCAGGTCCATGGGGCAGTTGGAGGCGGTCACTCCCAGCAGGCTCACGCCCCGCAGCAGCAGGGGCATCAGCGAGGTCTGCAGCCGGTCACCGGCGGGCAGGCCCACCGCCACTGCGGCGCACCAGGGCTTCAGCGTGCGCAGGATCCAGTCGAGGCCGGGGCCGCCCACCGTATCCACGGCAGCACCCCAGCGCGGCGCCTCCAGGGCCCGGTCGCCGGGCTGCAGGTCCTCCGGGGACCACACCTCGGCAGCGCCCAGGGACTCGAGGTAGTTTTTCCGGTCCGGCTTTCCGGTGACGGCGGTCACGCAGTAGCCGGCCTTGCTGAGCAGGTCCACGGCCACGCTGCCCACGCCGCCGGAGGCGCCGGTGACCAGCGCCGGCCCGAGGGCCGGGTGGGTGCCGACGGACTCCAGCCGCTCCAGCGCCAGGGCGGCGGTGAACCCGGCCGTGCCCAGTGCCATGGCCTCCCACAGGCCGAGGCCCCCGGGTAAGCGGATGACCCAGTCACCCGGCACCCGCACCTGCTCCGCCCAGCCGCCGTCGTGGCGCTCCCCCAGGCCGCAGCCGGTCACCAGCACCGCCTCACCGGGCTGGAAGCGGGAGTCCCGGCTCTCCAGCACGGTGCCGCAGACATCGATGCCCGGCACCAGCGGGTGGCGGCTGTGGATCGGCGCCCGGCCCAGCACCCCGAGGGCATCCTTGTAGTTGACGCTGGAGTATGTCGCCCGGATGACCACGTCCCCCGGCGCGAGATCCGACAGCGAAAGGCGTTCCATCCGAACCTGGATCCGGTCGCCTTCGCGGTGCACTCGACAGGCTCTAAAGGGCGTCAATTCAAAGCTCGCAGGAATAATGGAGCGCCAGTCTACTCCACTCGAAAGTCTATTCCCAAATCCCTGAAGAAACAATTGGTTACGGAGCTTTTCTTGGGATTATTAGTGCCGCTTCAGGGGCCTCCGGGACGCCTGTATTTGGATTTTTTATGCTGGGTGATAAGCAAAATTGATTCTGCGGGGCGCCAGACCGGGTTCCGGGGGAAGTGCGGCCCACGCAGGGGCGGCAGCACGGGTGGCCGACCGCGGGGCCTGCACGGGCAGTGAAGGAGCAGAGGGTGGGTCAGTGGGGGAGTCAGAAAGTCTTTCTGATCAACACCCCCGGCCCCGTAGCGCCCCACGGCGCGCCGGGGCCGGGAGGCGCTCAGTTGGCCTTGTGGATGGCGCGCTTGTCGGCCGCCATGGCGGCCTCGTGCACCGCCTCGGAGAGGGTGGGATGGGCATGGACGATGCGGGCCAGATCCTCGGAGCTGCCGCCAAATTCCATGGCCACCACCGCCTCGGCGATCAACTCGGAGGCCTGGGGGCCGTCGATGTGCACCCCCAGCAGGCGATCGGTCTCCTTGTGGGCGATGACCTTCACCAGCCCCACCGGGAAGTCCAGCGCCCGGGCCCGGCCGGTGGCGCCGAAATTGAAGGTGCCCACCTTGTAGGGCGTGCCGGCGGCCTTGAGCTGCTCCTCGGTCCTGCCCACCCAGGCGATCTCCGGGTGGGTGTAGATCACCCAGGGGATGGTCTCGTAGCTGATGTGTCCCGGCTGGCCGGCGATCAGCTCGGCCACCATGGCGCCCTCCTCCATACCCTTGTGGGCCAGCATGGGGCCGCGCACCACGTCGCCGATGGCGTAAACGCCGGGGAGGTTGGTCTCGCAGCGCTCATTGACGTGCACGAAGCCGCGTTCGTCGGTGAGCAGTTCCACGTCGTCGCTGGCCAGGCCGTCGGTGTGGGGGCGACGTCCCACCGAGACGATGAGCTTGTCCACCTGGATCTTGTGCTTGCCGTCGGTGTCCTCGAAGTGGACGGTCACCTGCTTGCCCGCCCGGGTCTCCGTGACCCGGGCCCCCAGGCGGATCTCCAGGCCCTGCTTCTCGAACTGCTTCTTCGCGTCCCGGGCCACCTGCTGGTCCACCGGCGCCAGGAAGGTGTCCTGGGCTTCAAGCATCACCACCTTGGAGCCCAGGCGGTTCCAGACGCTGCCCATTTCCAGGCCGATGACGCCGGCACCGATTACCCCGAGGCGCTTCGGCACCTCGGTGAACTCCAGGGCGCCGGTGGAGGTGACCACGTGCTCGCCCAGCGGGGCGGCATCGATCTCGATGGGGCGGGAGCCGGTGGCCAGGATCACATACTCGCCCTGCAGCGTCTCGGGGTTGCCCTTGAGGGGAGTGACCTCCACCTGGCGGTCCCCCAGCAGCCGGCCGTGGCCCTGGTACCAGTCGATCTTGTTGGCCTTGAACAGCTGCTGGATGCCCCCGGTAAGATCGGCGACGATCTTGTCCTTGCGGGCGATCATCTTCTCCACGTCGATCGCAACCGAGTCGATCTGGATGCCGTGATTGCCGAGATTCTCCTTGGCGTCGTGGTAGCGCTCGGAGGAGTCGAGCAGCGCCTTGGAGGGGATACAGCCCACGTTCAGGCAGGTGCCGCCGAGGGCAGGCTGCTCGCCCTTGCGCTGGAACTCGTCCACCACGGCCGCGGACATGCCCAGCTGGGCGCAGCGGATGGCGGCGTGGTAGCCGGCCGGGCCGGCGCCGATGACGATGACGTCGTAGGACTTGGACATGAGTCTCCCCGTTGAATGGTTGCGCCCGACCGGGAGGCGGCCCACCCACCCCGGCCGGCCGGCCCCGGTAACCGAAAAACCGCTTCAGACCTCCAGCAGCAGGCGCGCCGGATCCTCGATCATCTCCTTGATGGTGACCAGGAACTGCACCGCCTCCCGGCCATCCACCAGGCGGTGGTCGTAGGAAAGCGCCAGGTACATCATCGGCCGCACCACCACCTGGCCGTTCACCGCCATGGGCCGTTCCTGGATCTTGTGCATGCCCAGGATGGCGGTCTGGGGCGGATTCAGGATCGGCGTGGACAGCAGCGAGCCGAAAATCCCGCCATTGGTGATGGTAAAGGTGCCGCCGGTGAGCTCGTCGATGCCGATCTTGTTCTGCCGCGCCCGGCTGCCCAGATCGTTGATGGCCTTCTCAACGTCGGCAAAGCTCAACTGGTCGGCGTCGCGCACGATGGGCACCATCAGGCCGCGCTCGCTGCTCACCGCGACGCCGATGTCGTAGTAGCCGTGATACAGAACATCGGTGCCGTCGATGGAGGCGTTCACCGCCGGGAAGCGCTTCAGGGCCTCGATGGCCGCCTTCACGAAGAACGACATGAACCCGAGGCGCACCTCGTGGGCCTTCTCGAAGCGGTCCTTGTAGGCGGAGCGCAGGTCCATGACCGGCTTCATGTCGCACTCGTTGAAGGTGGTGAGCATGGCCGCGGTCTGCTGGGCCTCCACCAGGCGCTGGGCGATGCGCTGGCGCAGCCGGGTCATGGGAACCCGTTCTGACGGGCGGTCGCCCTCCACGGCCTTGCCGGCCGGCGCGGAACGGCTGGCCG
>CAZAQB010000015.1:8688-38723 GCA_964487155.1 uncultured Ectothiorhodospiraceae bacterium
TCTGACGGGCGGTCGCCCTCCACGGCCTTGCCGGCCGGCGCGGAACGGCTGGCCGGCGCGGAACGGCTGGCCGCCGCTGCCGGGGCAGCCTGCGATGGCGCCGAGGGCTCGGCCGACCGGGCGCCGTCGCCGCCTTTTCCCGCGCCGCCGCCGCCGCCTTCCATGTGGCGCACCACGTCTTCCTTGGTGATGCGTCCGCCGCGGCCGGTGCCCTCGATCCGGCTGGTGTCCAGGCCATGCTCCGCCACCAGCCGGCGCACCGCGGGGCTCAGGTCTTCGTCGCCCACAGTGGCGGCGGCCTGCTTGCCCGAACGGGCATTGTCACTGCCGGCGCTGGCCCGATCCTGGCTCTCACCGTCACCGCCGCTGGCCGCGGCGGTCCCGGAGCCGGCCTTGGCGGCGCCGCCCTCGCCCATGCGGGCCAACACGTCCTCGGCGGTGACCACGTCGCCCTCGTTCTTGAGCACCTCCGAGAGCACGCCGTCGCTGGGGGCGGGCACCTCGAGCACCACCTTGTCGGTCTCGATGTCAACCAGATTCTCGTCCCGGGCGACCGAGTCCCCAGGCTTCTTGTGCCAGGTGACCACGGTGGCCTCGGCCACCGACTCCGGGAGCTGGGGAACTTTGACTTCGATGCTCATCGCCTCCTCGCTTCTTGTTGGCGCGGCTCGTTCGGCCGCTGCTTGATCGAGGGCACGCACCGCGTGCCGTGTCTGATGCCGGGCCGCGGCCGGATCATCCGGTCAGGGCCTGCTCGACCAGGGCTCGCTGCTGCTCGTGGTGCAGCTTGGCGCTGCCCGCCGCCGGCGAGGCGGCGGGCTCGCGGCCGGCAAAACTCAGCTTCTGCTCGCTGGTCATGCAACGCCGGATGCGGTGCTGGGTCTGATACCAGGCACCCTGGTTACGGGGTTCCTCCTGACACCACACCAGATCGCGGGTCCCCCGGTAGCGGCGCTTGAGCAGCGCATTCATGTCATCGTAGGGGAACGGATAGAGCTGCTCCACGCGAACGATGGCGACGTCGGTGATCTCGCGCTTGCGCCGCTCCTGCAGCAGGTCGTAGTAGACCTTGCCGCTGCACATGACCACCCGGCGCACGTCCTTGGCCTTGAGGTCGTCGATCTCGTCAATGACCGGCTGGAAGCGGCCCTTGGTGAGCTCGTCCAGCACCGAGGTGGAGAGCTTGTGGCGCAGCAGGCTCTTGGGCGTCATCACGATCAGCGGCCGGCGGTAGGAGCGCAGCACCTGGCGGCGGATCATGTGGAAGAACTGGGCCGGCGTGCTGGGCACCACCACCTGGATGTTGTGCTCGGCGCAGAGCTGCAGGAAGCGCTCCAGACGGGCTGAGGAATGTTCCGGGCCCTGGCCCTCGTAGCCGTGTGGAAGGAACATGGTGAGCCCGCACAGGCGGCCCCACTTGGCGTTGCCCGAGACGATGAACTGGTCGATAACCACCTGGGCCCCGTTGACGAAGTCGCCGAACTGAGCCTCCCAGATCACCATGGCATCCGGCTCGGCGGTGGAGTAGCCGTACTCGAAACCCAGCACGGCCTCCTCGGAGAGCAGCGAGTCGATCACCAGGAAGTCGTTGGCGTCTTCAGGCACCTGGCGCAGCGGCACGTAGCTGCTGCCGTCCCGGGCGTTGTGCAGCACCGCGTGACGGTGGAAGAAGGTGCCGCGGCCGCTGTCCTGGCCGGAGATGCGCACCTGGTGGCCCTCCTCCAGCAGCCCCGCGTAGGCCATGGTCTCGGCGAAGCCCCAGTCCATGGCGAGCGCGCCGGCGGCCATCTTGCGGCGGCTCTCCATGATGCTGGCCACCCGGGGGTTGAGCTCGAAGCCCTCGGGCAGCTGCTGCAGGGTGTCCTGCAGGCGGTGGATACGCTCCGACGACATGGAGGTGTCGGTGCCGTCGTTCCACTCGTCGCTGAAATAGGGGCTCCAGTCCACCGCGTAGGGGTTCTTGGGCGGATCCGTCATGATGCCCGGAGCCACCACCTCGTGGTTGTCCAGGGCCTCCTGGTACTCCCGCTCGATGCTGGCGGCGTCGTCCTCGCTGATCACCCCCTCGGCCACCAGGCGCTCGGCGTACAGCGACCGGGTAGGAGTACGCTGCTTGATCTTGGCGTACATCATGGGCTGCGTGGCGGCGGGCTCGTCGGCCTCGTTGTGGCCGTGGCGGCGGTAGCAGACCATGTCGATGACCACGTCCCGGCGGTAGCGGTCCCGGTAGTCCATGGCCAGCCGGGTGACGAACAGCACCGCCTCGGGGTCGTCGCCATTGACGTGGAAGATGGGCGCCTGGACCATCTTCGCAACCTCGGTGCAGTAGGTGGTGGAGCGGGTGTCCAGCGGGTTGCTGGTCGTAAACCCGATCTGATTGTTGATGATGATGTGCACCGTGCCGCCGGTGAAATAGCCCCGCGCCTGGGAGAGCTGAAACGTCTCCATCACCACGCCCTGGCCGGCGATGGCGGCGTCGCCGTGCACCAGCACCGGCAGCACCTGGCTGCCCTGGGCATCCTTGCGCCGGGCCATGCGCGCCCGCACCGAGCCTTCCACCACCGGGTCGACGATTTCCAGGTGGGACGGGTTGAAGGCCAGGGCGAGGTGCAGGGCGCCGCCCTCGGTCTCGATATCCGACGAGAAGCCCATGTGGTACTTCACGTCGCCGGTGGACGCCTGGCCCAGCTTGTAGTTGCCCTCGAACTCGGCAAACAGGTCCGCAGGGGACTTGCCCATGACGTTGATCAGCACGTTGAGCCGGCCGCGGTGGGCCATGCCCAACACCATCTCCCTGACGCCCTTGGCACCGCCCCGCTGCACGATCTCGTCCAGCATGGGGAGCAGGGTATCGGCGCCCTCCAGGGAGAAGCGCTTCTGGCCCACGTACTTGCGGTTCAGGTAGCGCTCGATGCCCTCGGCGGCCGTCAGCCGCCGCAGGATCTGGCGCTTCTCGGCGGCGGAGAACTCGCCCTCTGCCCGGGGCACCTCCAGGCGCTCCTGGATCCAGCGCTTCTGGGCGGTGTCGGTGATGTGCATGTACTCCGAGCCCACCTTGCCGGCGTACACCTCGCGCACGATGTCGATGATCTGGCGCAGAGTGAGGCGCTCGTCGGCGAACAGAGAGCCGGTGTTGAACACCGTGTCCATGTCCGCCTCGGTGAGGCCGTGGAAGGCCGGGTCCAGGTCCGGTACCTCGGGCCGCGGGCGCAGGTCCAGCGGGTCCACGTCGGCATGCTGGTGCCCCCGCACCCGGTAGCCGTTGATCAGGCGCAGCACCGCCGCCTGCTTCTGGGCGGCCTCCGGCGCCAGCGCCTCGGCGGTAACCGCCGCACGGCCCCGGCCATTGGCCCGGGCCAGGCGCCGGAAGCGCTCCCGGATCACCGAGTGAGGCACGTCCCGGCGGCCGCTGTCGGCATCCTCGATGCCCTGGAAATAGTGGCGCCACTCGCGGTCCACCGCCTCCGGATCCTGCAGGTAGCGCTCGTAGAGATCCTCGATGAAGTTGGCGTTGGAGCCGCTCAGGTAGGAACTGCGCAGAAACTGCTCGAATGCACTGCTCATGATGGGATCACCTGAACCTGAAGGTCACGGACCGGGGTTGCCGGGGCACCGCCCGGCGGGAACGACGGAAACAGGGCAGACACCAGGGGCAACAGGGAGGGAGCGGCGAGAATTGGCGGCTGGCGAGGGGTGCGGGCATCGGCGTTCAGCGTTCCGCTCCGCCGCCCGCAGCACCAATGCAGCCCCGGCGCCGGACAGGACCGGACAGCGCAGCGGCACATGGCACTGAATCGAGCATCGCCTGATGGTCTCGCGGTTCCGTGGCTTCGAAGCAACGGCAAGGGCCTGGACGTGCAGGCCCGGGCCATCGCATCCCTCGGAAGGATGTCTCTGTCGGGAAAGTCGCGACGGGCTGGGACGTGCCGTTCGATTCTCTGATGCGCTACGGAGTCGTTCGCGTCAGCGCTGCCGGGCCCGTCATAGCCGCGCCATAAGATACGCGGCTCGTAGCGGGCCCGCAACATGCCGATCCGGCTCCGGCGGCTGTGCAGGCCCTCCACCGCGCCTCTCGCTAGCCGGGTGGTAGGTAGTACTCAGTACTCAGAGGGTGTTTAAAAAATCAGTCACGCCGGAGCGCGGGGTGGAGATCCCGCCCGGCAACGAGCGAAGCCCGCCGTAGGGCAGGTTGCGCAGACAACCTGCCATCGGGAGATGGCATCGGTACCACGGATCGGTTCGGGCACGCGGGCCCGGCGATTGGCACCTTGGCGTTTGCTACGCTGGCCCCCACGTTTCTTCGCAACGTGGGTCTACGGCGGCGGTGTCCAAGGCCGTGCCGAGGCCCGGAGCACGGCTGGCGCCGCACCCCATGAGCGGCGGAGAGAGCGATGAGGCGCGAAATTATTTTGTAAACACCCTCTCAGTACTCAATACTTCCCGCCCGCCGCCCGCCCTCAGCGGGCGCCGTCCGACGGGCCAGCGGTGGCGGTGTCCGAGGCCGGCCGCTCGAACCAGCGGGACAGCAAGATGCCCGCCTCGAACAGCAACCAGACGGGGATGGCCAGCATCACCTGGGAGATGATGTCCGGGGGGGTGAGCAGCATGCCCACCGTGAACGCACCGACGATCACGTACGGCCGCTTCTGCACCAGGGCCTCGCGGGTGGTGGCCCCGGTGCGCACCAGCAGGATGGTGGCCACCGGCACCTCGAAGGCGGCTCCGAAGGCAAAGAACAGCAGCAGCACGAAGCTCAGGTATTCGTTGATGTCGGTCATCATGGCCACCCCCTCCGGCGTCGAGGCGGCGAAGAACTTGAACACCAGCGGGAACACCAGGAAGTAGGCGAACGCCATGCCGGCGTAGAACAGCAGGATGCTGGACACCAGCAGCGGCATTGCCAGGCGCTTCTCGTGGCGGTACAGGCCCGGCGCCACGAACGCCCAGAGCTGGTGCAGCAGGTAGGGGACGCTGGCGAACAGGGCCGTCATCAGCGCCAGCTTCAGCGGGATCAGGAACGGGGTCGCCACGGCAGTGGCGATCATCGTGGCCCCCTCCGGCAGGGCCGCGCGCAGCGGCCCGGCAAGCCAGGCGTAGAGCATCTCCCGGAACGGGTAGATGGCCAGAAACAGGACCAGCACCACCACCACGCTCTTCAGCAGCCGGCTGCGCAGCTCCAGCAGGTGGGTGATCAGCGGGCGCTCCTCGTCGACCCGCTCGTCGTCAGAGGTGCTCATGAGCGCTTGTCATCAGGCGCGGGCGGGTCGCCTGCGGAGCCGGTCCGGCCCACCGGTTCCGGCTCACCCGCAGACTGTGCGGGAGTATCCGGCAGCGGCGGCGGGCCCACCTGCTCGTCCATCTCCGAGCGCAGTTCGCTCTCGGTGCGCCGGGCCTGAGCCTCCACGTCCTTTACCTGGCGCTGCAGCGACCGATGGGTCTCGCGCAGACCCTCGGCGTTGATCTCCCGCTCCACTTCATCGCGCAGGGACGAGTAGGCGGCCCGCGCGCGGCCCACCCACAGCCCCAGGGTGCGCATCAGCCGCGGCAGCCGCTCCGGACCGACTACCAGCAGCGCGATGACGCAGAGAACCACGAACTCCGCGAAACCGATGTCGAACATGGGTGCCTTCCGGGCCGCGACGGCCCGCGGAGATCAGGACGAGCGCTGGTCCTGGTGCTTCTGGGCGGGCTTGGCATCGTCGGTGCCGGTGCTGCGCGCCTCAGCCTCCTCGATGCGCGGGCTGTCTTCCTTGTCCTTGTCGTTGCCCTTCTCGCCCTCGTTCATGGCGCTCTTGAAGCCCTTGATGGCGCCACCAAGGTCGCCGCCGATGTTGCGCAGCTTCTTGGTCCCGAACAGCAGCAGCACGATCACCAGGATCAGCAGCAGCGACCAGATACTGATTCCACCGAAGCCCATTCCAAGCCTCCCGCCCGCAGGCGAACCCTCGTTTAGTCTGACGCCGACGGCGGGCGCGCTAGCCCGCGGTGCCGGATGGTCAGTGTATCAATACTGGCGCGTGGAAGGGGGCTGCCGGGGCTCAGCGCTGCGGCCGGCCGGCTTTCTCCTCGAGCCCCGACAGGCCCTGGCGGTCGGCCAGCTCGGCGAGCACGTCCTCCGGACCCAGATCCAGGTGGGAGAGCATCACCAGGGTGTGGAACCACAGGTCGGCGGTCTCCCGCACCACGGCGTCGCGGTTGCCGTCCTTGGCGGCGATCACCACCTCGGTGGCCTCTTCGCCCACCTTCTTGAGAATCTGGTCCAGGCCGCGCTGGTGCAGGCGAGCCACATAGGACGTTTCCGGGTCACCGTGGCGCCGGCTCGCCAGCACCGCCGCCAGCTCCGCGAGCACCGGATCAGCGCCCATCTCCGCCTCCATAGATCTCCGCCGCCGGCTTGCGCACCGGCTCCACCTCGCGCCAGACGCCGTCGTCCAGACGCCGGTAGAAACAGCTTCGCCGACCTGTGTGACAGGCGATACCGCCTTGCTGCTCGACTTTCAGCAACAGGCAGTCGCCGTCGCAGTCGAGCCGCAGTTCCTGCACCCGCTGCACGTGACCGGAACGCTCGCCCTTGTGCCAGAGCCGCCCCCGGGAGCGGGACCAGAACACCGCCTCGCCGCAGCGCAGGGTCTCCGCCAGGGCCTCGCGGTTCATCCAGGCCACCATCAGCACCTCGCCGGAGTCCGCGTCCTGCACCACGGCACTCACCAGGCCCTGGTCGTTCCAGGCCACCTCGTCCTCGGCGCTCACAGGCGCACCTCGATGCCACGCTCGGCCATGTGGCGCTTGGCCTCGGCGACGCTGTAGGTGCCGAAGTGAAAGATACTGGCCGCCAGCACAGCGTCGGCGCCGCCCAGGGTGACGCCCTCGGCCAGGTGCTCCAGGTTGCCGACGCCGCCGGAGGCGATCACCGGCACCGGCACGGCGTCCGCCACCGCCCGGGTCAGAGCCAGGTCGAACCCGGCCTTGGTGCCGTCGCGGTCCATGCTGGTCAGCAGGATCTCGCCGGCCCCGGCCTCGGTCATGCGCCGCGCCCAGCGCACCGCGTCCAGCCCGGTGGGCGTGCGACCGCCGTGTGTGAACACCTCCCAGCGGGCCGGGTCGTCGGCCACCTGCTTGGCGTCCACGGCAACCACGATGCACTGGCTGCCGACCCGGCCGGCGGCCTCCGCCACCAGCTTCGGGCGCTGCACGGCGGCGGTGTTGATCGCCACCTTGTCGGCGCCGGCATTGAGCAGCCGGCGCACATCGTCCACGCCGCGCACGCCGCCGCCCACGGTCAGCGGGATGAACACCTCTGCCGCCACCTGCTCTACCACGTGCAGCAGGGTGTCGCGGCCCTGGTGGCTGGCGGTGATGTCCAGGAAGGTGATCTCGTCGGCTCCGGCCCGGTCGTACTCCCGGGCCACGGCCACGGGGTCGCCGGCGTCCCGGATCTCTACGAAGCGCACGCCTTTGACCACACGCCCGCCGTCCACGTCGAGGCAGGGGATGATGCGCTTGGCGAGACCCATGGTGGTGCTCTCAGGCCTCGCCGCAGAGCTGCCGCGCCAGCGCCTGGGCTTCGGTCAGGTCGACGGCGCCTTCGTACAGGGCACGGCCGATGATGGCGCCGGTGATGCCCTCGGCGGCGCCCTCGCACAGGGCGCGCACGTCATCGAGGCTGGTCACCCCTCCCGAGGCGATGATGGGCAGTTGCACGCGCCGGGCCAGCTCCCGGGTGGCCTCCACATTGACCCCGCGCATCATGCCGTCGCGGCCGATGTCGGTGAACACCACCGCCTCCACGCCGGCCTCCTCGAAGCGCAGCGCCAGCTCCGCGGCATTCTGGGACGAGACCTTCGCCCAGCCGTCGGTGGCCACCCTGCCGCCCTTGGCGTCCAGGCCGACGATGATGTGGGAGGGAAACTCCAGGCAGGCGTCATCCACGAAGTGCGGGGCCCGCACCGCCTGGGTGCCGATGATGACGAAGTCGACGCCCACGTCCAGGTAGGTCTGGATGGCGTCGAAGCTGCGGATGCCGCCGCCCACCTGGATCTCCAGGTCGGGATGGGCCTCCGCGATGCGGCCGATGATGTCCGCGTTCACCGGGAAGCCCTGCACCGCGCCATTGAGGTCCACGATGTGCAGGCGCTCGGCGCCGGCGGCCACCCAGCGCCCGGCCATGGCCACCGGGTCGTGCGAGAAGATGGTCTCATCGTCCAGCCGGCCCTGGCGCAGGCGCACGCACTTGCCGTCCTTCAGGTCGATGGCGGGTATCAGCAGCATGGGGCTCCCGTCGGTGTCTGGCAGGCGGTCACAGGCCGCCGTCCCAGCGGCTGAAATTCTCCAGCAGCTGCAGGCCGGGCCGCTGGCTCTTCTCCGGATGGAACTGGGTCGCGAACACATTGGCCCAGGCGATGGCCACGGCGAACTCGGCTCCGTACTCGGTGGTGCCGACCACCCGCTCCGGCTGGTCCGGGGCCACATAGTAACTGTGCACGAAATAGAACCGGGTGGCGTCCTCGATGCCGCTCCACAGTGGGTGCGGCGCAACCTGGCGGACATTGTTCCAGCCCATGTGCGGGACCTTGAGCTCGCGGTCGCCGGCCACCAGTGGGCGCAGGTGGCGCACGTGGCCAGCGCAGACGTCCAGCGCCGCCACGCCTTCGTTCTCCTCGCTGTCGGTCATCAGGGCCTGCATGCCCATGCAGATGCCCAGGAACGGACAGCGCTCCAGGCTCTCCAGCAGCACGCCGACCAGCTCGCGGCGCTGCAGGGCGCTCATGCAGTCGCGAACCGCCCCCTGGCCCGGAAACACCACCCGGGCGGCGGCGGCGATGCGTTCGGGCTCATCGGTCACCTCCACCGGCTCCCGGGTGACGTGCTCCAGGGCTTTGGCCACCGAGCGGAGGTTGCCCATACCGTAGTCGACTACCGCGATGGTCATGACGGGCTCGCGTTGCTGGCGCGCTACAGGCGACCCTTGGTGGAGGGAACCGCACCGACCTGCCGCGGGTCCGGCTCAACGGCCGCCCGCAGCGCCCGGCCGAAGGCCTTGAACACCGTCTCGGCCACGTGGTGGGCGTTGCGCCCGCGCAGGCAGTCCACGTGCAGCGTCAGGGCGGCGTGGTTGACCAGGCCCTGGAAGAACTCCCGGAACAGATCCACGTCGAACTCCCCGATGCGCGCCCGCGGATACTCCACGTGGTAGTCGAGACCCGGCCGCCCGGAGAGATCGAGTACCACCCGGGAGAGCGCCTCGTCCAGGGGCACGTAGGCATGGCCGTAGCGGCGGATGCCCCGGCGCTCGCCCACCGCCTGGGCGAGGGCCTGGCCGAGGGTGATGCCCACATCTTCCACCGTATGGTGGGCATCGATATGAAGGTCACCCTCGGCCTGGATGTCCAGATCCACGAGGCCGTGGCGGGCCACCTGGTCCAGCATGTGCTCCAGGAACGGCACGCCCAGCTGCAACCCGGAGCGGCCGGTGCCGTCCAGGTTGATGTGTACCCGGACCCGGGTCTCCAGGGTGTCGCGCTCGACGGTGGCGGTACGCTCGGTCATGGCCTGCGGGGGCCCCTGCGGAAAGCTGCGCGGAGCATACCATGGCCCTTTCCGGGCCGGGGAGTAAAGCCAGGCTGGAGGAATTCCAGGTGTGGGGGCGCCGTTCGCGGGTCAGGAAGCGGACAACGGAAGACGGTACCAGGCCGGCGTGTCGATGCACACGCGGTCCGCCCCGGGGCGCGTCAGGCACCGCGGGCCGGGGGCGGCACCTCCAGCCAGAAGGTCACCGGTCCGTCGTTCACCAGGGCCACCTGCATGTCGGCGCCGAAACGGCCGAACGCCAGCTCTCCGCAGTGGCGCCGGGCGGCCCGGCACAGGTAGTGGAACAGGGCGTCCCCCTGCTCCGGCGAGGCGGCGGGTGTGAAGCTGGGGCGGCTGCCCTTGCGGGTGTCCGCGGCCAGGGTGAACTGGGGCACCAGCAGCAGGCCGCCGCCGGTGTCGGTGAGCGAGCGGTTCATGCGGCCCTCGTCATCCGCGAACACCCGGTAGCCCAGCAGCCGCTCCAGCAACCGCTCCGCCTGGGCCTCGCCGTCACCCCGCTGCACCCCGACCAGCACCAGCAGGCCGGCTCCGATAGCCGCCACGGGCTGCTCCGCGACGCTCACCGAGGCCTGGCGTACCCGCTGCAACAGGCCGATCACCGCAGCCCTCCCGGCAGGCATCCGGGGCGCGCCATGTAAGCCAATTCCTACACCTCCTGTCTGTTGCTGCCGATAGCGCCGGCGAAGGGCTGGTGGGAGACTGAAGCTGCAGTTCGGGTTCCAGCCTTCCGCCCCCCGGGTGGATGAGAAGACAAGGTTCCCGTTGCTGCAGCGTCGCGGCACATCAGAGGCAGTCGAGTTCCGGTGTGCGATAGGCGGCGCGGATCACCTCCAGCCAAGTGAACCTGACACACCGGCGCAAGGACGTGCCGGTTCTTTTTTTGCGCCTACGTAAAGAGATCCAGCGCCCCCGACTCGGGGCAAAGTCCTGCCGGGACCGCGCCCCGGCAGGCCATTCCATCGGGCAGGGTCAGCTGGAACCTGACTTCGAGCCACCGCCGGAGCGTGGAGTACCGCTGCGGCTTGCGCCGGCACTCTTGCGGGTGGAGTCGGCCCGAGAGCGCGTCGCGCCGCCGGCAGACTTCGGCGCCGGGCGGCTGGCGGCTGCTTCGGGGGCAGCGGTGGCGGAGTTGGCGGCGGGCGCCGGGTCGGCCGCGGCCGGCGGCGGCTGCCGAGCCACCTCCGCATCCCCCAGGTGCCGCGACCAATCCGATAGCGCCTCTTGAGAGCGCTGCGCGGCCTCCTGCCAGGCCTTCAACACCTGATCGCCGTCGTGCGCCCAGGGACTGCCGCCCTGACCGGGCTCCATCTGCCGCACGCTCTCGAACCAGGCGTTCCAGAGCTGGCTCTGGGCTTCGGTCCAGCGGCCCATCATCTCCTGGGCCTGGTTCACCCACTGAATCATGGGCTCAGGCGCCTGCTGGTTCTCCAGCAGGCTGTCGCCCCAGTTCTGCACCCAGTTGGCCTGGGCGTTCAGGGCCTCGCGCACCGACTGCTCCCAGACCTCCAGGTTGCGCTCATACTCGCGGCGCCAGGCCTCATTCTCCTGGCCGGTTCCCTCGAAGCTCCCAATGGCCTCCACCCAGTTGTCCCACATGCGGCGCTGGGTGTCGGTCCAGCCCGCCATCATCTCCTCGAACTGCTGCTGCCAGTTCATCCGCGCTTCTCCTCCTCCGCAACCCGTTGCGGGCTCTTCAGCGGCCCCGGCAACGCCGAGGCCCCACGGTTGACTCTCCGCTAGTCTAGCCGCCATGGCCGGCTCAACGCCTCCAGAAGGCCGGCGTGAACAGCACCAGCAGGGTGAAGATCTCCAGACGGCCCATGATCATGGCGAACGACAGCAGCCATTTGGCCGGGTCGCTCAGACCCGCGTAATTGCTGGCCACCGCACCCAGACCGGGCCCCAGGTTGTTGAGGGTGCCGGCCACTGCCGAAAAGGCGGTGACCTGATCGAGCCCCAGGGCCATAAGCGACAGCATGATCATGGCGAACACCGCCATGTAGGTGGCAAAGAAGCCCCATACCGAATCGATGACCCGCTCGTCCACGGCCTTGTCGCCCACCTTGACCAGGATCTGGGCCTGTGGATGCACCAGCCGCAGGGTCTCCCGCCAGCCCTGCTTGAACAGCAGCACGAAGCGAATGCACTTGATGCCGCCGCTGGTGGAGCTCGCGCAGCCTCCCAGGAAGCTCAAGAACACCAGCAGCACCGGCACGAAGGCGGGCCAGCCCGCATAGTCGGCGCTGGTGAAGCCGCTGGTGGTCATGAAGGACACGGCGTGCAGCGCCGCCCGTAACAGGTCACGCGGCGTGGCATACTCGCCGTAGTGAATCCACAGCTGCGCCGAGATCAGCGCTGTGGCAACCGCTACGATACCCGCGTAGAAGCGCCACTCGGGATCCCGCAGGTAGGGCAGGATCCGGCGCCGTCGCCAGGCGGCGAAGTGCAGCGCGAAGTTGACGCCGCCGGCCAGCATGAAACAGATGGCCACCAATTCGACCCAAGGGTTGTCGAAATAGGCCAGGCTGGCGTCGTGGGTGGAGAAACCGGCTGTGGAGACGGTGCTGAAGGCGTGGCAGACGGCGTCGAACAGCGACATGCCGGCCGCCCAGTAGGCAAGGCTGCAGAGCACGGTCAGACCCAGATAGAGATACCAGAGGGCCTTGGCGGTCTCGGCGATGCGCGGGGTGAGCTTGGCATCCTTGATGGGACCCGGCATCTCCGCCCGGTAGAGCTGCATGCCGCCGATGCCCAGCATGGGCAGGATGGCCACCGCCAGCACGATGATGCCCATGCCCCCCAGCCATTGCAGCTGCTGGCGATAGAAGCGCACCGAGATGGGCAGTTCGTCGATGCCCACGATCACCGTGGCCCCGGTGGTGGTGAGCCCGGAGACGCTCTCGAAAAAGGAGTCGGTGAAACTCAGGTGCGGGGTGGTGCCAAGCTCCAGGGGCAGGGCGCCGGCGACGCCCAACACCACCCAGAACATGGCCACCACGAAGAAGCCGTCCCGGGTGCGCAGCTCCCGGCGGCGGTGGCGCACCGGGTACCAGAGCACGGCACCCAGCACCAGCAGCACGCCGAAGGCGATGGCGAAAGCGTCGGCGGCGCCGTCGGCAGCCAGCCAGGCGATTCCCAGCGGCGGCAGCATGGTGGTGCTGAACACCATGAGCAGCATGCCCAGGATGCGCTGGACGGTATACAGGTGCATGGGCTCAGCGCATCCCGTTCCGGCGGCCCGGAGCCGCGGGCCGTGTCCGGGCCACCACGCTCACAGGAAAGTGACACTCACCTGGAACAGCCGCTCCACCTCGTCCACACGGGTCTTGTCCACCACGAACAGGATGACGTGGTCCTCGGAGCGCACCACCGTGTCGTGATGAGCCATCAGCACCTCGTCGCCGCGCACGATGGCGCCAATGGTGGTGCCCCGGGGCAGGCGGATGTCCTCCACCGCCCGGCCGACCACCTTGGAGTTGCTGGGGTCACCGTGGGCAATCGCCTCGATGGCCTCGGCGGCGCCACGGCGCAGGCTGTGGACGTTGACCACGTCGCCCCGGCGGATGTGGGCCAGCAGGCTGCCGATGGTGGCCTGCTGAGGGGAGATTGCCACGTCGATGTCCTCGCTGCTCTCCACCAGGTCCACGTAGGCGGGGCGGTTGATCAGCGACATCACCATGCGCGCCCCCAGGCGCTTGGCGAGCATGGCGGAGAGAATGTTGGCCTCGTCGTCGTTGGTCAGGCCGCAGAACACATCGGTGTTCTCGATGTTCTCTTCCAGCAGCAGGTCTTCGTCGGCGGCGTCGCCATGCAGCACGATGGTGCGCCGCAGATCCTCGGAAATGCGCCGGCAGCGCGGCGTGTTGCGATCGATGACCTTCACCTGGTAGCGGGACTCCAGCGCCTGGGCGAGGCGCTTGCCGATGTTGCCGCCGCCGGCGATGACGATGCGCTTGACCGGCTTCTCCAGGCGGCGCAGCTCGCTCATCACCGCCCGGATGTTCTTGCGGGCGGCGACGAAGAACACCTCGTCACCGGCTTCGATGACCGTGTTGCCCTCGGGGATGATGGGCCGGCCGCGGCGAAATACGGCGGCTACCCGGGACTGGATGCCGGGCATGTGCTCGCGCAGGGTACGCAGCTCGTGGCCCACAAGGGGCCCGCCGTAGTAGGCCCGCACCGCCACCAGGCGCACCTTGCCGCCGGCGAAGTCCAGCACCTGCAGTGCGCCCGGGTGCTCGATGAGGCGCATCACGTACTGGGTGACCAGCTGCTCCGGACTGATCAGCACGTCGATGGGCAGGGCGTCGGGGGCGAACAGCTGCGGGCAGTTGAGGTATTCCAGGGCACGGATGCGGGCGATCTTGGTGGGGGTGTGGAACAGCGTGGCGGCCACCTGGCAGGCCACCATGTTCACCTCGTCGCTGCTGGTTACGGCGAGGATCATGTCGGCGTCGTCGGCACCGGCCCGGGCCAGCACGTCCGGATAGGTGCCGTTGCCCTGCACGGTGCGCAGGTCGAGCCGCTCCTGCAGGTCGTGGAGTACAGGCGCGTCCGCGTCCACCACGGTGATGTCGTTGTTCTCGCTGGTCAGGTTCTGGGCCACCGTGCTGCCCACCTGACCCGCCCCCAGGATGACGATCTTCATGAGGCCGCTAAGGTACCAGTTCCGCGGGGTGTTTGGTCGCCTTTACCTGCCAGCAGCCTGCCGAGCCGTTCAGCCCCCGCCGCCTTCCCGGGGATCGATACCCAGGGCCCGCAACTTGCGGTAGAGATGGGTCCGCTCCATGCCGGTGAGCCGGGCCAGTTGGGCGACGCTGCCCTCGGCTCGGCGCAACTGGTGCAGCAGGTAGAGGCGCTCGAATTCCTCGCGGGCCTCCCGCAACGGCTGGTCCAGGGACACCCCTGCCACCGCCTCGCCAGGCCCCCGCCCGCCCTCCGCTTCCGCCTGGACAAGAGCCGCATTGACCTCGTCCACATCGATGTCCACGCCATCGCCGAGCAGCAGCAGACGATGCACCAGGTTGGCCAGCTCCCGTACATTGCCGGGCCAGTCGTGATTGCGCAGCCGGTTCTGGGCCGCAACGGTGAAGCGCCGGTAGCGCAGCGCCTCCCGCGCGACCAGGCGGTCTACGAAAAAGCCCAGCAGTTCGGGCACGTCCTCCACGTGCTCGCGCAGCGGCGGCACCTGCAGGGGCACGACCTTGAGCAGGTGGAGCAGGTCGCGGCGCAGGCGCCCGGCGCCCGCCTCGTGATCCAGGTCGGCCGAGGTGACGCTCAGCACCCGCAGCTCGGTCGGGCCCTGGAGAGCCGCCGCCAGACGGCCCTGGGCCGGCAGGTCCAGGCCGGCCACCTCGCCCAGCAGCAGGGTACCGCCCCGGGCCCGCGCCAGCAGCGCAGCCCCGGAGGGATCCCGCTCCAGGGCATCGGCGAGCTGCCGAGCGGAGACCTCCACCAGCGGGCGCCGGGAACCCAGGGCGTGCAGGTAGCGCGCGAGGCAGTGGCGGCCGCTGCCCGGCTCGCCGCTGATCAGCACCCAGCTGTCACTGGGACCCAGGCGCCGGGCCCGGTCGCGCAGCTCTCGCAGCGCCTGGCTGTGGCCCACCGGCTCGATGACCTCGGCATCGCTGCCGGCCTCGGCACCGGCCGGGGCTCCCGCGGCGCCGACCGACAGGGCCCGCTCCACCGTCACCAGCAGCTTGCCCATGGACAGGGGTTTCTCCAGGAAATCGAGGGCCCCGAGGCGGGTGGCCTCCACCGCCGTCTCCACGTTGCCGTGGCCGGAGATCATCACCACCGGTGGTGGCTGGGGATCATCGTGCTGCCACTCCCGCAGCAGGCTGATGCCATCCACATCGGGCATCCAGATGTCCAGCAGTACCAGGTCGGGGCGCCGCTGCCGGTAGGCTTCCCGCGCCTGCTCGGCGCTTTCGGCAGCGGCCACCTGATAGCCCTCGTCCTCCAGGATCTCCTGGACCAGCCCGCGGATGTCGGGCTCGTCGTCCACCACCAGCACGTAGGCGCCGCTCATGTGCGATCCTCGCCAGCGGCCCGGGGCAGCCGGGGGGCCCGCAGGTCGCGGTGGGCCATGTCCAGGGGCAGGCGCACCGTCACCTGGGCCCCGGTTTCCAGATTACGCGCCCAGATGCGGCCATGGTGTTCCTCGACGATCTTCTTGACGATCGCCAGTCCCAGCCCGGTGCCCTTGGTCTTGGTGGTCACATAGGGCTCGAACAGCCGGCTCTGCACCTCGGCATCGAAGCCCCGGCCGTTGTCCCGCACCACCAGCTCGAGGCTGTTGCGGTGGCGGCCCTGGCCGCGGCGGGTGCTCACCGTCACCCGGCAGGGAGCGCCCTCGCGGCTGGCTTCGGCGGCGTTGCGCAGCAGGTTGTTGAGCACCTGGCGCAGCCGGCCGGGGTCGGCTCGCAGGGCCGGCAGGCCGGCGGCCAGTTCCAGTTCCAGCTCCGGCCCCCCGGACTCCCCGCGGTGCAGTTCCGCCACTTCCCGCACCAGGGCGTTGAGGTCGATGGGCTCGATCTGCAGCCGTGGTGGACGCGCGTACTCCGAGAATGCCGTCACCATGGCCTTCATGGTATCCACCTGGGCGATGATGGTCTGGGTGGCCCGCTCCATCAGTTCCGCCTCGTCGGGCTCCAGGCGCTTGAGGAACTTGTGGCGCAGCCGCTCGGCGGCCAGCTGGATGGGAGTCAGGGGGTTGCGGATCTCGTGGGCCAGGCGCCGGGCCACCTCGCCCCAGGCGGCGTCGCGCTGGGCCTGCACCAGGGTGGTGACATCGTCGATCACGATCACATAGCCGCCCACGCCGAGGCCCCCCGGCAGGGCCGCGCCGCTGCATACCAGCAGACGGTCGCCGTCGGCGGTCTCCAGGGAGAACTCCTCCCGCCAGTCCTCGTCGCGGCCCGCTACATGGGGGGCGATGCGCCGGGTGCAGTCGGCGAACCCGCGATGATCTTCGCACAGGGACTCCAGCCGGTCGCCCACCGCCTGGTCCAGGGGCACGCCGAGAATGTCCGCAGCGGCCTGGTTGAAGGTGCGCAGCCGGCCCTCGGCGTCCAGCGCCAGCACCCCCGAGGAGAGCCGGGACAGCAGCGCCTGCAGATAGGCCCGCTGGGCCTCCACCTGGACCTGGCCGCGACGGGCCGCATCGCGCGCCTGGGCGATGCGCCGGCTCATGTCGTTGAACGAGCGCACCAGAAAGCCCAGTTCATCGCTGCCGGCGGGAGGCAGCTGGGTGCCGTAGTCGCCATCCGCCAGGGCACGCGTCCCCTCGGCCAGGCCGCTGATCGGCGCCACCAGGCGGCGGGCAATGTAGAACGCCGACCACACCGCGAACATCACCGACATCAGCAGCACCAGCAGCAGGGTCAGCGCCAGGCTGTCGGTGAGCGGGCCGCGCAGGTAGACCAGCTCCTGGTAGTCGCTGAATGCCGCCTGCACATCGTCGGCCAGCTCGCCCAGCCGCGGCGAGACCGGGTACAGCGCCTGCAGCACCCGGGGCGTGCCGGGAGCCTCGGGGCTGGGGGCCGGCACCACCGCCCGCACATGCAGACCCACCCCCTCGATGGGGTCGAGGCCCACGTAGGGGCGCTGCTGGCGCAGCTGCAGCAGAATCTCCTCGTCGGGCCGGTGGGGCAGAATAGTGGCGGAGTCCTGGCTGCTGGTGGCAACGATCCGGCCGTTGGCGCCCAGCAGTGTGACCTCGGCGGCGTCCAGGGCCGCGCGAATGTCGCCCAGGGCCAGGGGCGCCATGGCGTCGTCCACACCCATCAGATCCTTGGCTCCTGCCTGGGTGCGCCGCAGCATGTCGCGCATGCGCAGGTCCAGGGACGCCTGCGACAGCCTGAGGGCATCCTCCAGGGCCTGGTCCACCTGCACGTCGAACCAGCTGTCGATGCCGGTGCGCAGGAACTGGGCGGAGAACAGGTACACCACCGTGCCCGGGGTCACCGCCAGCAGCACGAACACCACCATGAGCCGGGCCGTGAGGCGGCTGCCGGGACGCTGCTCGCGCAGGTTGCGCACCAGCCGCCAGAGGTTCTGCACGATCAGCCCCAGCAGGGCCACCATGGCGGCGCCGTTGAAGGCCAGCAGCCAGACGTAGAGCCGGCCGAAGCGCTCGGAGTTCTCGGTGGCGGCGGTCAGCAGGTACAGCGACCCCAGCAGCAGCAGGCACAGCGCGGCCCGGGCGAGTCCTTCCCGGCGCAACCCCCTCATGAGCCGATCCGCCAGGTGTGCCAGTCGCTGGCGAGCCGCCAGGACGGCGAGATGTAGGCCATGGGACGCAGCGGCGCCGGCAGACTGTCGAGATCCAGGCTGGCCTGCAGCCGCAGCAGATAGCGCCGGTCCGGCTCCAGCAGGGCGCGGTCGATGACGGGCAGGCCCTTGACCTGGCCCAGGGCCTCCAGCATGGCGCCCATGCTGCGGTAGGTGGTGCTCTCGCGGGTGTTCAGCTCGGTGAGCACGTAACGCCCTGACAGTGCGTGGTAGCTCAGCCGGTAACGCTGGTTCAGCACCGCGGTCGTCGCGTCGAACCAGAACCGCCGAGGCTCCACCACCTCGATGTGCAGTACCACCTCCAGGGGCACGCCGCTGGCGAGCGCCTCGGCGGCGGTCCCGGAGAGTTCGTAGCGGATGCGGGCATCCAGCAGGTAGACCCCGTCCCGGAGGCTGACGTCTCCCTCCAGCACCCGGAACTCGGCCCCCTGGGCCACCTGGGCGACCAGACCCAGCAGCAGCGCCCCGGCGAGCCAGGAACGCCGGCCCGGCAGACAGGCCGGCCTGCTCATCGCCGTTGCAGAACCGCGTAGTAGAAGCCGTCCAGGTGCGGAGCCGGCAGCACCTGGGCACCGGCCCCGCGGGCAACACCACCCGGCAGCACGACCGGCAGCGCGGCAGCGTCGGGATGCTCCTCCATGAAACGTCGCACCACGGCCTCGTTCTCCTCCGCCAGCACGGAGCAGGTGGAGTAGACAAGCTTACCCCCGGGGGCCAGGGTCGGCCAAAGCCCCGCCAGCAAGCGCGCCTGCTCGGTAGCCAGGGCGGCGGGGTCGGCAGGGCGGCGCAGCCACTTGATGTCCGGGTGGCGACGGATTACGCCGCTGCCGGAGCAGGGCGCGTCCACCAGAATGCGCTGGAACGGCCGGCCGTCCCACCAGTCGCCGGGCGATCCGGCGTCGCCGGCGCGCAGCTCCGCGGCCAGGCCCAGGCGCTCCAGGTTCTCGGCGACCCTTGAGAGGCGCGCGGGCGCCTGGTCGAGGGCCAGCAGGTCGAGGTCGGCCCGCTCCAGCAGGTGGCCGGTCTTGCCGCCGGGGGCGGCACAGGCGTCCAGGATCCGCTCCCCCGGCTGCGGGCCCAGCAGGCTTGCCGCCAGCTGCGCGGCGGCGTCCTGCACCGACACCCGGCCGTCGGCGAACCCCGGCAGCTCATCCACCGGCCGCGGCCGCGCCAGCACCAGGGCGTCGGCCGCCCCCGGCACCGGTTGCGCCTCCAGCCCCGCGGCCGCCAGCGCCGCGCGTGCCGCCGCCAGATCCCAGCGGCGCCGGTTGACCCGCAGGGTCATGGGGGGCCGCAGATTGTTCTGCCGCGCAATCTCCTGCCAGTGCTCCGGCCAGTCCGCCTGCAGCCGCTCCAGCAGCCAGGGGGGGTGGGCCAGGCGCCGGGCCGGGTCCCGGTCGACCGCCTCCGCGAGCCGCGCCCGCTCCCGGGTGAAGCGCCGCAGGACGCCGTTCACCAGCCCGGTGGCCCAGCCCCGGCCGAGTTCCCGGGCCGCTTCCACGGTCTGGGAAACCGCCGCGTGGGGGGCCGTGCTCTGGTACTCCAGCTGGTAGAGGCCCACCAGCAGCAGGGCCAGCAGATCCCCCTCCCGGGGCCGGCGCTGCAGGAGGGCGTCCGCCAGGGCCAGCAGCCGGCAGTGCCAGCGCAGCACCCCGTAGCAGAGGTCCTGGCACAACGCCCGGTCGCCGGGCGCCAGCCGGGCCAGCGCAGGGGGCAGCGTTTCCGCCAGGGAACGGCCCTGCTCCAGGGTCTGCGCCAGGCTGCGCGCGGCAGCGGCTCGGGGTGTCATCAGCCCGCCCTCAGCCCAGCTGCTGGCCGGGCTCCAGAGGATGGCCGTTGAGGAAATCCCGCACCTGCTGGCGGCGGCGGCCGGGGAGCTGCACCTCCAGCAGCCGCAGGCTGCCGTCACTGGTGGCCACCTCGAGGCCCTCCGGACCGGCGCCGAGCACGGTGCCGGGCGGGGCCGGCGCCGCCGTCCCCAGCGCCGCCCGCCAGACCCTGAGGCGCTCGCCCTGGCAGAGGGTCTCGGCCCCGGGCCAGGGATCGAACGCCCGCACCTGGCGTTCCAGCTCGCGCGCGCAGCGCCGCCAGTCCAGTTGCGCTTCGCTCTTGTCCAGCTTGGCGGCGTAACAGGCCCGGGCGTCGTCCTGGGGCACCGGCTCCAGGTGGCCGGCCCACCACAGGGGCAGTGCCTGCTCCAGCAGGTCGGCCCCCAGCACCGCCAGCCGGTCGTGGAGGCTGCCGCCGGTGTCCTCGCCGGCAATGGGGCAGGAGCGCTCCGCCAGCACCGGCCCCTCGTCCAGCCCCCGGGTCATCAGCATCAGGCTCACCCCGGTCTCGGTGTCGCCGGCCAGCAGGGCCCGCTGGATGGGAGCGGCACCCCGCCAGCGGGGCAGCAGGGAGGCGTGCACGTTGAGACAACCCCGGGTGGGCAGCTCCAGCACCGGCGCCGGCAGCAGCAGGCCGTAGGCCGCCACCACCAGAAGGTCGGGCTGCAACTCCGCCAGCATGCGGCGGGCGTCGGGGTCCCGCAGAGTGGCGGGCTGGTGCACCGGCAGACCGGCATCCAGGGCCGCCTGCTTCACCGGGCTCGGCCGGAGTGGCCGGCCGCGGCCCGCCGGCCGGTCCGGCTGGGTGTAGACGGCCGCGAGCGTCACGTCCATCCGCCCCAGGCGCTCCAGGGCGGGCACGGCAAAGGCCGGCGTGCCCGCGAAAACGACCCGGGGGGTGGCGGTCATGGGGGCAGGGTCAGATGACCCGGGCCGCGGAAGGCTCCGGCAGATCCCCCTGGCGTGCCTGCTTCTCCAGGCGCTTGCGCAGCCGCTTGCGCTTCAGCTCGGAGAGGTAATCCACGAACAGCTTGCCGTCCAGATGGTCGATCTCGTGCTGGACGCACACCGCCAGCAGGCCGTCGGCTTCGCGCTCGTAGGGCTCGCCGTTGCAGTCCAGGGCCCGGAAGCGGATGCGCTCGGCCCGCCGCACGGTCTCGAAGTAGCCGGGCACCGACAGGCAGCCCTCCTGCATCTCCTCCACGCCGTCCTTCCGGAGGATCTCCGGGTTGATCAGCGCCAGGGGCTGGTCCGCGCCCTCGGAGACATCGATGACGATCACCCGGCGGTGGACGTTGACCTGGGTGGCGGCCAGGCCGATGCCCGGCGCCTGGTACATGGTCTCGAACATGTCGTCCACCAGACGACGCAGTTCGTCGTCCACCGTTTCCACAGAGTGTGCGACGGTACGCAGACGCTCGTCGGGGTAATGAAGAATATCGAGTACGGCCATGATTCGTCGCGTTGCGGCTGTTGAAATGGCGCTGCTAGGCTGCGCGGGTCGTCATGCTGACGACTATAACGGACCGTGCAGCAAGCCCGCCAGCGTGAACCGCCCTTCCAACCAGGGAAAGCCGATGCGTACCAAGACCTTCATCCTGGCGCTGTGCGCGATGCTCGCCACCAGCGCCCTGCTTGCCCAGCAGGCACCTCGCCCGGACGGGCCCGCGCTGCGCGGACAGACCGGCGAACCCTTTCGGGAGGGACACCCGGAACGCTACACGGTTCGCCTCGGCGATACCCTGTGGGACATCTCCGAGCGCTTTCTGCGGGATCCCTGGCTGTGGCCGGAGATCTGGTACGAGAACCCGTTCATCGAGAATCCCCACCTCATCTATCCGGGCGATGTAGTCAAGCTCACCACCGTGGACGGCCAGCGCCGGCTCACTGTGGAGCGTGGCGGCGGCACCGTGAAACTCTCGCCCCGGGTGCGCATGGAAGACCTGGATCAGGCCATCACCACCATTCCCATCGACGCCATCCGGCCGTTCCTTTCCGGCAACCGGGTGGTGGGGGCCGAGACCTTCGACACCGCCCCCTACATCGTGGCGGGGGCCGACGAGCGGGTTATGGGCAGCACCGGCGACCCGGTGTACGTGCGCCGGCTGGGGGATGAGGCGGCCCAAGGCTACAAGGTGATGCGCCAGGGCCAGCCGTTCATCGACCCCGAGACCGGTGAGCTGCTGGGCTACGAGGCGGTTTACGTGGGCGACGCCGCCCGGGTGCGCAGCGGCGATCCGGCCACCTACGTGCTCACCGGCATCAACCGTGAGGTGCTGCCCGGCGACGTGCTGCTGGAGACCGAGGAGGACCTGATCCAGAGCCGCTACTACCCACGACCGCCAGAGGGTTCGGTGAGCGGTCAGATCCTGGCGGTGCTGGACGGCGTCACCCAGGTGGGCCAGTTCGACGTGGTGGCGATCAACCGGGGCGAGAACCACGGCCTGCGCCAGGGCGACGTGCTGGCGGTGTACAAGCGCGGCCGCACCGTGCAGGACCGCTTCTCCGCTGACCAGGAAACCATCACCCTGCCCGATGAGCGGGCCGGCGAGATGATCATCTTCCGCACCTTCGACCGCCTCAGCCTGGGCCTGGTGATGGAGGCCAGCCGCGCCATGCGCGTGGCGGATCTGGTGCGCAACCCCTGACCCGCCCGCGGAACACCGTGGACGAAGACCTCGCCGCCTGGCTCGCCCTGGGCCGGACGGCGGGGGTCGGCCCGCGCAGCTTCGCCCGCGTCCTGCAGGCATTCCCCGACCCGGCCGCCGGCCTGGCGGCGTCGACGGCGGCCCGCCGGCAGGCCGGCCTGCCGGAGGCGCTGGCCAAGGCCCTGGAGCAGCCGGACTGGGACGGCGCCAAAGCCGACCTGGCCTGGCTCGCGGCCTCCCCTCGGCATCATCTGCTGCGCCTCGGGCAGGTTGGCTATCCGAGCGCCCTGGCAGAGCTGGCGGACCCGCCTCCGCTACTGTTCGTAGTCGGCGATCCGGCCGTGCTGGCGCGACCACAGATCGCCCTGGTGGGCAGCCGCAACGCCACCGCCGGCGGCCTGGACAACGCCTGGGAGTTCGCCCGCCACCTGGCGGCCGGGGGGCTTGCCGTAACCAGCGGGCTGGCCCTGGGGGTGGACGCCGCCGCTCACCGCGGGGCCCTTGCCGCCGGCGGCGTGACGGTGGCGGTAATGGGCACCGGGCCCGACCGGGTGTACCCGGCCGACCACCGGGAACTGGCGCGGGAAGTGGCCGCCGCCGGCGCCCTGGTAAGCGAGTTCCCGCCGGGCACGCCGGTGCGCCGCCAGCACTTCCCCCGGCGCAACCGCATCATCAGCGGCCTCGCCCTCGGGGTGCTGGTGGTGGAGGCCGGCCGCCAGAGCGGCTCGCTGGTCACGGCGCGCCACGCCCTGGAGCAGGACCGGGAAGTCTTCGCAATCCCCGGTTCCATCCACAATCCCCTGGCCCGGGGCTGCCACTCCCTGATCCGGCAAGGCGCCAAGCTGGTGGAGTCCGCCGCCGACCTGCTGGAGGAGCTGCCCCCCACGGTCCTGGCACAGGCGGCGGGCCCGGCCGCCGAGCCGAGCGCCGGCGAGGCGGTCGGGAGCCCCCTGGACGCCGAGTACCAGGGGCTGCTGGAGGCCCTCGGACATGACCCGGTTCCCCTGGAAACCTTGCTGCAGCGCACCGGATTGACGCCTGAGAAGGTTTCCTCCATGCTGCTGATACTTGAGCTTAGGGGCTTTGTAACCGCCTGTCCCGGCGGTCGCTACGCCCGCCTCGGCCAGAAGGCGTGAGATGAAAGAAAACGTTTTCGACGTACTCATGTACCTGTTCGAGAACTACTTCTACCACGAGGAAGAGCTCGAGCCCGATCGCGATCTGCTGGCGAACGAACTCTCGGATGCCGGCTTCACCCGGGGCGAGATACACAAGGCGTTCCGCTGGCTGGACGGGCTGGCGGAGAGCCGGGAGCTGCCGGTGGAGGCAGCGCCGGAGCGGGCGGTCCGCATGTTCGCGGAGCAGGAGGTCAGCCGCCTCGACGTGGAGTGCCGCGGCTTTCTCATGTTCCTGGAGCAGGCCGGCATCCTGACGCCGGCTAGCCGCGAGCTGGTCATCGACCGGCTGATGGCCCTCGACGAGGACGAGATCGACCTGGACACCCTCAAATGGGTGGTGTTGATGGTTCTGTTCAGCCAGCCGGGCCAGGAAGAGGCCTGCGCCTGGATGGAGAACCTGGTCTTCGAGAGCGCCGCCCAGTACCTCCACTGAGTTTCCTTCCCGGCCGCCCCACGCCCCTGATCCCGCTTCCCTTGGGATAAAGGTACGGATGGGTAAAAACCTGGTAATCGTCGAATCTCCGGCCAAGGCCCGCACCATAAACAAGTACCTGGGGCCGGACTTCCAGGTGCTGGCCTCCTATGGCCACGTGCGCGACCTGCTCCCCAAGGAGGGGGCGGTGGACCCGGAGCACGACTTCGCCATGAAGTACGTGCCCATCGAGCGCAATGCCAAGCACGTGGATGCCATCGCCAAGGCCACCCGCAAGGCCGACGCCATCTACCTCGCCACTGACCCCGACCGCGAGGGCGAGGCCATCTCCTGGCACCTGCGGGAACTGCTGGACGAGCGGGGGGTGCTGGACGACAAGCCCGTGCACCGGGTGGTGTTCTACGAGATAACCCGCCGGGCCATCCAGGAGGCCATCGCCGAGCCCCGGGGCCTGTCCGAGGAACTCGTAAACGCCCAGCAGGCGCGCCGTGCCCTGGACTACCTGGTGGGCTTCAACCTCTCCCCCCTGCTGTGGCGCAAGATCGCCACCGGCCTTTCCGCCGGCCGCGTGCAGACCCCGGCGCTGCGCCTGATCGTCGAGCGCGAGCAGGAAATCGAGGCCTTCGAGCCCCGCGAGTACTGGAGCATCGAGGCGGATGTGCGCCGCATCGATCAGGACTTCACCGCCAAACTGCACACCCTGGAAGGCGAGCGCCTCGAGCAGTTCACCATCACCGAGCAGGGCCGGGCCGAGTCGGTCACCCGGCGCCTGGAGCAGGCCTCGGGGCTGGACCCGGCCGCTGGCCGAGAGGGCCGGCTGCAGGTGCTGCGGGTGGAGAAGAAGCAGCGCCGGCGCAACCCCGCCGCGCCCTTCATCACCTCCACCCTGCAGCAGGAGGCGGCGCGCAAGCTGCGCTTCCCGGCCCAGAAGACCATGCGGGTCGCCCAGCAGCTCTACGAGGGCGTGGATACCGGCAGCGGCGCCATCGGTCTCATCACCTACATGCGCACCGACTCCACCAGCCTGTCCCAGGAGGCGGTGGCGGCGCTGCGGGAGACCATCGTCCAGCGCTACGGCAAGGACAAGCTGCCGGACAAGCCCCACCAGTACCGCACCCGTGCCAAGAACGCCCAGGAGGCCCACGAGGCGGTCCGTCCCACCGACTCGGCGCGGCTGCCGGAGACCATCAAGGACCACCTCACCGAGGACCAGTACCGGCTCTACGAGCTGGTGTGGAAGCGGGCGGTGGCCTGCCAGATGAAGCCGGCGCTGATCGATACCGTGGCGGTGGACCTGGGCTGCGGCGGCACCGAGGACAGCTTCCGGGCCACCGGGTCGCGGATCGCAGACCCGGGCTTCATGGCGGTCTACCTGGAGGGCACCGACGATGCCGGCGAGACCGAGGCCGGCGACCGCCTGCTGCCGTCCATGGAGGAAGGCGACGAGGTGGTGCTCAAGGCCATCCGTCCGGAGCAGCACTTCACCGAGCCGCCGCCGCGCTATTCCGAGGCGAGCCTGGTGCGGGCCCTGGAGGAGATGGGCATCGGCCGGCCCTCCACCTACGCTGCCATCATCTCCACCCTGCAGCAGCGCAACTACGTGCTGATGGACAACCGCCGCTTCAAGCCCACCGACACCGGCCGGGTGGTGGCGAAGTTCCTCACCGAGCATTTCGACCGCTACGTCGACTACGATTTCACCGCCCGCCTCGAAGACGACCTGGACGCCATCTCCCGGGGCGAGCAGGAATGGAAGCCCCTGCTGGAGGAGTTCTGGGGGCCGTTTCACAAGCGGGTGGAGGAGAAAAAGGAGAGCGTCTCGCGGGGCGACGTGGTCAAGGCCCGGGAGCTGGGCACCGACCCCAAGACCAGGCGCAAGGTGGTGGCGCGGCTGGGCCGCTTCGGCCCGTTTGTTCAGATCGGCACCAAGGACGACGAAGAGAAACCCCGCTTCGCCGGCCTGCGCACCGGGCAGAGCATCGACACCATCACCCTGGAAGAGGCCATGAGCCTGTTCCAGCTGCCCCGGGATCTCGGCACTACCCCCGAGGGCGAGGAGCTCAGCGTCAACATCGGCCGCTACGGCCCTTACGTGCGCTTCGGCAGCCGCTTCGCCTCCCTGAAGAAGGACGACGACCCCTACACCATCGGCCGCGAGCGGGCCCTGGAGTTGATCGCCGAGAAGAAGGCCAACGAGGAGAAGCGCACCCTGCGGCGTTTCGAGGGCACCGACATCCGCATCATGCGCGGCCGGTTCGGGCCCTACATCACCGATGGCAAGGTCAACGCCCGCATCCCCAAGGATCAGGACGCCGAGAGCCTCGATCTCGCAGCCTGCCAGAAGCTCATCGAGGAGGCCGCCAGCAAGAAGCCCGCCGGCGGCAAGTCGGGTGCCAAGAACAGCAAGACCGGCCGCGCCGCGAAGTCCTCCGGCACCGGCAAAGGCGGGGCCTCGGCTGCCAAGGGCAGCGGCGGCCGGGGCAGCCGCGCCAGCGCCAAGTAGCTCCGCCGGCGTCCATGGCAGCCGCCGCCGATCCCGCCCAGGGCTTCCGCCTGCGCCGCGCCGCCGCCGCGCTGCACGCCGGAGCCGTCATCGCCTATCCCACCGAAGCGGTGTGGGGCCTCGGCTGCGACCCCGCCAATGGCGCGGCGGTGCTGCGGCTGCTGGCCCTCAAGCACCGGCCGGTGGACAAGGGGCTGATCCTGATCGCCGCCGACGCCGCCCAGCTGCGAGCCTTCCTGGCCCCGGCGGCACTGCCGGAGCCGGTGGCGGCCAGCTGGCCGGGGCCCAGCACCTGGCTGCTGCCCGCCGCCGCCGACACGCCCAGCTGGCTGACCGGCGAGCACGACACCCTGGCGGTGCGCGTCACCGCCCACCCCCTGGCCGCCGCCCTGTGCCGGGCCTTCGGCGGCCCGCTGGTGTCCACCAGTGCCAACCGGGCCGGGCGGCCGCCGGCGAAGAGCGCCCTGGCGGTGCGCCGGGAGTTCGGCGACGACCTCGACCTGATCGTCAACGGCCCCCTGGGCGGCCAGGCCCGGCCCACGCCCATCCGCGACGCCCGCAGCGGCGCGTACCTGCGGCGCTAAGGAGATTTAGCCGCGAGATGCACGCGAAATGGACGCGAATGGGGAAGAAGTTAGCCACAGATGAACACGGATGAACGCAGATGGCCATGTTTCTGGCTCAGCGGGTTAGCTGATCCAGGCTCGGCGACCCTCCTGGGCGCCGATTCGGCCCGAGGGCGGGCCTCCCACAGGGGGCTTGGCCCGGCGCGAGGGAATGACTCCTGTGGGAGCCCTCGCCGCGATTCTTCATCCGGCTGAGACCGAGATATAACGGAGGGTGCGATGCCTCCCCGTCGGCTATGCATGGCCAGGGAGGCAGCGCCTGCAGAAGGCCGCCAGCAGGCCCGAACTCGGACCGGGCGTCAGCCCGTGACTCCGGGGCTCGACGCGCCGGCGACCCGGACACCCTTTCTTCTATCCGTGTTCATCTGCGTTCATCTGTGGCCAAACTCCCCACGCCCAATTTCGAGTAGATTTCGCGTGCATTTCGCGGCCAAATCTCCAATTCAGGCTTTCTCGCCCGCCCGGCCGTAGACGTCGTCGTAGCGCACGATGTCGTCCTCGCCCAGGTAGGCGCCGGACTGCACCTCGATCAGCTCCAGGGGGATGACTCCGGGGTTTTCCAGGCGGTGGGTGGTGCCGAGCGGGATGTAGGTGGACTGGTCCTCGGAGAGCAGGAACTGCTCGTCGCCCCGGCTCACCAGGGCGGTGCCTCGCACCACCACCCAGTGCTCGGCCCGGTGGTGGTGCATCTGCAGCGACAGCCGCTGGCCCGGATTGACGATGATGCGCTTGACCTGGAAGCGCTCGGCGGCGGCGATGCCCTCGTAGGACCCCCACGGCCGGTAGACCCGGCGGTGGAAGTCCGACTCGGTCCGGCCCATGGCCTTCAGCCGCTCCACCACGGCCTTGACGTCCTGGACCCGGTCGCGGGAGGCCACCAGCACCGCGTCGGCGGTCTCCACCACCACCTGGCCGGTGAGGCCGAGCGCCGCCACCAGCCGGCCCTCTGAGCGCAGGTAGCAGCCGGAGCTGCCCTCCACGAGGACGTCCCCCACCAGCACGTTGCCCTCGGCGTCGGCCGGTGCGGCTTCGTAGAGACTGGCCCAGCTGCCGAGATCGCTCCAGCCGCAGTCCAGGGCCACCACCGAGGCCAGGCCGGTGTGCTCCATGACCGCGTAGTCGATGGACTCCGACGGGCAGGCGGCGAAAGCCTCGCCATCCAGGCGCAGGAAGTCCAGATCCGCCCGGCGGCCGCCGAAGGCGCGCTCGCAGGCGGCCAGCATCTCCGGGCGCAGCCGGCCGAGCTCCTGCAGGTAGGCCTGGGCACCCAGCAGGAACATGCCGCTGTTCCACAGGTAGTCGCCGCTTGCCAGGTACTGCTCGGCGCGGGCGGCGTCGGGCTTCTCCACGAACTCCGCCACCGGGCGCACCGCCGTCTGCGGGGGCTCCACCCGGATGTAGCCGTAGCCGGTCTCAGGGTGGGAGGGCACCACGCCGAAGGTCACCAGCCGCCCGCCGGCGGCGGCCGGCAGGCCTTCGGCCACCGCGGCCTGGAAGGCGTCGGTGCGCTGGATCAGGTGGTCCGAGGGCATCACCAGCAGCACTGCCTCCGGATCCCGGGCCAGTGCCAGCATGGCGGCCACCGCCACCGCCGGCGCCGTGTTGCGCCCGAGCGGCTCCAGCACCACGTCGGCGGCACCGGCCTCGGCCTGGCGCAGCTGCTCGGCCACCAGGAAGCGGGCGTCCTCCTGGGTGACGGCGATCAGCCCGGCGCGCTCCGGCAGGCCCACCACCCGGCGGGCGGTGGCCTGGAGCATGGTCTGCTCCCCGGCGAGCGGCAGGAACTGCTTGGGATACTTGCCCCGGGACAGGGGCCATAGGCGGGAGCCGGAGCCCCCGCACAACAGGACCGGATGCAGCACGAATCGCTCCTTTCAGAGGCTCTCATTGGACACCGCCGTAGACCCACGTTGCGAAGAAACG
This sequence comes from uncultured Ectothiorhodospiraceae bacterium, assembly GCA_964487155.1. Taxonomy (GTDB): domain Bacteria; phylum Pseudomonadota; class Gammaproteobacteria; order Nitrococcales; family Nitrococcaceae; genus CAZAQB01. The sequence goes on from CAZAQB010000015.1 coordinate 37,712, forward strand.
TGGGGGCGGCGTGGCAAACGCCAAGGTGTCAATCTCCTGGCCTGTGCCTCGCCCGAGGCGAGCTATCCATGCCAGCGCTCGCTGGCACGTTGCTCCGCAACGTGCCCTACGGCGGGCTTCGTTCGGCGCCGGGGAGATTCCACCCATCCGACGCCAGGGTTTGCGAGCTTGTAAAGGCCCTCTCAGAGTGGTTCCAGGAACGCCAGCAGCTCGTCGGTGCGCTGGCGCATCAGCGCCGGGTCGCCCCGGGACTCCACGTTCAACCGCACCACCGGCTCGGTGTTGGAGCTGCGCAGGTTGAAGCGCCAGTGGGCGTACTCCACGCTCAGGCCGTCGACGTGCTCCACCTTGAGCGCGCCCGGGGCGTAGTGTTGCTCCACCGCCCGCAGGGCGGCGGCGGCGTCGCCCAGGCGGCGGTTGATCTCGCCGCTCGCCGGATAGCGCTCGATGCGCTCGTCCACCAGCTGCGCCAGGGTCTTGCCGCTGCGGGCCATGCGCTCAGCCACCAGCAGCCAGGGCAGCATGCCGCTGTCGCAGTAGGCGAAGTCCCGGAAGTAGTGGTGGGCGCTCATCTCGCCGCCGTAGACGGCGTCTTCCTTGCGCATGCGCTCCTTGACGAAGGCGTGGCCGGTCTTGCTCTGCACCGGCACGCCGCCGAACTGGGCGCAGACATCCAGGGTGTTCCAGGTGAGCCGGGGGTCGTGGACGATAGCCGAGCCGGGCGAGCGCTCCAGCAGCACTTCGGCGAGCAGCCCTACCAGGTAGTAGCCCTCCAGGAAGCGGCCGTTGGCGTCGAAGAAAAAGCAGCGGTCGAAGTCGCCATCCCAGGCGAGCCCCAGGTCGGCGCCACGGCTCAGCACGGCCTCGGCGGTGGCGGCCCGATTCTCCGGCAGGATGGGGTTGGGCACGCCGTTGGGAAAGTGGCCGTCGGGTTCGTGGTGCAGGCGCACGAACTCGAACGGCAGCTCCGGCGCCAGGCCGTCCACCACTACGCCGGCGCCGCCGTTGCCGG
>CAZAQB010000016.1:0-33712 GCA_964487155.1 uncultured Ectothiorhodospiraceae bacterium
AAACCAATATCCTACGCGATATCAGCACAAATTCATGAAATCTTCGGGCTAAATGACCATCCCCGAGAAGTCGTAGGTCGGCTCCGCCTCCGGTTCCTGCAGGAAGTTGCCCAGCACGAAGTCGACGTTGCACTGCCAGAGCACGGCCAGGGTGGTGGCCTCCTCCAGGGCGCCGGCGATCACCTGGCGGTCCATGCTGCGGGCGGTCTCGGTGATCTGGGAGATGGTGCGCTGGCCCTCGTCGGTGGTGATGTCCTCGATCAGGGTGCGATCCAGCTTCAGGCAGTCCGCCGGCAGGTGCTTGAGCAGCTGGAAGGAGTTGAGCCCGCTGCCGAAATGATCCAGCACGAAGCTGCAGCCCTGGGCGCGGACGGCGTCGTAGAAATTCTTCGCCTGGTTGAGCTGGGTGACCGCGACCGGCTCGTTGAGCTCGAAGGCCAGGCGGGCGCCGTCCACCTGGTGGGTGGCCAGGGCTTCGCTGAGAAAGGACGCGAAATCCGAGTCTCCCAGCGTCGCGCCGGCCACTTTCACAAACAGGCAATCGGCCTGCTTGCCCTGCGGTGCCCCCGCCAGGCCCCGGATGCAGTGCTCCACCACCCAGCGGTCGATGGCCGGCATCAGGCCGAACTGCTCGGCGGCGGGCATGAACACTTCCGGGCGCAGCAGCTCGCCGTTCTCGCCGCGCAGGCGGACCCGGACCTCGTAGCGCATGCGGGTGTCCCCGCCGAGAGAGACGATGGGCTGGTAGACCAGCACCAGGTCGTCGTCGGCGAGTGCCGCGTTGAGGCGGTTCTTCCAGTTCTGGTCGGCCTCGGTGTCCTCCTGGGGGGCGTACAGGTGGATCCGGTTGCCGCCTTCCCGGCGGGCCGCCTCGCAGGCCTCGAAGGCCAGGTTGATGGCGCCCTGGGCGCTGCCGGCCATGTCGCCGAGCATGGCGACGCCCACGCTGCAGGTCTTGGTGATGGTGCGGTTGCCGGCCTCGCTGACGTGATCTTCCACCCGCTTGCGCAGGGCCTCGGCCACGCCCACGCTCTCGTGCACGCCACGGTTGGGCAGCAGCACGGTGAACGCGTGGTCGGAGTAGCGTGCCGGCACATCCCCGCCGGAGACGCTCTGCAGGATTTCCGCGCCGGTGTCGGTGATCACCTGGTCGAGGGCAGTGATGCCCAGGCTGTCCTGCACGGCCTCCAGGTTGTCCAGCTGCACGTACAGCAGGCCGCTGACCCGGCCGTCGTCGCGCTCCAGGTAGGCCGAGACCTCCCGGTCCAGCTCCGCCAGGAAATGGCGGCGATTGAACAGCCCGGTGAGCAGGTCGCGCTGGCTGAGCCGCTCCATCTCGTCTTCGGCCGGCACGGCCTCGGGGGCCCGGCGGCGGATCAGCACCTGGGTGCACGCCTCGCCTTCGATGCTGGCGGGGGAGAGCTCCAGGCGCATCTCCTCGGGCTCCTCCGCCCCCTGCATGCGCAGTTCGATGTGGTCAACGTCCTGGTTGCCCTGGGCGTAGCGGCGGAAGAACTCCTTGGCGCGGGCCTGGTCGGCGGGGGCCACCATGTCCAGCAGCGGCAGGCCCTCGATGCCGTCGGACTCGTCGATGCCGAAGTGCTCCAGGTAGGCCTTGTTGGCGTAGATGTGCATGCCCTCGTGGACGTAGGCGATGGCGTCCCGGGAGCTGTCCAGCAGCGCAGAGCAGCGGCGCTCGGTCTCCCGCAGGGCGGCTTCCAGGCGCCGCAGGCGCCGGCGCTCGCGCAGGTGGCGGGATTCCCGCAGCACCACCAGCCGGAAGTGCTCGGTGTCGCCCTTGGACACTGCATCGGCGGCGCCCAGGCGCAGCACTTCGTCGCGCAGTGCCGGGTCTTCCTCGTCGCTGAGCACCACCAGGGGCAGGTCCTTGCCGGAGCGCTCCAGGGTGCGCAGCGCCGTCTCCAGAGGCAGGCAGCCCAGGGCGGCGGCGCAGATGAACAGATCCTGGGCCTTCTGGTCCAGGGCGTTTTCCAGATCCTCGTCGTCCTCCACCCGGGTGGGCCGCACGGCGTAGCCGGCGTTGCGCAGCACGCTGACCAGCATTTCCGCGTCGTTGTAGGACTCTTCGGCGATCAGCAATCGCAGCAGGTTGTCTTCGTTCCCCATTGATCTTCCTGACGTGAGGGTACCCGGGCGCACCGGTGAGGCAGTGCCCCGCGCAAGGGCGGCGGTGGCCGGGCCGAGTCCGCCGCCCCTGGCGGGACGGGGGCTGTTCCCGGCATGGCGTTCTGGCTCCCGGCGAGCCTATCAGACGCGGCCGCCGCTGCCAGAGAGCGGCGCGCAATCCACCAGCTGCACCGGCGGCTCACCGGTGGGGATTCAGGGGTTCGGACTGGAGCGCGTCGCAACGGCGGAACTCGAACTGGCTGAAGTGGCTGGTGCGATCCAGCACCCCGAGGATCTCGATGTCGGTCTCCTTGCCCCGGTCGCCGATGCGAGCGCGGCCGCCGGGCTCCAGCTGATCGCCGGGGATCACCACCGAGGCCGGGCGCTCGGTGGAGACCACCACCGGCAGCAGCAGGGCCCGTTCGTCGGGCCCAAAGCCGCCGTCCTCGCGCCGGGTGCGGGCCTGCACCGGTATCGGCCGGGGGCCGAGCAGCTCGACACCCACCTGCAGGCGCTCGGGTTCCGGAGTGCGCAGCCAGCGCACCACGCCCAGCTGCCACACCTGAGACCGCCCCGCGGCGTCGCGCATGGCGATCAGTTCCCCCACCTGGATGCGGCGGGACTGGTCCGGATCGGAGAGCAGGCAGTAACCCCCGGCGCTGACGTTGAGCAGATCCCAGTCCAGGGGTCGGCTCTCGCGGGCCTCCCGGGCGTCGACCCGGTTGCGCTGCTGGGCTTCCAGCTCCAGGGTGCGGATCAGCTCGGTGGGGTAGATGAGGTCCCAGACATCCGGGCCGCCGCGGCCGGCTTCGGCCGCCGTCTCCCGGGAGCGGAACTGGCTGTTGTAGCGCTCCTCGGCGTCCTCGTCCCAGCCCAGCTCCCGGCAGAGCATCTGGTGGATGCGCACCATGCCCACCACCACCTGCACCCGCGAGCGGGTGTTGAGCCGCGCCTGCCGGCGGCTGCTCACCGCGCCCAGCGCCACCATCAGCCGGCGGGCCAGGTCCGGGGAGACGTCGGCGAGCGGCCGCCGCCGCCAGAATGCCCGGGATACGGCAGTGGTGGCGAATTCCCGTTCCATGACCGACACCATGTCCGTGGTGACCAGCACCCGGTCGCCGGACTGTGGTTCCTCAAGCCCGGCCGGCCGGGGCGGCTGGTTGCCGTCCACCCGAACCTGGAACGCCCCTTCCCCGGCCTGGGCCGCGTCCGGCGCGACCAGCTGGGCGTGGGCGGCCCACTGGCCCAGCAGCCGGTAGCCGTCCATGATCTCCTGAGGCCGCAGGCGCAGCGGGCCGACCGCAGCGGTGAGCAGGATGCGCTTGTAGGCGGTGAGGGGCGTCCAGCGGCCCCGGCGGCGCTCGCCGCCGCTGGGCACCCGGGCGCCGCTCAGGTTCTGGGCCTCGCCGATGCGGTACAGGGAGTGGAGCCGTCGCCACCCATCGGACGGGCCGGGCCGGTACACCAGCCAGCTCTCCAGGAACATGCGGCCCCGGTAATCCACCGCGCGCTCCAGGGCGAGGGCCAGGGTCCGGCGGGTGGCGAGCCGGCCCTCGCGCACCGCCGAGTGCAGGATCACCTCGTAGCCCAGGGCGATCTCCGAGAGCAGGTGTTGGGCCACATTGGCTGCCCGCCGGGGTTTCTCCTGCAGGGGCAGCTCCCGGCCGCAGTAGAGCTTGCGCAGGCTTTCCACCAGGTAGTCCACCATCTCCCGGAGGCGCTCCAGGACCGCCAGCCGCCGCGCCGGCCGCAACTCCAGTCGGTTCAGGTCCTGCAGGGCCTCGTAGACCTGGCGGCTGGTCTCCCCCAGGTTGGTGACCGGCAGGTTCTGCAGCCAGTCCTCCACCGCCCGCGGGCGGCAGTCGAAGCTGCCGGAGTCCGGACGGTGGCGGTCCGGAACCTGCAGCCCGACCCAGAGCGGTTCACTCGTCGCCATAGGCCAGCCCGGGCCCGTAGGCCCCCCCGGGGGTCGTCGAATCCATGTGCTCGGCCCTGGCCGAAGGCGCCAGGGTGCGCTTCTGGGTCTCTCCCGGAATCTCCCGGGCCAGGCGCGGCAACAGGTAGCCGGGCAGCCGCGCGCCTGCCTCCGCCATGAGGCGCCGCGCCTCGGACTCGGGGACGTCGAAATGGCCGGCCCCCGCCACCGGGTCCAGCAGGTGCAGGTAGTAGGGCAGCACCCCCAGTTCGAACAGCCGCTCGCTGAGCTCGACCTGGGCCTGCCAGGTGTCGTTCACGCCGCGCAGCAGCACCGCCTGATTGAGCAGGGTTACCCCCGTGCCGGCCAGCCGCCCCATGGCCGACGCCACCGCGGCGTCAAGCTCCTGGGCGTGGTTGGCATGGATCACCATCACCACCGGCAGCGGGCTCGCCGCCAGCCAGTGCAGCAGGCTGTCGTCCACGCGCTCCGGCAGCACCACCGGGGTGCGGCTGTGGATGCGCAGCCGGCGCAGGTGCGCCACCCGGCCAGCGGCCCGGGCCAGGGCGGCGAGCCGGCGGTCCGGCAGGGTCAGGGGATCGCCGCCGCTGAGGATCAGCTCCTGTTCCGAGGGGTCGGCCTCCAGCGCCTCCAGGGCCGTGCTCCAGCCCGCCCCGGGAGCGGCCGCCTCGGCGTAGGGGAAATGCCGGCGGAAGCAGTAGCGGCAATGCACGGCGCAGGCGCCGGTGGTCACCAGCAGGCTGCGGCCGTGGTACTTCCGCACCAGGCCGCCGGGTGCCAGGGCCGCCAGATCGCCCACCGGGTCGGCGCTGAGCCCGGGCTGAGGTTCCAGTTCTTCCGCCAGGGGCAGCACCTGGCGCAGCAGCGGATCGTCGGGATCGCCGGGGCGCATGCGAGCCACAAAGCCGCGCGGTACCCGCAGCGGGAAGCCCTCGGCGGCGCGCCGGGCTGCCGGCAGCAGCGCCGGGTCCAGCGCCAGCAGCCGCAGCAGCTCGGCGGGGTCGCGCACCGCCTCGGCCAGGCACTTGCGCCAGGCGGGGAGGGCGGGTCTGGAGTGGGGGCCTGCGATCATGAACGTTCTAAAGCTGCTGGATTTCCGTTAGCATTCGCGCCCTGTGGAGATGCTGGGCGCGGCCCGCCGGGTGTTCCGGGTGCCGGCGCGGCGCATCGCGCGCGCAGCATGTCCTTCTCGTGTCAGTTGCCTGGACGACTGGCACGCCGGCTCGTTCGGGACGCGCGGCGCTGCCGCCCCCGCCCGGTATCCCGCCGGGGCGAGAACGGGCAGATCGTACCCTATTTGCCGGAACTGCGGCGCGGTTCGCACCGTCTCCGGCAGCGCGGAGCATGGCATTCATGGCGACCTTCAGCACCAACCAGTTCAAGAACGGCCTCAAGATCATGCTTGAGGGTGACCCCTATACCATCGTCGAGAACGAGTTCGTCAAGCCTGGCAAGGGACAGGCGTTCAATCGGGTGAAAGTGCGCAACCTGAAGACCGGCCGGGTCATCGATCGGACCTTCAAGTCCGGCGACACAGTGGAGGCTGCCGACGTCATGGAGACGCAGATGCAGTACCTCTACAACGACGGCGAGTTCTACCACTTCATGGATCCGGACAGCTTCGAGCAGCACGCCGTCCCGGCCGCCGCCATGGGGGATGCCGCCAAGTGGCTGAAGGAGCAGGATCTCTGCAACGTGGTGCTGTGGAATGGCACGCCGCTGTCCGTGGACGCCCCGCCCCATGCCCACCTGCAGGTGACCCAGACCGACCCCGGCCTGAAGGGGGACACCAGCAGTGGCGGCAGCAAGCCGGCGACCCTGGAGACCGGCGCCGTGGTGCAGGTGCCGCTGTTCATCCAGCAGGGGGAGTCCGTCAAGGTGGACACCCGCACCGGCACCTACATCTCCCGCTCGAAAGAGTAGTTCCCTGGCCTCCCCGGCGGACTGGCCCCCGACGGCGTCGGCCGCCGCCCTGCGCCGGCGCGCCGGGATCCTGGCGCGCATCCGCGCCTTCTTCGCCGCGCGGGACGTGTTGGAGGTGGAGACCCCCCTGCTGGCTGCCTGTGGGGTGACCGATCCGCAGATCGACGGCGTCCCGGTGGAGGTGCCCGGGCTCGGCAGCCGCTGGCTGCAGACGTCTCCCGAATACGCCATGAAGCGCCTGCTGGCGGCGGGAGCCGGCAGCATCTACCAGCTTGGGCGCGCCTTGCGGGCCGGTGAACAGGGGCGTTTCCACAATCCGGAGTTCACCCTGCTGGAGTGGTACCGGCCGGGTTTCGACACCGGTGCCCTGATGGACGAGGTGGCGGCCCTGGTGGCGGAGATCCTGGGCCCGGCGCCTGTGGAGCGCCTGGAGTACCGCACGGCCTTCGCCCGATACGCCGGCCTGGACCCCTTCAGTGCCTCGCTGGCGGAACTGCGCGTGGCCAGCGCCGAGGCGGCCGGCGCGGCGCCGGAGGATCTCGACCGCGACGGCCTGCTGGACCTGCTGATGGGGCTCACGGTGGCCCCGCGGCTGGGGCGGGGCCGGCTCAGTTTCGTCTGTGGCTATCCCGCCAGCCAGGCGGCACTGGCCCGGCTGAGGCCGGACGATCCGTCCACCGCGGAGCGCTTCGAGCTGTTCGTGGAGGGGCTGGAGCTGGCCAACGGCTTCCATGAGCTCGCCGATCCCCTGGAGCAGGCGCGGCGCTTCCGCGAAGACCGCCGCCGGCGCCGGGCCGCCGGCCGGCCGGTGCCGCGTCCCGACCGCCGGCTGCTGGCGGCGCTGCGCTCCGGTCTGCCGGACTGCGCGGGCGTGGCCCTGGGGGTGGACCGGCTGGTGATGCTCGCCCTGGGTGCCGCGCACATCCGTCAGGTGCTGGCCTTCCCGGCGGACCGGGCCTGACGCGACGGCTGAGCCGGGCGGGGCGTAGGCCGGATAAGGCGCGTAGCGCCGCATCCGGCGTCTTCCGGGGTGATTTGGGCCGTTCCGGGATGGGCGGGGGATCGCTGCCGGATTGCCGGATGCGTTTTGCTTACCCGGCCTACGGGGGGAACGCCGCGGCGGCTGCCCGGACTCAGCTCACCGGCCGGTAGTGCCAGTGGTCGCCCGGCGGTGCCTCCCCGTGGGAGTGGTCCGCGCTGTGGGCCTGCACCGGCACCAGGTGCAGGCGGCCGTGGCGCACTCCCGGCTCCGCCATGACCGCCTGGGCGAAGCGCTGCACCTGGGCGGTGGGGCCCCGCAGCAGCGCCGTCTCCAGGCAGTGCTCGTGGTCCAGGTGGACGTGCACCGTGGCCAGCGCCAGGTCGTGGTGATCGTGCTGGGCCGACGTAAGGCGGGCGGCCAGCTGGCGCTCGTGGTGGTTGAACACGTAGGTGAGGGCACCCACGCAGGGTTCCGGCGGGGAAGTCTCCAGCTCGGATTCCGCCAGCTCCCGGCGGATCAGGTCGCGCACCGCCTCGGAGCGGTTGCGGTAGCCTCGGGCCTCCAGCAGCCGGTCGAACTCACCGGCCAGGACGTCCTCCAGGGAAATGGTGATGCGCTGCATGCTTCGGCCCCTGTGCATCGGACGGCGCCGGCCCCCGCCGCCCGGGTGGATTCAGCCCTCTGCCGTCGCCAGCCGGCCGATTTCCTGGCCCATGCGCAGCCGGTGGCCGGGCGCCAGGCCAGGATCCCAGGCCACCCGGCCGGGACCGAACAGCAGGATCACGGTGGAGCCCATGTTGAACCGCCCCATCTCGGCACCGCTGGGCAGCACCACCTGACCGGGGAGGTAGTCGCGCCGCATGAGGCGCCGTGAGCGCGGCGGGGTCACCTCGCCGTGCCAGACCGTCTCGATGCTGCCCACGCAGATGGCGCCCACCAGCACCACCGCCATGGGTCCAGCGGCCCCGTCGAACACGCACACTACCCGCTCGTTGCGGGCGAACAGCCGGGGCACGGCGCGCACCGTGAACGGGGCCACGCTGAACAGCCGCCCGGGGACGTGCAGCATGGTGTTCAGGGTGCCTGCCAGGGGCAGGTGCACGCGGTGGTAGTCCCGCGGAGAGAGGTAGGCGGTGAGAAACGCCCCGTCCTGGAACGCGCCAGCCAGTTTCCGCTCGCCCCCCAGCAGCTCCAGCAGGCTGAACAGCCGTCCCTTTGCTTGGATCAGGGTGTCCCCGCTGGCCTGGCCCAGGGCGCTCACGGTGCCGTCGGCCGGGCAGGCGAGCGCGTCCGGGCGCTCCGGCAGGGGACGGGCGCCCGGCCGCAGCGCCCGGGTGAAGAACTGGTTGAAGTCGGGGTAGCGATCCGGATCGGGCTGCTCCGCCTCGCTCATGTCGACACCGAAACGGGCGATGAACCAGCGGATCAGGCGCCGGCGCCAGAACGGCACCCGCACCCGGGCCGCCCGGTGGACCAGACGCGAGATGCCGTGCTGGGGAAGCGGATACAGGCTCAGGGACTTCACCCGGTCGAGAACACTCGCCGGGCGCGGGTCGGCTTGGGTCATGCGGGCTGGCCGGGGGCAAGTTCGAATGCGGTATGATCGCGGCCGGTCGCGACGGTGTCGAGAGCAAGCATGGAAGAACTGCAGCAGCTGCCCCCCGAACTCGCCACGCTTGGGGATTTCGTGCGCTGGTCGGCGAGCCGTTTCCAGGCCGCCGGGCTGGCGTTCGGTCACGGCACCGACAACGCCGTGGACGAGGCGGCGGCCCTGGTGCTGCACATCCTGCACCTGCCGGCCGACCTGCCGGCAGTGTACTTCGCCTGCCGGCTCACCGCCCGCGAGCGTGAGGCCATCCACGCCCGAGTGCGCCGCCGCATCGAGGAGCGGCTGCCGCTGCCCTACCTCACCCACGAGGCCTGGTTCGCCGGTCTTCCCTTCTACGTCGACGCCCGCGTGCTGGTGCCGCGCTCGCCCATCGCCGAGCTGATCGAGCGCCGCTTCGAGCCCTGGCTGGAGGACCGCCCGGTCACCCGGGTGCTGGATCTCGGCACCGGCAGCGGCTGCATTGCCATCGCCTGCGCGCTGGCGTTTCCCGATGCCCAGGTAGATGCGGTGGACATCTCCGCCGATGCCCTGGCCGTGGCCGAGGTCAACCGGCGCCGCCACGGCGTGGCGGACCGGGTGGAGCTGCTGCGCTCGGACCTGTTCGAGGCGCTGCCGGCGGAGCGGCGCTTTGAGCTGATCGTGGCCAATCCGCCCTACGTGGACGCTGCCGACATGGCGGCCCTGGCCCCCGAGTACCGGCAGGAGCCGCGCACCGGCCTCGAGGCGGGGGAGGACGGCCTGGCGGTGGTGCGGCCGCTGCTGGCCCGGGCCGGGGCCTATCTGGCCCCGGGCGGCATCCTGGTGGCGGAGGTGGGCAACAGCGCCGCCGCCCTGGAGGCGGCGTTTCCCGAGGTGCCGTTTCTCTGGCTGGATCTGGAGCGCGGCGGCCACGGGGTGTTCCTGCTGGAGTCCGAAGAGCTCCAGCGCCACTTCCCCACGTCCTGACCCGATCCGGCTGCGCGAGGCTCCCCATGTCCGGCAACACCTTCGGCACCCTGTTCACCGTCACCACCTTCGGCGAGAGCCACGGTCCCGCCCTGGGCGCGGTGGTGGACGGCTGTCCCCCCGGTCTGGCGCTGGCCGAGGCCGACCTGCAGCACGATCTGGACCGGCGCCGGCCCGGCACCTCCCGCCACACCTCGCAGCGCCGCGAGCCGGACCGGGTGCGCATCCTCTCGGGGGTTTTCGAGGGGGTCACCACCGGCACCCCCATCGGGCTGCTGATCGAGAACGCCGACCAGCGCTCCCGGGACTACACCAACATCAAGGACAGCTTCCGCCCCGGCCACGCTGACTACACCTACCTCGCCAAGTACGGCATCCGCGACTACCGCGGCGGCGGGCGCGCCTCCGCCCGGGAGACCGCCATGCGGGTGGCCGCCGGGGCCATCGCCAAGAAGTATCTGGCGGAGCGCCTCGGCATCCGGGTGAGAGGTTTCCTGTCCCGCCTGGGGCCCTTTGAGCTGGGGCTGGCCGACTGGGATGCGGCGGACGCCAACCCCTTCTTCTGCGCCGAGCCCGAGCGCCTGCCGGAGCTGGAGGCGTACATGGACCAGCTGCGCCGGGACGGCGACTCGGTGGGGGCCTGCATCACCGTGGTGGCCGAGGGCGTGCCGCCCGGCCTGGGAGAACCGGTGTTTGATCGGCTCGACGCCGACATCGCCAAGGCGCTGATGGGTATCAACGCCGTGAAGGGGGTGGAGATCGGCTCCGGCTTCGCCGCCGCCGCCCAGCGGGGCACCGAGCACCGCGACGAGATCGTGGACGGGGCGTTCGCCAGCAACCACGCCGGCGGCGTGCTGGGGGGCATCTCCAGCGGCCAGCCGGTGGTCGCCCGGTTGGCCCTGAAACCCACCTCCAGCATCCGCATCCCGGGGCAGTCCATTAACCGCCAGGGTGAACCGGACGAGGTGGTGACCACCGGCCGCCACGATCCCTGCGTCGGCATCCGCGCCACGCCCATCGCCGAGGCCATGATGGCCCTGGTGCTGATCGACCACGCCCTGCGCCACCGGGCCCAGAACGCCGAGGTGGAGCGGGTGGTGCCGGAGATCGGGCCGGGGCCGCTGGGCGTCGACCGGCGCTGATGCCGCAGGGCGTGCCCTACTGGCGCCTGTCGGCGTTCTATCTGTTCTTCTTCGCCATCCTGGGGGCGCTGGCGCCCTACTGGGGCCCCTACCTGCGCAGCCTGGGCTTCGACGCCGCCCAGATCGGCCAGCTGGTGGCGGTGCTGCACGCCACCAAGATCATTGCCCCCAACCTGTGGGGCTGGCTCGCCGATCATACCGGCCGCGGTATGGCCATCGTGCGGCTGGCCACCGCGCTCGCCATGCTGGTGTTCGCCGGCGTGCTCTGGGCCCGTGGGTTCTGGGCCATGGCGGCGCTGATGGCGGGCTTCAGCTTCTTCTGGAACGCGGCGCTGCCGCAGTTCGAAGCCAACACCATGAATCACCTGGGGGGCGCCAGCCACCGCTACAGCCGCATCCGGCTGTGGGGCTCGGTCGGCTTCATCGTCACCGTCACCGGGCTGGGGGAGCTGATCGACCGGCTGGGGGTGGAGGTGGTGCCGGCGGCGGTGCTGCTGCTGCTCGCCGGCCTGGGCGCCAGCAGCCTGCTGGCGCCCACCGCCGACCGGCCCCGGCCGCCGGAGGGCCAGGCCCGTTTCCGGTGGGTGCTGGCACGCCCCGAGGTGCTGTCGTTCTTCGCCGTGTGCTTCCTGCTGCAGGCGAGTCACGGGCCCTTCTACGCCTTCTACAGCATCTACCTGCAGGACCATGGCTACAGCGGCGCGCTCATCGGCGCCCTCTGGGCGCTGGGCGTGGTGGCGGAGATCCTGGTGTTCCTGCGCATTCACCGCTGGCTGCCGCGCTTCGGGCCCCGGCGCCTGATCGCCGGCGCCCTGGGCCTCGCCGTCGCCCGCTGGCTGCTGGTGGGGGCGCTGCCCGAATACTGGCCGGTGCAGGCCCTGGCCCAGCTGCTCCATGCCGCGACCTTCGGCGTCTACCATGCGGTGGCCATCGCGCTGGTGAACCGGTTCTTTGTCGGCAGCCACCAGGGCCGGGGCCAGGCCCTCTACAGCAGCCTCACCTTCGGCGCCGGCGTCGCTGCCGGCAGCCTGGCCAGCGGGCTGTTGTGGGAGCTGCTGGGAGCCGAGGTCATCTGGTACCTGGCGGCGGGCGTGGCCGCCTGCGGCCTGCCCCTGGCGCTGCGGGGCGTGCCCCGGGAACACCATGCCCCGGACCGGAGCGGCGAGCCGGCGGCCCACGCTGACGGACGGCCCCAGGCTTCGCTAGAATAGGCGGCTTGACCGGGGTTCGCCCGGGCGGCGCTCTTCAAGTGAACGGACCCAGAACATGACCGGCAGGACCCTCTACGACAAGCTCTTCGATGCCCACGTGGTGCGCGATAACGGCGACGGCACCGTGCTGCTCTACATCGACCGCCAGCTGGTGCACGAAGTGACCTCGCCCCAGGCCTTCGAGGGCCTGCGCCTGGCCGGACGCCGGCCCTGGCGCAGCGACGCCAACCTGGCGGTGGCCGACCACAACGTGCCCACCACCGACCGGGCCGCCGGCATCGCCGACCCCGTGTCCCGGCTACAGGTGGAGACCCTCGACCGCAACTGCGAGAGCTTCGGCATCGTCGAGTTCCGCATGGCCGATCCGCGCCAGGGCATCGTCCACGTCATCGGGCCCGAACAGGGCGCCACCCAGCCGGGCATGACGGTGGTCTGCGGGGACTCCCATACCTCCACCCACGGCGCCCTGGGGGCGCTCGCCTTCGGCATCGGCACCTCGGAGGTGGAGCATGCGCTGGCTGCCCAGACCCTGGTGCAGGCCCGGGCGAAGAGCATGCGGGTGCGCATCGAGGGGCGGCCGGGGCCCGGCGTCTCCGCCAAGGACATGGCCCTGGCGGTAATCGGCGAGATTGGCACCGCCGGCGGTACCGGCCATGCCATCGAGTTTGCCGGCGAGGCGGTGCGCGGCCTGTCCATGGAGGCCCGCATGACCCTGTGCAACATGGCCATCGAGGCTGGCGCGCGCTGCGGCATGGTGGCCGTCGACGATACCACCGTCGACTACATGCGCGGCCGGCCGTACGCGCCCTCCGGGGAGCTCTGGGATCAGGCGGTGGTCTACTGGCGGGGCCTGGTGAGCGATCCGGACGCGGTGTTCGACCGGGAGGTCGTGCTGGAGGCCGAATCCATCCCGCCCCAGGTCACCTGGGGCACCTCGCCGGAAATGGTGGCGCCGGTGGGCGCCCGGGTCCCGGATCCGGCCCAGGAGTCCGATCCCGTGGCCCGCGACGCCATGGAGCGCGCCCTGGACTACATGGGGCTGGCGCCCGGCACGCCGCTGGTGCAGATCCCGGTGGACAAGGTGTTCATCGGCTCCTGCACCAACTCCCGCATCGAGGACCTGCGGGCCGCCGCCGAGGTGGTGCGCGGCCGGCGGGTGGCGCCCGGGGTGAAGCTCGCCATGGTGGTGCCCGGCTCCGGGCTGGTGAAGCGCCAGGCGGAGACCGAGGGCCTCCATGAGCTGTTCCAGCAGGCGGGCTTCGAGTGGCGCGAGCCTGGCTGCTCCATGTGCCTGGCCATGAACGCCGACCGCCTGGAGCCCGGCGAGCGCTGCGCCTCCACCTCCAACCGCAACTTCGAGGGCCGCCAGGGCCAGGGGGGACGCACCCACCTGGTGAGCCCGGCCATGGCCGCCGCCGCCGCGGTGGCGGGGCATTTCGTCGATGTGAGGAGTCTTTAGATGGAGCCGTTGCGGCAGGTCACCGGGCTGGTGGCGCCCCTGGACCGGGCCAATGTGGACACTGACGCCATCATCCCCAAGCAGTTTCTGAAATCGGTGGAGCGCACCGGCTTCGGCCGCTATCTGTTCGACGAGTGGCGCTACCTGGATCATGGCGAGCCGGGCATGGACTGCACCGAGCGCCCGCGCAACCCGGAGTTCGTACTCAACCAGGAGCGCTACCAGGGGGCCTCCATCCTCCTGGCCCGGCGCAACTTCGGCTGCGGCTCGTCCCGGGAGCACGCCCCCTGGGCGCTGCATGACTTCGGCTTCCGGGTGATCGTCGCGCCGAGCTTCGCCGACATCTTCTACAACAACTGCACCAAGAACGGCCTGTTGCCGGTGGTGCTGGACGAGTCCACCGTGGACCGGCTGTTCCGGGAGGTGGACGCCACCCCCGGCTACACCCTCACGGTGGACCTGCAGGAGCAGACCGTCACCACCCCCGGCGGCGAAGTGCTGGCCTTCGACATCGACCCGTTCCGGCGCCGGGCCCTGCTGGAAGGCCTGGACGAGATCGGCCTGACCCTGCGCCACGCCGACGACATCCGCGCCTACGAGGAGCGTCGCCGCCGGGAGGTGCCGTGGATGTTCGCCGACTGATGCATGGGGCAATGACCGGGATCTGGACGATTTCAGCCGCAGATGGACGCAGATGCACGCGGATGTATTTTGGATGGCGGCAGACGAGCGGGCTGGGAACAGGCGGGAGCGTTGCGAGCCGGCACCGCGACAACCCGCCATGACTCTGATCGGCGTCCATCCGCGTTCATCTGCGGCCCAGCTTCCCGGCATGACTTCGCCGCGGTCCGGGGATTGGACTGACGCCATGGCGGAATTGGAGATGAAGTGACCCGCAAGATCCTGCTGCTGCCCGGGGACGGCATCGGCCCCGAGATCATCGCCGAGGCCCGCAAGCTGCTGGAGCGGCTGCAGCGGGAATTCGGCCTGGACTGCCAGATCGACGAGGCGGCCATCGGCGGTGCCGCCGTGGATCTGGCCGGTGACCCCCTGCCGCCTGCCACGCTGGCGCTGGCGCGGGAGGCCGACGCCGTGCTGATGGGCGCCGTGGGTGGACCGGCCTGGGACGGCCTGGAACGGGATATCCGCCCGGAGCGGGGCCTGCTGCGGCTGCGCTCCGAGCTGGGCCTGTTCGCCAACCTGCGCCCGGCGATCCTCTATCCGCAACTGGTGGAGGCCTCCACCCTGCGCCCGGAAGTGGTCGCGGGGCTGGACATCCTCATCGTCCGGGAGCTCACCGGCGGTATCTACTTCGGCAGCCCCCGGGGCATCGAGACCGACGCGGCGGGCGTCCGGCGGGCGTTCAACACCATGGTCTACAGCGAGCCGGAGATCGAGCGCATCGCCCGGGTGGCCTTCGACGTGGCCCGCCGCCGCGAGCGGCGGCTGTGTTCCGTGGACAAGGCCAACGTGCTGGAGGTGAGCGAGCTGTGGCGGGAGGTGGTCGCCCGGGTCGGGGCCGATTACCCGGACGTCGAGCTCTCCCACATGTACGTGGACAATGCGGCCATGCAGCTGGTGCGCGACCCGCGCCAGTTCGACGTCATCGTCACCGGCAACCTGTTCGGCGACGTGCTCTCGGACTGCGCGGCCATGCTCACCGGGTCCATCGGCATGCTGCCCTCGGCCTCCCTGGATCAGGGCAACCGGGGGCTCTACGAGCCGGTGCACGGCTCGGCGCCGGACATCGCCGGCCAGGACAAGGCCAATCCGCTGGCCACCCTGCTGTCGGTGGCGATGCTGCTGCGCTTCAGCCTCGACCGGGGCGACCTGGCGGACCGGGTGGAGGCTGCCGTCGACCGGGTGCTGGAGGATGGCCTGCGCACGCCGGACATCCTGTCGGGGTCTGACGGCCAGATCGTGACCACCGCCGCCATGGGTGATGCCGTCGCCGCCGCCCTGGGATCCTGAGCCCCGCGCCCGGCAACGACCGGGCCCCGGCGCCGCTGGCGCGGCGCCCATCGAACGCCACGGGAGACATGACATGAAGCGAGTGGGATTCATAGGCTGGCGCGGCATGGTGGGCTCCGTGCTCATGGAGCGCATGCGCGCCGAGAACGACTTCACCGACATCGATCCGGTGTTCTTCTCCACCTCCCAGGCCGGCCGGCCGGGACCCGACGTCGGCCGCGAGGTGCCGCCCCTGCAGGATGCCGGCGACATCGAGCAACTGGCCTCCATGGACGCCGTGGTGACCTGCCAGGGAGGGGATTACACCGCCGAGGCCTACCCGCGGCTGCGCCAGGCCGGCTGGCAGGGTTACTGGATCGACGCCGCCTCCACCCTGCGCATGGCCGAGGACAGCGTCATCGTGCTGGACCCGGTGAACCGCAACGTCATCGAGCGAGCCGTGGAGCAGGGCGTGAAGACCTTTGTCGGCGGCAACTGCACGGTCAGCCTGATGCTGATGGCCGTCGGCGGCCTGCTGCGCGCCGGGCTGGTGGAATGGATTAGCCCCATGACCTACCAGGCCGCCTCCGGCGCCGGCGCCCAGAACATGCGCGAACTGGTGGCCCAGATG
The DNA here is from genome assembly GCA_964487155.1 of uncultured Ectothiorhodospiraceae bacterium. Lineage (GTDB taxonomy): Bacteria > Pseudomonadota > Gammaproteobacteria > Nitrococcales > Nitrococcaceae > CAZAQB01. The sequence continues at coordinate 15,916 of CAZAQB010000016.1, forward strand.
GGCTACCTGCACCAGCGCGCCGCCGCCCTGCTCGACGACCCCGCCAGCGCCATCCTGGAGGTGGACCGGGCGGTGCAGGATGCCCTCACCGGGGCCGAGTATCCGTCCCAGCACTTCGGTGTGCCGCTGGCGGGCAGCCTCATCCCCTGGATCGACAAGGCCATGGAGTCAGGCCAGAGCAAGGAGGAGTGGAAGGCCGGGGTGGAAACCAACAAGATCCTCGGGCGGCAGGACAACCCGGTGCCCATCGACGGCCTCTGCGTGCGTATAGGCGCCATGCGCTCCCACGCCCAGGCACTGACCATCAAGCTGAGCCGCGAACTGCCCCCGGGCGAGATCGAGGGCCTGCTGGCGGAGGCCAACGACTGGGTGGAAGTGGTCCCCAACGAGCCTGAGCAGAGCAAGCAGCGGCTCACGCCCGCGGCCGTCAGCGGCACCCTACGGGTGCCGGTGGGCCGGCTGCGCCGGTTGGCCATGGGGCCCACCTACCTGTCCGCGTTCACTGTCGGGGATCAGCTGCTGTGGGGCGCCGCCGAGCCCCTGCGGCGCATGCTGCGGCTGCTGCCGTCCTGAGGCCAGCAGCCGCTCCAGGGATATTCCACCCTGGCCCGGTGTTAGGGTGGCCCAACCGACAGGCGATCACGGGGGAGGGGGCGCCCCCGACCCCCGGCGCGCGCCGGCCCAGGCGAATGCGAACGAATTGGCGCTTTGCCCGTGAATTCGTGCAGTTTTCGCCTGATGAGAGAGAAAGTTGCGAACTAATACGAGGTTTTGTCCCTGCTGATTCGCCAACATCGGGCGATGCCGCTCTGTCTCCGACAGCCGGGACGGGGCGAGCGCACGGGCGGTGCAGCACGGCGGCGGCGGCCGGAGCCGGGGACCTGTCCCAGGCCCGGATCAGATCGCCGGTACGATCCGCGCCCCGTCCGGCGCCGCTGGGGCGTGACCGCAGCAGGGGACTGGATCTCGGGCACCAGTCGGGTGGGAAGTCAGGCGGCCGATGCAGGCGGCCGGTAGCAATAGGGAATGCCATGGCACGCAAATTGACGTCGGCTCTGGTCATCGCCGCGTTCGGGTTCACTTCCTCGGTGGGTGCCCTGGGCCTGGGCAATATCGATTCCGCCTCGACCCTCAACCAGCCCCTGGTGGCCCGGATTCCGCTGCTTTCGGTGAGCCCGGACGAGCTGTCCACGCTGAATGTGCGGCTGGCCACCAGCGAGGCCTTCGAGAGGGCCGGCCTGGACCGGCCCTTCTATCTGAGCCGGCTGAAGTTCCAGGTGGCGACCGGCGATGACGGGCGGCCCTACATTGCGGTGACCACCGACCAGCCGGTCAAGGAACCCTTCCTGGACTTCCTGGTGGACGTGCGCTGGCCCCGCGGCCGGCTGGTGCGGGAATACACCGTGCTCCTGGACCCGCCGATCTACGAACCCGGTGACGCGGTGGCCCCGGCAGTGGCGGCGAGCCCGGCGGCGGCCCCGGCGGACCGGCCTCAGCAGCCTGCCGAGGCGCCGGCACCACGCGGCTCCGGAGTGACCGCCGGTGGCGCCAGCCCCCAGGGTGCGCAGGCCTCCCGGGGATCGGTGCAGGAAATCGACGGCAGCCCCGCGGTGGCGGAGTACGGGCCGGTGCAGTCGAACGAGACGCTCTGGGGGGTCGCCCAGGCGGTGCGCCCGGATGAGTCCCTGACCATCAACCAGACCATGCTGGCCCTGTTGCGGGCCAACCCCGACGCCTTCATCGACAACAACATGAATGCCCTGCGCCGGGGCGCCGTGCTGCGGGTCCCGGAGCGCGGCGAGATCCAGCAGGCCTCGCCGGGCGAGGCGCTGCGGGAGGTCAGGGAGCAGTACGCCGAGTGGCAGCGCCGCCGCAACGAGGCCCTGGTGGCGGCCGGGCCCGCGGATGCACCGGCGAGTGAGGCCGCCGCGGCGGACGAGCCCGAGGCCCCGGCCCCGCCCGAAGCGGTCACCGAGGCCGCGGCGCAGGAGAGCGAGGCGGGTAAGCTGACCCTGGTGGCGCCGGAGGACAGCTCCAGCGAGCAGGCCACCAGCTCGCTCACCGACCGGGAGCTGGCGGCCACGGAAGCCAATGTGGACCGCCTGCAGAGCCGCCTTAGCGTGCTTGAGGAAGGCAATGCCAGCCTTGAGGCCGAGAACCAGGATCTCAAGTCGCAGATGGTGGCCATGCGCGAAGAGCTGTCCGCCCTGCGCAGCATGGTGAACCTGCAGATGCAGCAGGGCCTGGCGGCCGGCGACGCGGCCGAGGGTCAACCCGGGCCCGAGGCCGCGACCGCCGCGGAGGCGGAGGCGGAGGCGGTGGAGCCCCCTGCAGGCGAGACGGCTGCCGGGGACGCGGCGGCAACCGCGGAGGACATCGCCGCCGGTACCGATCAGGCCATGGCCGAGGAGACTGCCGGCGACATGGCTGCGGCTCCCGAAGAGGCCATGGAGGCGCCCCCAGAGGCTGGCGAAGCCGAGGCGATGCTGGCCGACGAGCCCACGGAAACAGCGGGCGGCACCGCCAGTGCGCCCCCCGCCGACACCGGCGGCGCGGTTGCGCCCGAACCCGAGCCCGCCGTTGCGACCCAGGACACCGCGCAACCGGCCCCGGCAGCCGAGCCGGAGCCAGCCGGTCCGCTGCAGGGCGTGCTGGCCGCACTGCCGGACACCCGGTTGCTGGGCCTGGCGGGTGCCGGCCTGCTGGGCCTGCTGGGCCTGCTGGTGGTGGCCCGGCGGCGCCGCGCCGCGGCCACCGAGGGTGCCGCCGAGGAACTGCCGGAGCCGTCCCTGGGCCCGGGGCCCCTGGATGACGATACCACCGTGGCGCCTGCCGCGGCCGACGGCGATGCCGTCAGCCAGGCGGACGTGTACATCGCCTACGGCAACCTGGACCGGGCCCAGGAGGTGCTGGACGAGGCCCTGGGGGAGGATCCGGACAACAAGACCCTGCGCCTCAAGCTGCTGGACGTGCTGGCCCGGCAGGGCGACCGGGGCGGCTTCGAGGCCGAGGCCCAGGTGCTGCACACCCAGATTGCCGATCACGACTCTCCCGAGTGGCAGGAAGTGGTGGCCAAGGGCCGCACGCTGGCCCCTGAACACCCGCTGTTCCGGGAGCGTCAGGCGCCGGCGGGCGGCCAGGCAGACGGCGCCGGCGACAGCCGGGCCGACGAGGACGACTTCGCACTGGACTTCGAGCTGGACCTCCCGCCCGAGGAAGAGCCCTCCGGCCCATCTCAGGAGGAGCTCGCGGCGGGCATTCAGCCTGATCCCTTCAGCGAGGACGTGGCGGAGGACGACGACGGCAGCGGCCTGGACTTCGACCTCGGCGAGCTGCGGCCCCAGTCCACCACCGAGCAGCCCCTGGACCTGCGCGAGACGGAGTTGCCGGAGGCGCAGACCTCCAGCCGGGAGACCTCAGCCGGCGGCGGAGACGACCTGGATTTCGAGCTGCCGGACCTGGATAGCCTCGGGTTTGCGGATGCGGCCCGCGGCAGCACCGCCGACACCGGCGCCGGCGACGACGATAGCGGCGATGCGCTGCAGGACGACGAGCCGCTGGACGAGGCCGGCACTAAACTCGACCTCGCCCGGGCCTACCTGGACATGGGGGACGCCGACGGCGCCCGCAGCCTGCTGGATGAGGTAGTTCAGGAGGGCGACGACCAGCAGCGCCGCATGGCCGAGGAACTGCTCCGCCAGGCGAGCTGAGCCCGGGGCCGGTGGCGCCGCCCCGGTGGCCTGTGCACCCGGTGATACGGCTGCTGCTGCTGGCGGTGGCCGCGGGCTGCCTTGCCGGTGGCAGGCCGCTGGTCCTGGCGCTGGCGTCCGCCGTCCTGGTGAGCCTGTTGCTGGTTACCCGCTTTCGGGACTGGCGCGGCCTGGGCCGCGGCCTCGGACGCCTGCGCTGGTTCTACCTTTCCATTGCGGTGATCTACCTGTGGTTCACTCCCGGTACCGCTCTGGCGCCCGCCCTTGGGACCTTGTCTCCCAGCCTGGAAGGCCTGTTCCAGGGGCTGGGCCGGATCGCCGTGCTGGTGCTGCTGCTGGTGGCGGTGCGGCTGCTGTTTCACACCTCGCGCCGGGACGAGCTGGTGGCCGCCATCGACTGGTGGAGCCGGCCCCTGAGCTGGCTGGGGCTGGATTGTTCACGGCTGGGGCTGCGCCTGGTGCTGGCTTTGGAACTCCTGCCCCGGTTGCAGCAGCTGGCCCGGCGCTGCTGGCGGGTGGCCCGGGGTCAGCCCGCCTGGCGCCGGGTGCCGGCCGTGGGCGCCGTGCTGCTGGCGGCCACCCTGCGCCGGGCGGAGCGCGCTCCCTGCCCCCAGCTGGCCGTGCCCCGGCTGCCCGGCCTGGTGCCGGCCGACTGGCTGCTGGCTCTCGCAGCCGCGGCGCCCCTGCTGCTGGCGGCCCTGGCTGTCCCCAACTGACGCACTCCAGGGAGGCTTCTGGCTGGTGAGCGCCACCAAGCGCTGGGCACTGGTGCTGGAGTACGACGGCAGCGGCTTCAGCGGCTGGCAGACCCAGGGCCATGCCGACAGCCTCCAGGCGCGCCTGGAGGCGGCCCTGTCCCGGGTGGCCGACCGGCCGCTGGAAGCAGTCTGTGCCGGGCGTACCGACGCCGGCGTGCATGCCACCCACCAAGTGGTGCACTTCGACAGCCCGGTGGATCGGCCGCCCCGGGCCTGGGTGCGGGGCGTGAACAGCCACCTGCCCCGGTCCATGGCGGTGCGCGGCGCCTGGCCGGTGGCCGCGGAGTTCCATGCCCGCTTCTCCGCCACCGCCCGGCGTTACCGCTATGTGATCCGCACGGACCCGGTGCGTCCCGCCCTGCAGCGCCAGCAGGTGAGCTGGACCCGCCTGCCCCTGGACGCCGCGGCCATGCAGGCCGGCGCCGGGCTGCTGCTGGGCGAGCACGATTTCAATGCCTACCGTTCGGCCACCTGCCAGGCACGCCACGCCGTTCGCGAACTGCGCTCGCTGCAGGTCAGCGCTGCCGGCCGGCACGTCTACCTGGACGTGGAAGCCAACGCCTTCCTGCATCACATGGTGCGCAACCTGGCCGGCGTGCTGATGGCTATCGGTGCCGGGGAACGGCCCCCGGAGTGGGCCCGCGAGGTGCTGGAGACCCGCGACCGCCGGGCCGGCGGCGTCACGGCGCCGGCCGAAGGCCTCTACCTGGTGGCGGTGCGCTACCCGGAGCGCTTCGGCCTGCCGGCCCAGGGCCCGCTGCCGGTTTTTGCGTGATGACCGGTGCCGCTCCGGCGCCGGACTTTTGCCTGCCGTCGGGGGCCGCGTTAGGATATGCGACGCTTCCCACAACGCCCCATCCACCAGCCGGAGGCCCGCCTCTTCTTGCGTACCCGGGTCAAGGTCTGCGGTATCACCCGCACCGAGGACGCGGCGGCGGCCGCGGCCTGCGGGGCGGACGCCATCGGCCTGGTGTTCCACCCGGCCAGCCGCCGGGCGGTGGAGCCGGCAGCTGCGGCGGACATCGCCCGGTCCGCAGCGCCCCTGGTGACGGTGGTCGGCCTGTTCATGGATGCGCCGGCGGAGCGGGTGCGGGCCGTGCTGGAGCGCGTCCCCGTGGAGCTGCTGCAGTTCCACGGCGGGGAGAGCCCCGAGTACTGCGAGTCCTTCGGGCGGCGCTACATCAAGGCGGTCGCCATGGGCTCCGATGTCGATATTGACGCACTGGTCCGGGCCCATGCCCGGGCCTGTGGGTTTCTGCTGGACGCCCATCGGCGCGGCGAGGCCGGTGGCAGCGGGCGATCCTTCGACTGGGCCCGGGTGCCGCCAGCGCTGGACCGGCCCCGGGTGCTGGCCGGTGGGCTCACCCCCGAGAACGTGGCGGCGGCGGTGCGCCAGGTACGACCTTTCGCCGTGGATGTGGCGAGCGGCGTGGAAGCCTCGCCGGGCATCAAGGACCCGGATCGAATTGCAGCGTTCATCGAGGAGGTGAACCGTGCCCACAGCTCCTGAAGCCGCCGTGACGCCGGCGAACCCAGCCGCCAGGCCGGACGGCCGCGGGCATTTCGGCCCCTACGGTGGCCGTTTCGTCCCCGAACTGCTGATGGCCCCGCTGGAAGAGCTCACCGAGGCCTATGCCCACTGGCGCCACGACCCTGACTTCACCGCCGAACTGGATTTGGTGCTGGCGGATTTCGTCGGCCGCCCGACGCCCCTGTACTACGCCCAGCGCTGGAGCGAGCGCCTCGGCGGGGCGCGCATCTTCCTCAAGCGCGAGGACCTCAACCACACCGGCGCCCACAAGATCAACAACACCGTGGGCCAGGGACTGCTGGCCCAGCGCATGGGCAAGACCCGGGTGGTGGCGGAGACCGGCGCCGGGCAGCATGGCGTCGCCACCGCCACCATCTGCGCCCGGCTGGGCCTGGAATGCGTGGTCTACATGGGCGCCGAGGACGTCCAGCGCCAGTCGGTGAACGTCTACCGCATGCGGCTCATGGGGGCCCGGGTGGTGCCGGTCGATTCCGGCAGCCGCACCCTCAAGGACGCCCTCAACGAGGCGTTCCGGGACTGGGCCGCCAACGTGGACGACACCTTCTACATTCTGGGCACCGTCGCCGGGCCCCATCCCTATCCGAGCATGGTGCGGGACTTCCAGGCGGTGATCGGCCGGGAGACCCGCCGCCAGGTGCTGGAGCGCGAGGGCCGGCTGCCCGACGCCCTGGTGGCCTGCGTGGGCGGCGGTTCCAATGCCATCGGCCTGTTCCACCCGTTCCTGGACGACGAGGCGGTGCGCCTGGTGGGCGTGGAGGCGGGCGGCGAGGGCCTGGCCAGCGGCCAGCACGCAGCCCCTCTTTGTGCCGGCCGTCCGGGCGTGCTGCATGGCAACCGGACCTACCTGATGGAGAGCGACGAGGGGCAGATCCTGGGCACCCATTCTATTTCGGCGGGCCTGGACTACCCGGGGGTGGGGCCCGAGCATGCCTGGCTCAAGGACAGCGGCCGGGCCGAGTACACCTCGGTGACCGATGACGAGGCCCTGGCCGCCTTCCACGACCTGACCCGCTGCGAGGGCATCATACCGGCCCTGGAGACCGCCCATGCTCTTGCCCACGCCGGCCGCCTCGCGGTGGAGTTGGGATCGGAGCGGTTCCTGGTGGTGAATCTCTCCGGGCGCGGCGACAAGGACATCAATACCGTGGCCCGGCTGGAGGGCATGGAGCTGTGAGCCGCATCACCGAGCGCTTCGCCCAGTGCCGCCGGGACGGCCGCAAGGCTCTGATCCCCTACCTGGTGGCGGGGGATCCGGATCCGGACACCAGCCTGGCCGTGCTCCATGAGCTGGTGGCCGCCGGGGCGGATCTGCTGGAAGTGGGCGTGCCGTTCTCCGACCCCATGGCCGATGGCCCGGTCATCCAGGCCGGCTGCGAGCGGGCCCTCAACGCAGTGCGGGGCATGGCCGACGTGCTGGAACTGGTGGGCCGGTTCCGGGAGCGGGACGCCACCACGCCCGTGGTGCTGATGGGCTACCTGAACCCCATGGAGCAGATGGGCTACGGCACTTTCGCCGCCCGGGCCCAGGCCGCTGGCGTGGACGGGCTGCTCACCGTCGATCTGCCGCCGGAAGAGGCCGACACCCTGGTGCCGGTGCTCCAGGCTCACGGCCTGGATCCCATCTGGCTGATTGCTCCCACCACCCGCACCGAGCGCCTGCAGCGGGTGGCCGCCATGGCCCAGGGCTTCATCTACTACGTGTCGCTGAAAGGCGTGACCGGTGCCGATACCCTGGACGTCGATGACGTGGCGCGCCACGTGGAGGATATCCGCCGCTACTCGGCGCTTCCCGTAGGCGTGGGTTTCGGCGTGCGGGACGCCGCCACTGCCGCCCGGGTGGCCCGCGCCGCGGACGCGGTGGTGGTCGGCAGCGCCCTGGTGAGCCGCGTGGAGGAGGGGCTGGCTGACCGCGCCGCGCTGCCCGCCCACGTGGCCGAGCTGATCCGGGAGATGCGCCAGGCCATGGACGCCCCGGCCGCCGTGGCGGGGTAGCGCCCATGACCCGCCGTTACGTCAATCTCCTGCAGCCCGGGAGGGCCGCGCTTTGAGCTGGTTCGAGAAGCTGATGCCCTCGCGCATCCGCACCAACACGGCGGAGCGCAGCCGCAGCGTTCCCGAGGGCCTCTGGACCCGTTGTGACGAGTGCTCGGCGGTACTCTACCGGCCGGAGCTGGAGCGCAACCTGGAAGTCTGCCCCAAGTGCGATCACCACATCCGGCTGGGCGCCCGGCGCCGGCTGGAGCTGTTCCTGGACGAGGCGGGGCGCAGGGAGCTGGCGGCGGGCGTGCAGCCGGTGGACAGCCTGCGCTTTCGTGACAGCAGGAAGTACCGCGACCGCCTGGTCCAGGCCCAGAAGGCCACCGGCGAGAAGGACGCCCTGGTGGTGATGCAGGGCACGGTCAAAACGGTGCCGGTGGTGGCGGCCGCCTTCGAGTTCCGCTTCCTCGGGGGCTCCATGGGCTCGGTGGTGGGCGAGAAATTCGTGCGTGCGGCGGAAGTCTGCCGTACCGAGCGGGTGCCGCTGGTGTGTTTCGCCGCCAGCGGCGGCGCCCGCATGCAGGAGGCGCTGTTCTCCCTGCTGCAGATGGCCAAGACCAGCGCGGCCCTGGGAAAGCTCTCCGATGCCGGCGTGCCCTTTGTCTCGGTGCTCACCGACCCCACCATGGGGGGTGTGTCCGCCAGCCTGGCGATGCTGGGGGATGTCAATGTGGCCGAGCCCGGCGCGCTGATCGGCTTCGCCGGGCCCCGGGTGATCGAGCAGACGGTGCGCGAGACCCTGCCGGAGGGGTTTCAGCGCAGCGAGTTCCTGCTCGAGCATGGGGCGCTGGACATGATCGTGGACCGCCGTCAGATGCGCGATACGCTCGCCACCCTGCTGGCCTGCCTGACCGGCGCACCGTCCCCCAACGTACCCCGCCTGGGGTCGACCTCCACCGCCTGATGGGCGCCAGCGTGCCAGGCGTTTCCACTGCCGGCGGCGGCCGGGGCCCCGGGCCCGCGGCTGCCGGCCGGCGATAGGCTGGCGGTGCGCTTCACGAGGCTGCAGGACTGGCTGGACTGGCAGGAGACCCTGCACCCCAAGCGCATCGACCCGGGCCTGGAACGGGCCGGCACCGTGGCCCGGGCGCTGGGCCTGGATCGCTGCCCGGTGCCCGTGGTGACGGTGGCGGGCACCAATGGCAAGGGCTCCACCGTGGCGTTCGCCGAGGCGGTGCTGTCGGCGGCGGGCTACCGGGTGGGAGTCTATGCCTCCCCCCACCTGCTGGCCTACAACGAGCGGGTGCGCATCGGCGGCATTCCGGTGGACGATGCGGCTCTGATGCGGGCGTTCGCGGCCATCGACGCCGCCCGCGACGATATCTCCCTGTCCTACTTCGAGTTCGGTACCCTCGCCGCGCTGTGGTGCTTCCGGGAAGCCGGCTGCCAGGTGCTGCTGCTGGAAGTGGGCATGGGTGGGCGGCTGGACGCCACCAACCTGCTGGATGCCGATGTGGCCGTCATCGTCTCGGTGGCCCTGGACCACTGCGAGTGGCTGGGCCCGGACCGGGACCGCATCGCCTGGGAGAAGGCCGGCATCGCCCGCGCGGGCCGGCCGCTGGTGTTCGGCGAGCCGGACCTGCCCGATTCCGTGCGCCGCCGCGGCCAGGAACTTGATGCACCGGTGTGGCTGGCCGGCAGGGACTTCGGCGTGTCAGTGGCGCCGGACGGCAGCTGGAGCTACTGGAGCGCCGGCGCTCCGGCCCTCGCCGGGCTGCCCGTCCCGGCGCTGGCGGGCGCCCATCAGTACGCCAACGCCGCCGCCGCCCTGGCGGCCCTGCAGGCACTGGGGGAGCGTGTGACGGTGTCCGCGGAGGCCGTGCGCCAGGGCCTCGCCGGCACGGTGCTGCCGGGCCGCCTGCAGCGGATCCCGGGCCCGGTGGAGTGGGTGCTGGACGTGGCCCACAACGCGGCGGCCTGCGAGGCGCTGGCGGCGGCCCTGGCAGCCCGCGTGCCGTCGGGGCGCACTCTGGCCCTGTTCGGGCTGATGCAGCGCAAGGACCTGGATGCCGTGCTCGCGCCTCTGGAGAACCGGGTGGACGAGTGGCTGCTGGTGCCGCTGCCGGACGCCGACGCGCGCCCGGCGCCGGAACTGGCTGAGGCGCTGGCCGCACGGGGCGCATCGGTCGTCGTGCCGGCCAGCCGGGAGGCCCTGGCGGCCCTGCTGCAGGAGCGTCTGCGCCCCGGCGACCGGGTGTTGGCGTTCGGCTCGTTCCGGGTGGTGGAAACGGTACTGCGGGAGATCCTGCCGGCGGTGAGTCCGATGGATACAGCAGCGGCCGGGGCGGAGTAGTCTTGCACCGTGTGAGCGAGGAGCGAGCGCGTTGGAGCCACGACTGAAGCAGCGACTGATCGGCGCCGTGGTCCTGGTGGCGCTGGCGGTCATCTTCCTGCCCATGCTGCTCAGCGGCCCGGTGGAGCGCACGCGGGTGGATATCCCCATGGAAATCCCCCCGCAACCGGCGGTCCAGCCGGCTCCCGAGCTGCCCGCGCCGGGAGGTATTCAGCCGCCGCCGGCGCGGGAACTGGCGGAGGCTCCGGAACCGGTGCTGGCCCCGGCGCCGGAGCCAGCCGCGGAGCAGGCCGAAGCCCCCCCGCCGGAGCCTCCGGATGCGCCGGTGGCCCCGGAACGGGCTGCCGAGCCGCCGCCGGAGCCGGCCGAGCGGGCCCCCGCGGCAGTGGCCCAGCCGGCGGAGCCGAGCGAACCCCCCGCCGGGGGGCCCACCTGGGTGGTGCAGGTGGGAGGCTTCCGCAACCAGGACAATGCTCTGCGGCTCAGGGACCGGCTCCGGGGAGCCGATTTCCCCGCCTTCGTCGACCGCACCGAGTGGCAGGGCGGGCCCCTGTACCGGGTGCGTATCGGACCGGTGCTCACCCGGGAGGAAGCCACCGAGCTCGCCTCGGCGGTGCAGGAGCGCTACCAGATGGAAGGGTTGATCCTGCAGCCGTGAGCAGGACAGGGATGGCCGCGCCGGCGCGGCAGGGCGCTTCTGGTCAGCCGGCCGGCCCGGTTGCTATGCTTCGCGGCCTCTCACAGCCTGCGGTGGCGGCCAGGCTGAGCCTCTGGCGGACCATGATCATATTGACCGACCTTTGCAGCAGCGCCGCCGGCAATCAGGGCGGGGCGGGATCGGGGTTGCGGCAGGGCCCCGGCTCATGAACTGGCTGGACCTGGTATTCCTGGGTTTCGTGGTGTTCTCGGTGCTGGTAAGCGTGGTGCGCGGCTTCGTGCGCGAACTGCTGTCGGTGGTGGTCTGGGTGGCGGCCGCTTGGCTGGCGCTGCGCTTCAGCAGCGGCCTCGGCGACTGGCTGGTTGCCTGGATTCCGTCCCCGACCCTGGCGCTGGTGGCGGCCTTTGCCGTGATCTTCGTGGGCACCCTGCTGCTGGGGGCAGTGGCGGCCTTCATGGCCCGCGCCCTGGTGAACCAGACCGGGCTTACCGGCACCGACCGGGTGCTTGGAGCCGTGTTCGGCGGCCTGCGCGGCGCCCTGGTGGTTGGCCTGCTGGTGCTGGTGGCGGGCCTCACCACTGTGCCCCGGGAATCCTGGTGGCGGGCCTCGCTGGTGGCCGGCACGGTGCAGCCCTGGGTCTGCCGGCTCGGGGTCTACCACTGGCTGGACGACGTCCGCGTCTACCGGCCGCTGGCCGCCGGCGGTGAGGCCCCCGGCCGGCTCGCTTCCAGCTACTGGCGGGAATTCTGCGCCGGCATCCAGGCCGCCGGCATCGGTCCATGGGCGGGCCGTCCGTCCCAGACCCCGGAGGGTTAGCCATGTGCGGCGTGATCGGCATCATCGGGCGCCGGCCCGTGAACCAGTGCCTCTACGACGGCCTGACCATCCTGCAGCACCGGGGCCAGGACGCCGCCGGCATCATGACCCTGCACGAGGGGCGCTTCCACCTGCGCAAGCACAACGGCCTGGTGCGGGACGTGTTCCGGGCGGAACACATGCTGGCGCTGCCCGGGACGGCGGGCATCGGCCACGCCCGCTACCCCACCGCCGGCTGCTCCAGCTCCGCCGAGGCCCAGCCGTTCTACGTCAACTCCCCCTACGGCATCACCTTCGCCCACAACGGCAACCTCACCAACGCCGACGATATCAAGCGGGAACTGTTCCTGGGGGACCTGCGCCACATCAACACCAACTCCGACTCGGAGGTGCTGCTCAACGTGCTGGCCCACGAGCTGGCCCGGGGGGGCAGGCTGTCCATCGACGAGGACGACATCTTCCGGGCCGTGCAGGGCGTCCATGCCCGCTGCCGGGGCGCCTACGCCGCGGTGGCCCTGATCAACGGCTACGGCCTGCTGGCCTTCCGGGATCCCTACGGCATCCGGCCGCTATGCTTCGGTTCCCGGGAGACCGACGCGGGCACCGAGTACATGGTTGCCTCGGAGAGCGTGGCCCTGGACGTGCAGGGCTACCGGCTGATCCGGGACGTGGCGCCCGGCGAGGCGGTGTTCATCGACCTGGACGGTAACCTGAACACCCGGCAGTGCGCCGAGTCCCCCATGCTCTCGCCCTGCATCTTCGAGTTCGTCTACCTGGCCCGTCCGGACTCGCTGCTGGACGACATCTCGGTGTACAAGGCGCGGCTGCGCATGGGCCGGCGGCTGGCGGAGCGGATCCGCCGGAACTGGTCCGGCCACGATATCGACGTGGTGATTCCGGTGCCCGACACCAGCCGCACGGCGGCCCTGGACATGGCCAACGAGCTGGGGCTGACCTATCGCGAGGGCTTCATCAAGAATCGCTATATCGGCCGCACCTTCATCATGCCGGGACAGCAGGTGCGTACCCGCTCGGTGCGCCAGAAGCTCAATCCCATCGCACTGGAGTTTCGCGGCAAGAACGTGCTGCTGGTGGATGACTCGGTGGTGCGCGGGACCACCTCACGGCAGATCATCCAGATGGCCCGGGAAGCCGGAGCGCGGCGGGTGTACCTGGCCTCGGCGGCGCCGCCGGTGCGCTTCCCGAACGTCTATGGCATCGACATGCCGACGGCGGACGAACTCATCGCCCACCGGCGCAGCGACGACGAGGTGGCCGCCGCCATCGGCGCCGACCGCATGATCTACCAGAACCTGGATGACCTGGTGGCGGCGGTGCGGGGCCGCAAGAACCACATCCAGCGCTTCGACTGCTCCTGCTTCGACGGCAACTACGTCACCGGTGACGTCACCGACGCCTACCTGCGCCAGGTGGAGTCGCTGCGCTCGGACGGGGCCAAGGAGGCGAGCCGCGGCACCGAGACGGCGACCCTGGAACTCTACTACCACGCCTGATTGACAGCTCCCCTGCGCCGGCAGTAACTTGCAGATTCTTGGCGCCGATTTGAATCTCAGCTTGCGGGCGCCTTACAAATACGGCTAAAGCGAGAGCGTGGAATGCGCCCTCCCGGCCCCGTTCGGGGCAATCGCTACCCACCGCCCTCGCCGCAGCCATGCTGCAGATTCCGCGCGAGGTGCAGTCCATGACCATTGATCGTTTCCCAGGCGAGCCGGGACTCTCCACCCTCGGCGTGCGGGCGGGGCAGGTGCGCACCGACGAGCAGGAGCACTCCGAGCCGATCTTCACCTCCTCCAGCTTCACCTTCAAGAGCGCGGCCCAGGCGGCGGCGCGCTTTGCGGAGACCGAGCCGGGCAATCTCTACTCCCGCTTCACCAACCCAACGGTGCGCACCTTCCAGGACCGGCTGGCGGCCATGGAGGGGGGCGAGGCTTGCATCGCCACCGCCTCGGGCATGTCGGCCATTCTCTGCCTGACCCTGGGGCTGCTCAGCCAGGGGGACCACATCGTCTCCTCCTCAGGGTTGTTCGGCACCACCGCCTCGTACTTCGACAAGCACCTGCCCCGGTTCGGCATTGAGACCAGCTTCGTGGGGCTCACCGACTACCAGGGCTGGGAGCAGGCGATCCGGCCCGAGACCCGCATGCTGTTCCTGGAGACCCCCTCCAACCCCATTACCGAGATCGCCGACATCCGCCGCCTCGCGGAACTGGCCCATGCCCACGACGCCCTGCTGGTGGTCGACAATTGCTTCTGCACGCCGGCGCTGCAGCGGCCGCTGGATCTCGGTGCCGATCTGGTGATGCATTCCGCCACCAAATTCCTGGACGGCCAGGGGCGCTGCGTGGGGGGGGCGGTGATCGGGGATCAGGAGCGGGTGGGCAAGACCCTGTTCGGCTTCCTGCGCAACACCGGGCCCTGCATGAGCCCGTTCAATGCCTGGGTGTTCCTCAAGGGCCTGGAGACCCTGCGCATCCGCATGGCCGAGCACTGCCGCAATGCACAGGCGGTGGCCGAGTGGCTGGTGGAGCAGCCGGGGGTCGGCCGGGTGCACTTCCCCGGGCTGCCGGATCATCCCCAGCATGAACTGGCCCGCACCCAGCAGAAGGGGTTCGGCGGCATCGTCTCCTTCGAGGTGCATGGCGGGCGGGAGGCCGCCTGGCGGCTGATCGACGCCACCCGGCTGGTGTCCATCACCGCCAACCTCGGGGACGTGCGCACGACCATCACCCACCCGGCGACCACCACCCACGGCCGCAACAGCCCGCAGCAGCGGGCCGCGGCCGGCATCACCGACGGCTTGGTGCGGCTGTCGGTGGGCCACGAGGACCCCGCCGACCTGCTTACCGACCTGGACCAGGCCCTGGCGGCGGCCCGGCGCTGAGGCCGGTTGCCGGGCAGAGCGCGGGGCCGGGTGCTATTGGTATAGGGTCGCACGCCGGTGGCAGGGGAGAATCGATGGAGCGGGTGCCCGAACCCGAACTGATGGACGACGAGGCCCAGGCCCGGGCCTACGCCGAGGCTGACTTCGAGGAGCCCAACAGCGCCTTCATGGAGCACTTCGCGGCCTGTTTCCCCGACTTCGCCCCGGAGGGCTACGTGCTGGACCTGGGCTGCGGCCCCGGCGACGTCACCCTGCGTTTCGCCCGCGCCTACCCGGGCTGCGCGGTGCACGGGGTGGACGGTTCCGATGCCATGGTGAGGCTGGCGGAACAGGCCCTGTGGCGGGACCCGGAGCTGGACGGCTGCGTGGAGTTCCACCTCGGGCGCATCCCCCATCTGGACCTGCCCCAGTCCAACTACGACGCGGTGATCAGCAACAGCCTGCTGCACCATCTGCATGACCCCGCCGTGCTCTGGCGTGCCGTGCGCGACGTAGCCGGCCCGGGCGCGCCGGTGCTGGTGATGGATCTGGTCCGCCCGGCCGACACGGCGGCGCTGGATGCCCTGGTGAAGCGCTATGCCGCGGGGGTGCCCGCGGTGCTGCGCCGGGATTTCACCGCCTCCCTGCATGCGGCTTTCCTGCCCGGGGAGGTTCGCGACCAGCTCCGGGAGGCGGGCCTTGCAGGCTGGACGGTCGAGCAGGTCAGCGACCGCCACCTGCTGGTCGCCGGCCGCGCGCCGGTCTGAGCGCATTGCGAAGAGCCTGCCGCGGATAAACGCAGATGGACGCCGATTGCGCTGAGTCGGCATGGTCCGATGAGGGTCGACCGGTTGTACGGTTGTGGCGGGAGCCATGGGCAGGAAGGCGGTCTTGAAAATTTCCCTATCCGCGTTTAGCTGCGTGCATCTGCGGCTCCATGGGTTGCGTGCCGGACTTCCCAGCAACGATGGATGTCCGGGCGGCGGGCGAAGTCCCTGGGAATGGATGCCCGGGTGACGTCTCGCAGTTCCAGCCCCTGCAGGGCGGCGGCGTCCAGGCGGAAGCGGCGCAGGTTGGTGGAGAAGTAGAGCAGGCCGCCGGGCGCCAGCAGCGCCGCGGCGGCGCGGATCAGATCCGGGTGGTCGCGTTGCAGGTCGAGTTCCGGCTCGCCGCCGCTCCGGGACAGGCTTGGCGGATCCAGCAGAATCAAGTCGAAGGCCGGCGGGCGAGGGCGCCGCGCCTGCTCCGCCAGCCAGGCCCGGCAGTCGGCCTTGATCAGGCGATGATCGCCGGGGGTGCAACCGTTCAGCTCCAGGTTGCGGCGCGCCCAGCGCAGGTAGTGGCCTGACCGGTCCACGGTGACGGTGTCCGCCGCGCCGCCGGCTGCGGCCTGGATGGTGGCGGCGCCGGTGTAGCCGAACAGGTTGAGGAAGCGCCCGCCCCGGGCCTGCTCCTTGATCCAGCCCCGCACCGGCCGGTGATCCAGAAACAGGCCGGTGTCCAGCCGGTCGGTGAGGTTCACCCAGAGCCGGCTGCCGTGCTCGGCCACCTCCAGGTAACGCTCCGTGGGCCTCTCTGCCCCCTGGTACTGCTCGCCTTCGCGGCGCCGCCGGCGCATCTTGAAGATCAGCCGCTCCGGGGGGATCTCCAGCACCCGGGGGATCACCGCCAGGGCCTCCCGGCGGTGGGCCAGCGCCTTGCGGGGGGCGATCTGTGCCGGCGGCGCGTATTCCTGGACGTGGGCCCAGAGGGCGTCGGACAGGTAGAGGTCCACCGCCAGGGCGTACTCCGGCAGGTCGGCGTCGTACAACCGGTAGCAGCCGATGCCCCCGCGCCGGGCCCAGCGGCCCAGAGTGCGCAGGTTCTTGCGCAGCCGGTTGGCCAGCATCTCGGCGCTGGGGCTCGCTGCCGGATCTGGCGGCGCCTCGGGCGCCGCCGCGGTCTCGCGCAGGCGGTAGACGCCCAGGCGGCCGGGCAGCGCGCCGTTGTGCAGGCGGTAGACCCGGTCGGAGCGCAGCCCCAGGGCCGGCAGCAGGGCAGGGCGCCCGGTGTAGACCGCGGCGCGCCAGCCGGGGAAACCCCGGCGCAGGGTCTCCCCCAGCCGCGCATACCAGCCCTCCGGGTCGGAGTCCACCGTCAGGCGCTCGCCGTAGGGGGGATTCACGACCACGAGACCGCTCTCCCCCGGGGCCGGCGGCGGGTCGGCCAGCACGTCGCGGCGCTCGAACTCGATGATTTCCCCCACCGCCGCGCGGCGGGCGTTGGCGCGAGCCGTTTCCAGTACGGCCGGATCCCGGTCGAAGGCCCGCAGCGGTGCCACGGGCGTCCCGTCGCGGGCCCGCTCCAGGGCCTGCGCGTGCAGCCGGTCCCAGAGTTCCGGCCGGTGGCCGCTCCAGCCCTGGAAGCCCCAGTGCGCCCGGAGCAGGCCGGGCGCCCGGCCGGTGGTAATCAGGGCCGCCTCGATGGCCAGCGTGGCGGAGCCGCACATGAGGTCCACCAGGGCGGCCCCCTGGGCGGTCAGCTCCGGCCAGCGGGCACGGAGCAGGATGGCGGCCGCCAGGTTCTCCTTCAGTGGCGCGCGCCCCGCGGCGCTCCGGTAGCCGCGCCGGTGGAGCGCCGCCCCGGACAGGTCGACAGCCACCCCGAGGCGAGCGCCGTGGAGGCGGGCGTTGAGACGCAGATCCGGGTTCCGGCGGTCGACCGTGGGCCGCTGGCCGCGCAGATTGCGCAGCCGGTCGGCCACGGCGTCCTTCACCCGCTGGGCCGCGAACTGGGTGTTGCGCAGCGTCTCGGAGGTGCCCAGAAAGTCCACCGCGAGGGTGGCGCCCGGCGGGATGTGGTCTTCCCAGGGGAATGCCGCCACGCTCTGGTAGAGGGCGTCGGCGTCCGGACATTCCGCGTCCTCGATGAGGTTCAGCAGCACGCGGCTCGCCAGCCGGGATTCCAGGCAGAGGCGGTAGGCCAGTTCCAGCTCGCCGGCGGTGCGGGCGCCGCCCGGCACGCGCCGCACCGCCGTCGCCCCCAGGGCCGTCATCTCGGCTTCCAGGAGGTCTTCGGTGTTGCGGGGTGCGGTGACTGTCAGCTGCAAGGG
>CAZAQB010000016.1:33812-37708 GCA_964487155.1 uncultured Ectothiorhodospiraceae bacterium
TTACACTCAATCATCGGGTTGCTGCCGTGGGAGCAAAAAAAGGGGGCCCGAAGGCCCCCTGGCGCAATCCGGCATGGAATGGCCGGAGCGCTGTTACATGGCCGCGTTCCGGGCCGCCTTCAGCCAGCCGTCCACCTTGGCGCGGTTGTCGTCGAGCCACTTCTGGGCCAGCGAGGCGACCTCCTCGTCGGACATGTTGCGCTCGCCGCGGATCTTGTCGGCCTGGTTGATCCAGGCCAGCGGGATACGCACCTGCCGGAACAGCTCCTTGGCGGCCGGGTTGTCACTCAGGAAGCCGTCGTTGGCCGCCACCTGGATGTCGGCGGCCACGAAGCCCATCATGATGGGATCGGTGGCGGCGCCGGGGACCCCGCTGACCTTTTCGTTGTCACTTTCGACGATGCCGGGAGCGTTGACCCAGACCACGTCCTCGCCGGGCTTGAGGGTCTGCAGCCAGGCGCTGGGACCCCAGGTGTAGTACAGGGCCGGCTCACCGGAGTTCACCTGGGACAGCACCTCGGCGAAGTTGGCTGAGTAGCCGGCGTCCACGTGGTTGATGTATTCCCGGGCGTTGAACTTGTCGAGCATGGCGTTGATGCCCTCGTGGCATCCCCAGCCTGGCGGGCAGCCGTAGAGATCCGCCTTGCCGTCGCCGTTGTGGTCGAAGGCTTTGCGGACCTCCTCGCGCTTGAAGTCCTCGATGGAGGTGATGTCGTACTTTTCCGCCGAGGCCTTGTCCACCAGGTAACCCTGGATGCCGCAGGCCGGGCACAGGGGTTCGAACAACGTGGCTTTCGCCTTGAAGTTGTTAGGCAGCTGCGCGTTGTGCAGCGGGAACCAGCCGTTCGGCCAGTAGTCGATGTCCCCCTCCCGCAGGGCCAGGTAGGCCACCGGGTTGGAGAGCTGGGTCGGCTTGTCCACCTCGTAGCCCAGGTCCTCCAGCAGCAGCCGGTACACCCAGCTGACCGGGATGGCGGAGGTCCAGCTGGCGACACCAGGTTTCAATGTCACGCCCTTGCCGGGCATCTTGTGGTCATCGGCGCCAGCTCCGGCGCTGACGGTCAGCGTCAGGGCCGCGACGGCCACCGGGATCAGCCTGCGTAAGTTGCTCGCGAGTCTCATGGGCTATGCCTCCTTTGGATCGCGTTGCGGTTTTCACCCGGCCCCGCGGAGTTGCGGGGTGACCGGCGTGCTCCTAGTTACCGTTATCCTTGCCGCCGCCGGGGCGGCGCTCTCCGAGTCCCTGGGTGATGCGGTCCAGCACCATGGCCAGCAGTACGATGCCGATACCGCCGACGAAGGCCTGGCCGATGTCCAGGCGCTGCAGCCCCGAGTAGACCTCGAGGCCGAGCCCGCCGGCACCGATGATGGCGGCGATCACCACCATGGACAGGGATAGCATGATGGTCTGGTTGAGCCCGGCCATGATGGTGGGCAGCGCCAGAGGAAACTGCACCTTCCAGAGAATCTGCCGGGGCGTGGACCCAAAGGCCAGCGCCGCCTCGGTGTACTGGTCCGGGACCTGGCGGATGCCCAGATTGGTCAGCCGGATGATCGGCGGCATGGCGAAGATGATGGTGGCCACCAGCCCCGGGACATTGCCGATGCTGAACAGCATCACCGCCGGCACCAGGTACACGAACGGCGGCGTGGTCTGCATGATGTCCAGCACCGGACGGATCATGGTGTAGAAGCGGAGGTTCCGGGAGCAGACGATGCCCACCGGCAGCCCGATGATGACGCAGAACACCACCGCCGTGGCGACCAGGGACAGGGTCGTGATGAGCTCCTCCCAGACGCCCATGACGCCGGCGAAGCCGAAGGCGATGAAGGCGAACAGCCCCACCTTCCAGGAGGTGGCGCGCCAGCCGATGACGAACAGCCCCGCCAGGAAGATCAGCGGCGGAATCGCGGACAGCCCGCCCTGGATGCCCTCCATCACCCAGCGCACCGGCGGGCTGATGTAGGACCGGAAGAAACTCTGAAAGGTGTTGACCACCCAGTTGACCACATCCGAGATCCACTGCTGGATCGGCAGGTTGAACAAATCGAAGGGGTCGGTCAGCAGCGTTCTGAGGAATTCCCAGAGCTCGCCCATCGTGCCAGGTCTCCTGTGTCTGTTACGCCGTTCGTCCGCCCGGGCCCCTCAACGGGTTCCCGTGGGCGCCTGGGCGGCAGCGGACCCGCCGTTGTCCTGCGTCGGGGAGTGGCCGCGCTTCTCCAGGATGGCGGTGATCAGTTCCGGCTCGTCCACCAGACCGACTACCCGCTGGTCGTCGTCGATGATCACCATGGGCAGCGTGGTGTGGGTGCGGCCCTGCAGCAGCTGGCGCACCACCGTCTCCCGGCCGCAGGTCAGGACCAGATCCGCGCGGCGCTCGCCTTGCCCCTGGTGGGCACCGGATTGCTCAAGCGATTCCACCTTGACCGACTCGCCGGATAGCCGCGCGCCCTGCAGCCGGCCCTCGGAGTCCACCGCGATCTCGAAATCGGGGTAGTCCTCGCGGGCGAAATGGGTTGCGGAGTCGGCCCGTCTGCTGCGCAGCTCGGGGTCGTCGAGGGGCAGGGCGATGGTTCCGGCGGTGATCACCCCGGTGGGGTCGGCGTGCTCCACGAACTTCGACACGTACTCGGTGCGTGGGTTGACCAGGATGTCCTCCGGTGTGCCGATCTGGACCACCTGGCCGGCCTCCATGATGGCGATGTGGTCGCCGATGCGCATGGCCTCGTCCAGGTCGTGGGTGATGAACAGGATGGTGCGATGCAGTTCCTGCTGAATCTTCTTCAGTTCCTCCTGCATGTTCACCTTGATCAGCGGATCCAGTGCCGAGAAGGGTTCGTCCATGAGCAGCACCCGGGCATCCGTCGCCAGGGCACGGGCGAGCCCTACGCGCTGCTGCATGCCGCCGGAGAGTTCGTGGGGGTAGGATTTGCTCCACTGCCCGAGCCCCACCATGTCCAGCACCTCCTGTCCCTTGCGGGCGCTTTCCGATTCGTCCCGGCCCTGAATTTCGAGCCCGTAGACCACGTTGGAGAGCACCGTTCGGTGCGGGAACAGGGCGAAATGCTGGAACACCATGCTCATTTCGTGGCGGCGAAGCATGCGCAGCTGCTCCTCGCCCATGCTGGTGATTTCCAGTTCGCCGCGCTCGGGGTGCTGGAGGAAGATCCTGCCGGCGGTGGGCTCGATGAGGCGGTTGATGCACCGGATCAGCGTGGACTTGCCACTGCCGGAGAGTCCCATGATGCAGAACACCTCGCCGGCTTCCAGGGAGAAGCTCGCCCGATCGACGCCGAGCACATGCCCGGTCTCGGCCTGGATATCCGATTTGCCCTTGCCCTGCTCCAGCAGGGGCAGCACCGACTCCGGCTGCGCCCCGAAGACCTTGCTGACGTTCTCCGCTCGAATCAAATCGCTCGCTCCTGTGCAAATTCCAATGGCCGGCCGCGGTGACCTCCTGGCCGTCCCGTAACTGTCAGGCGAAGATACCGCGAGGCGTTCGACGGGGCCGGAAACGGCCCGGGCGGGCTCCGAAGTCCTGAGCCATACCCGAAAACCATAGCAAAGCCCTGGGGAGTGTTCCGCCGAGTCCAGGGGCGGCGACCGGCTTGGCCGAGCTCGAAACAGGGATCTGTGGCCGGGCCCTGTGCTGTTGCCCGGAAACTCGCGGCATCCGCAGCATGGTTCAGCGCCTCCTTAACCGTAGCAACACAGGAGTAAAACGGCGGCCTGGTAGACGGCTAGTTGAGCGGCCGGCTGTAGGGCGCCTGGCGGGCCGTGCGGGCCCGGGGGGAATTGCTGTTTCAGAGCTCGCAGGGCAGGCGTTACACTGCAGCGTGCCGGTGCTGAGAGGGTGTTTACAAAATCAGGCCCGCCGGAGCGCGGGGTAGAGGTC
>CAZAQB010000017.1:0-37693 GCA_964487155.1 uncultured Ectothiorhodospiraceae bacterium
TCCACCCGGTAGTTGGGGGCCTCCTTCACCACGCTGACGTCGTGCACATGGCTCTCGCGCACGCCGGCATTGGTGATGCGCACAAACTGCGGGCGGGTGCGCATCTCCTCGATGCTGGCGCAGCCGACATAGCCCATGCTGGCGCGCAGGCCGCCCATCATCTGGTGGACGATGTTCACCAGGCTGCCCTTGTAGGGCACCCGCCCCTCGATACCCTCGGGCACCAGCTTCTCCACGCTGCTGGCGTCCTCCTGGAAGTAGCGGTCGGAGGAGCCCTGGCTCTGGCCCATGGCCGCGATCGAGCCCATGCCCCGGTACGACTTGTAGGAGCGGCCCTGGTAGATCTCCACCTCGCCGGGGGCCTCCTCGGTGCCCGCCAGCATGCTGCCCATCATCACGCAGTGGGCGCCGGCGGCGACGGCCTTGGCCATGTCGCCGGAGTAGCGCACCCCGCCGTCGGCGATCACCGGCACCTCGCGTCCTTCGAGGGCCTCGGCAGCATTGGCGATGGCGGTGACCTGGGGCACCCCCACGCCGGCCACCACCCGGGTGGTGCAGATGGAGCCCGGGCCGATGCCCACCTTGACCGCGTCGGCCCCGGCATCGGCCAGATCCCGGGCGGCTTCGGCGGTGGCGATGTTTCCGGCCACCACCTGCATCTGCGGGTGGTTGCGCTTGATCCAGCGCACCCGCTCGATGACGCCGCGGCTGTGGCCGTGGGCGGTGTCAACCACCACCACGTCGGCCCCGGCCTCCGCCAGGGCGCCGACCCGCTCCTCGGTGCCGGCGCCGGTGCCCACGGCGGCACCCACCCGCAGCCGGCCATACTCGTCCTTGCAGGCGAAGGGGTAGTCTTTAGCTTTCTGGATGTCCTTCACGGTGATCATGCCGCGCAGCTGGAACTGGTTGTTCACCACCAGCAACTTCTCGATGCGGTGGCGGTGCAGCAGGGCCAGGATCTCGTCGCGCTCGGCATGCTCCTGGACCGTCACCAGCCGGGATTTGGGCGTCATGGCCTCGGTGACGGCCGCATCCAGCCGGGTCTCGAAGCGCAGATCACGGCTGGTGACGATGCCCACCAGATCCTCGCCGTCCACCACCGGCACGCCGGAGATGGACTGGCTGCGCATCAGCTCCAGCACGTCGCGGATGGTGGCGGTGGAGTTGACGGTGATGGGCTCCTTGATGACCCCGCTCTCGAATTTCTTGACCCGCCGCACTTCCCTGGCCTGCTGCTCGACGGTCATGTTCTTGTGGATGATGCCCATGCCTCCCTGCTCGGCAAGGGCGATGGCGAGCCGCGCCTCGGTCACCGTGTCCATGGCGGCGGACACCAGGGGAATGCTGAGCGCGATGTCGCGGGTCAGCCGGGTGCGCACGCTGACATCCCGGGGCAGGACGTCGGACTGGGCTGGAACCAGCAGTACGTCGTCAAACGTGAGAGCATCCTCGACCAGTCGCATGGGCAGGCACCTTGGGGCGTGAGGGGGGGGATCTCGGGTTAACCGGTTATTGTATGGTCGCGCCCGGACATCGTAAACCAATGCGGCGACGCAACATCCGGGCTGCATGCCATTGGCTGGTCTACCCTGAGGGACAGGCTGCTCGCCACACCCAACAGGGAGGACAACCTCATGCATCGATTGACGATCCTGGCCCTGGGCGTCGCCATGGCCGCCGGCCTCGCGGCCTGCGAGCGGAACAGCGGCGGCGGATCCCCCGGTTACAGCGCGCCGCCGACCGCCCCGGCGACGGCGCTGCGTTAGGAATCCGGTCATCGGTTGGATTGTTGGCGGGTGAGCCCGGCCCGGCGGAGGGCGGGCCCCATCCGGCCAGCGCCAGCGCAGCAGGCAGCCAACCGACACCGGGACGCCGGATGCGCTTTGCTTATCCGGTCTACGCGCTCCCCCCGGCGCTGGCTCCCTCTCCCAGCCAGCCCGCAGATTTCAGCGAAGACGCTGAGTTTCGCATGCTCAACCCAGCCTACGCGGCGCCAGCACAACGCGTTGGCTGGGATGGAGCGCAGCGCAATCCCAGCTGCAATCCCTACCGCCCACCCGACACCCCCGGGAGCCGATAGCTTTCCCCGCGCCCCCCGCCCGTCAAAACTCACCGGCTGTTGAACGCTGCACATAGCCGCGGCGGCGCCCGGCGGCCCTGCTATGCTGGCGCCATGCCAGGCGCCAGCGAGCAGTCCCCGTCCCTGTTCCCGCAGCGGGACATCTACACCCCCAGCCGCCTCAACGAGGAGGTGCGCCAGATCCTGGATCAGGCCTTCCCGCTGATCTGGGTCGAGGGGGAGATCTCCAACCTCTCGCGCCCCCGCTCCGGCCATTTCTACTTCACCCTCAAGGACGCCGCCGCCCAGGTGCGCTGCGCGATGTTCCGCAACCGCAACCTGCACCTGGCATTCCGGCCGGCCGACGGCCAGCAGGTGCTGGTGCGGGCCCGCCCGGGGCTGTACCCGGCCCGGGGGGAGTTCCAGCTGGTAGCCGAGCACATGGAGGAGGCCGGCTTCGGCGCCCTGCAGCGGGCCTTCGAGGCCCTCAAGGCACGCCTCGGCGCCGAGGGCCTGTTCGCGGCGGAGCGCAAGCGTCCCCTGCCCGCACTGCCCCGGCGCCTGGGGGTGATCACCTCCCCCACGGGCGCCGCCCTGCATGACGTGCTCACCGTTCTGCGCCGACGCTTCCCGGCCCTGCCGGTGCTCATCTACCCGGTGCCGGTGCAGGGAGCGGGGGCCGGCGAGCAGATCGCCGCGGCCCTGCGGCTCGCCGCCGAGCGCCGCGAGGTGGACGTGCTGCTGCTCACCCGCGGTGGCGGATCCCTGGAGGATCTCTGGGCCTTCAACGAGGAACCGGTGGCCCGGGCCCTCTACGACTGCGCCATTCCGGTGGTCAGCGCCGTGGGCCATGAAACGGACGTGACCATTGCCGACCTGGCGGCTGACCAGCGGGCGCCGACGCCCTCCGCCGGCGCCGAGCTGCTGAGCCCCGACGGACCCGCCTGGATCCAGTGCTTCGCCGCCCTGGAGGGCCGGCTGCGCACCCTTCAGGGCAGCCGCCTGCGGCAGGCCCACCAGCAGCTCGCGGGCCTGGAGGCGCGCCTGCAGCGCTCCCACCCCGGCCGCCGGCTGCAGGACCGCGCCCAGTCCCTGGACGAGCTGGAACGCCGGCTGCAGGGCGCCCTCGACCGGCACCTGGCCCGGGCCGGCCAGCGCCTGGAGCAGGCCGCAGGCCGGCTGGCACGCCGCGATCCCCGCCGGCGGCTGGCGGAGCTGGGCCGGCGCACCGGCGCGTTGCGCACGCGCCTCGGGCGTTGCGTGGAAGCGGACCTGGACCGCCGCCGGCGCCGCCTGACGGGCCTGGTCCGGGAGCTGGAAGCGGTGAGCCCGCTGGCCACCCTCGGGCGCGGCTACGCCCTGGTGAGCGACGAGACCGCCGGTCTGTTGCGTGACGCCGGCGACAGCGCGCCCGGCCGCCGCTTGCGCGTGCGCCTTGCCCGCGGCGAGCTGGACGCCCGGGTCGAGCAGGTGCGCGGCCCCGGCAGCGAGACCCTGCTGCCGGCAGCGCCTGAGGCAGACACCGACTGAGGCGGCCCGAGGGGTGAGGTGTTGGTTGGTTGATTGGTTGATTGGTCAACTCGTGAATCTGGGATTCGGAGCAGCGCTTCCACCTGATTCACGAGTTAACGAATCAACCGAGAAGCCGCCCGCCGTAGCCCCACGTTGCGAAGAAACGTGGGAGCCAGCGCAGAAAATGCCAACGCAGCCACCCCCGAGCCCCCACAGGCTCAGGCCGGAGGGAGCGCCCACCCCCCGCCCGTTGGCACACCTCTATCGCGATCTGCCAACTCCCCAGTAGACAGCCTGCGCGACCAATGCTCGCGCGGTGACGCCGCGGCGCGGATTTCGGCACGGGAGATTCGCGCTAGACTCTGACCAGAGTTATGAGACGCCAGGAGTCGAGAGGGCCCTTGTATGCAACAGACTGAGACCATCCAGCAGGAATTCAACAGCCTGCCGGTCCGGCAGGTGGACGCCGGCCGGCCGCTGCAGTGGCTGGCGGCGGGCTGGCGCGACCTGGTGCGGGCCCCGCGCCAGAGCCTCAGCTTCGGGCTGGTGTTCGCGGCGGTGGGGTTCCTGCTGATCGGCCTTGGCGCCAGCCAGCCCCACCTGGTGACCTCGGCGGTGTCCGGCTTCTTTCTGATCGGGCCGTTCCTGGCCCTGGGGCTCTACCAGATCAGCCGCCGGCTGGAGCGCTCCCAGCCGGTTTCCCTGAAGGATGCGATGACCGCCTGGCAGGGCAACTACTCCATCGGCCTGTTCGCCGCCCTGCTGGCCTTCGCCCTGATCTCCTGGGAACGGATCTCGGCCATTCTGTTCGCCTTGTTCTACAGCGGTAACATCGCCACCCTGGACAACCTCGCCTACACGCTGTTCCTGAGCGGTGAGCACATGGGCTTTGCGCTCGCCTACATCATCGTCGGGGGCATCCTGGCGGTGCTGGTGTTCGCCTTCAGCGTGGTCTCGGTACCCGCCATGCTGGACCAGCGCTGCGACACCATCACCGCCATGGTCACCAGCCTGCGGGCCACCCGCGGCAACGTTCCCGCCATGGCCCTCTGGGCCGCACTGATCGTAATCCTGGTCGGGGTGGGTTTCGCCACCGCCTTCCTCGGGCTGATCGTGCTGATGCCGTTGCTCGGCCACGCCACCTGGCACGCCTACCGGGATCTGGTGGAGCCTGCCTCCGGGGGCTGACTGAGCCATTTCCAGAAGACGCCGGATGCGGCGCCACGGCGCCTTATCGGGCCTACGCGGGCTTCCGGCCCGGAGCTCGCCGAAGGCGTCTTCTGCCGTGTTGCTGCAAGTCGTTCGTCCCCCTCTCCCCCGGCCCCTCGCGCAAGGGGAGAGGGGAGTGAGAGGCAATCGGGAACCGCGTACCCGGTCCGCACTGTAATGGACCGGTTCCGCTTCGCTTCATCCACCGTTCGCCCTTCGACCAGCCCCCGCGTCACCGCGGTGCCCGCGTAGGCCGGATAAGCGAAGCGCATCCGGCGTCTCCATTTCCGGACACCACTCCGGGGGGGTTGCCCCCACCCTGGGCTGCGGCATGTTGCCCGGTGCGTTACTAGACTCTTCGGAATGTTTCTTTACCGCTAACCACGCGGCGGGGGCGCCTCCGAGGCAGACGCCCCGCCCCTGCTCCCAGCACGAGGCCCGCCCATGGAGTTCTCCGTTCCCGCGGTCACAGACACGCCCCACTTCTCCGAGCTCAACGCCGCCTACCGCTGCGATGAAGCCGAGCACGTGCGGCGCCTGCTGGAGGCCGCGCGCCTGGCGCCGGAGGCACGCGAGCGCGTCGCCGACCGGGCCCGCACCCTGGTGCACGGCGTGCGCCGCAACAGCGCCAGCACCAGCGGCATCGACGCCTTCATGCACGAGTACGAGCTCTCCAGCCAGGAGGGCGTGGTGCTCATGTGCCTGGCCGAGGCGCTGCTGCGGGTGCCGGACGCGGAGACCGTGGACAAGCTCATCGAGGACAAGCTGGGCTCCACCGATTGGGAAAGCCATCTGGGCAAGAGCGAGTCGCTGTTCGTCAACGCCTCCACCTGGGCGCTGATGCTCACCGGCCGGCTGCTGCGCCCGTCCGAGGGCCCGGAGCGCAACTTCGGCTCGGTGATGCAGCGCATGGTGCGGCGCAGCGGCGAGCCGGTGATCCGCCAGGCGGTGCGCCAGGCCATGCGCATCATGGGCCGGCAGTTCGTGATGGGGCGCAATATCGAAGAGGCCCTGCGCCGGGCCCGCGACATGGAGCGCCGCGGCTACCGCTATTCCTACGACATGCTCGGCGAGGCCGCCCGCACCGACGACGACGCCGAGCGCTACCTGGCCGCGTATAGAGCCGCCATCGAGGCCATCGGCAAGGTGGCCTCCGGACGTGGGCCGATCACCGCGCCGGGGGTGTCGGTGAAGCTCTCCGCCCTGCACCCCCGCTATGAGCTTGCCCACCGGGACAGCGTGCTGGAGCGGCTGGTGCCACGCCTGCAGGAACTCACCCGCATGGCGGCCAAGCGCGACATCAACCTGTGCATCGACGCCGAGGAGGCCTCGCGGCTGGATCTCTCCTTCGAGATCCTGGAACTGGCCGCCGGCGACCGGCAGCTGGGCGACTGGCAGGGCCTGGGCCTGGCCCTTCAGGCCTACCAGAAGCGGGCCTTCGCGGCGGTGGACTGGCTCGCCGATATGGCGCAGCGCACCGGCCGGCGGCTGATGGTGCGGCTGGTGAAGGGCGCCTACTGGGACACCGAGATCAAGATCGCCCAGGAGCAGGGCCTGGACGGCTACCCCGTGTTCACCCGCAAGGCCAACACCGATGTCTCCTACCTGGCCTGCGCCCGCAAGCTGCTGGCCGACCCCGAGCACTTCTATCCCCAGTTCGCCACCCACAACGCCCACAGCGTGGCGGCGGTGATGGAGATGGCCGGCGCCAACCGGGACTTCGAGTTCCAGCGCCTGCACGGGATGGGCGAGGAACTCTATGACCAGCTGGTGGGCCCCGGCGCCGAGGATCTGGCCTGCCGCATCTATGCGCCGGTGGGCAGCCACGAGGAGCTGCTCGCCTACCTGGTGCGGCGGCTGCTGGAGAACGGCGCCAACAGCTCATTCGTCAATCGCATCGTCGACGAGAAGACGCCGGTGGACGAGATCATCGCCGACCCGGTCGCCAAGGTGGCTGGCCACTCGGTGATCCCCCACCCGCGGATCCCCCTGCCCCGCAACCTCTACGGCCCGAGCCGGGCCAATTCCCGGGGGGTCGACCTCACCGACCTGGCGGCGCTGCGCCGGCTGGCCGAGGGCATGGCCGCCGCCGACCGCCGGCAATGGCGTGCGGTCCCCCTGATCGGCGGCGTCCCGGTGCGTGAGCCCGACCAGCCGGTCACCTCCCCCGCCGACCGGCGCCGGGAGGTGGGCCGGGTCGCCTTCGCCACCGGCGAGGACGTGGCCCGGGCCATGGAGCGGGCCCACCGGGCCCAGCCGGACTGGGACGACACCCCGGCCAGCGAGCGCGCCGCCTGCCTGGAGCGCATCGCCGATCTCTACGAGCAGGAGCTGCCCACCCTGGTGGCGCTATGCGCCCGGGAGGCCGGCAAGCACGTACCCGACGGCGTGGCGGAGGTGCGCGAGGCGGTGGACTTCTGCCGCTATTACGCCCTGCAGGCCCGGGAGCATTTCGCCGCCGCCATGCCCCTGCCCGGCCCTACCGGCGAGCGCAACCAGCTCTCCCTGCACGGCCGGGGGATATTCGCCTGCATCAGCCCCTGGAACTTCCCGCTGGCCATCTTCACCGGCCAGGTCAGCGCCGCCCTGGCGAGCGGCAACGCGGTAATCGCCAAGCCGGCGGAGCAGACCAGCCTGATCGGCGGCTACGCGGTGGAGCTGATGCACCGCGCCGGCATCCCACCGAACGTGCTGCAGTTCATCCCCGGCGACGGCCCCACCGTGGGCACCCCGCTGGTCTCCGATCCACGCCTCGCCGGGATCGCGTTCACCGGTTCGGTGGACACCGCCAAGCTCATCAACCGCAAGCTCGCCGAGCGCGACGGCCCGATCTTGCCGATGATCGCCGAGACCGGCGGCCAGAACGCCATGATTGTGGACTCCACCGCGCTGCTGGAGCAGGTGGTGCCGGACATCATCAAGTCCAGTTTTCAGAGTGCCGGCCAGCGCTGCTCCGCGCTGCGGGTGCTGTATGTGCAGGAAGAGATCGCCGAGGAGCTGGAGCAGATGCTCGCCGGGGCCATGGCGGAGCTCGCTATCGGCGACCCCTGGCAATTCGCCACCGACGTCACCCCGGTGATTGACGACGAGGCCCGGGAGATGCTGGAAGCGCATGCCCGGCACATGGACGAGGCCGACCACGCCGGGCTGATCCACGCCTGCGAGCTGCCGGAGGCCACCGCCCACGGCACCTTCGTCGCTCCCCGGGCCTACCGGGTGCGCCACATCGACGACGTCGGCGGCGAGCATTTCGGGCCCATCCTGCACGTGATTCACTTCAAGGCCCGGGAGCTTGACGCCGTCATCGACCAGATCAATGGCGCCGGCTACGGCCTGACCTTCGGCATCCATACCCGCATCGACACCACCGCGGCTCATGTCACCCGCCGGATCATGGCGGGCAACGCCTACGTCAACCGCAACATGATCGGCGCCGTGGTAGGGGTGCATCCGTTCGGCGGCGAGCGGCTCTCCGGCACCGGCCCCAAGGCCGGCGGCCCCCACTACCTGTTCCGCTTCGCCGTCGAGCGGGCGCTGAGCGTGGACACTGCCGCCGCCGGCGGCAACGCCTCGCTGATGTCCATGGAGGACGAACCCGATTCCGACGCCGGGCCGCTGATGCTGCCCGAGCCCCAACGCTATGCCCGCTAGGCAGGAAAAGCTGCCGAGGAGGCCCCGATGGAACACTCCCTGACCGCCGTCACCTGGTTCTGGCTGCTGGTACCCATGCCGCTGTGCGTGCTGCTCTCCGTGATCACCTATTTCACGGAGCGTTGAGCGCGCCGATTGAATCGCGGACGAAAAAGTGCGCGTAGCGCGTAGGCCGGAAAAGCGAAGCGCCTCCGGCGTGGCCGGATTTGCCGGATGCGCTTCGCTTATCCGGCCTACGTGGTCCATACCCACCGCCGAAGGAGCTTTTCCATGGAATACGAGATGAGCCTCAACCTGCCCACGGTGGCCACCTTCGTGGTCTACCTGGTGGGCATGCTCGCCATCGGCGTGGTGGCCTACAAGCTCACCAGCAACCTCTCCGACTACGTGCTCGGCGGGCGCCGGCTGGGGCCCGGGGTGGCGGCGCTGTCCGCCGGTGCCTCCGACATGAGCGGCTGGCTGCTGCTGGGCCTGCCGGGCGCGGTGTACGCGGCCGGCATGAACCAGATCTGGATCGCGGTGGGGCTCACCATCGGCGCCTACCTGAACTGGCAGTTCGTGGCCAGGCGCCTGCGCATCTATACCGAGGTGGCCAAGGACTCCATCACGGTGCCGGACTACCTTGAGAACCGCTTCGAGGATGGCAGCAAGGCCCTGCGGGTGATCTCGGCGGTGGTGATCCTGGTGTTCTTCGCCTTCTACACCTCATCGGGCATGGTGGCCGGCGCCAAGCTGTTCGAGGCGAGCTTCGGGCTGGACTACACCACGGCGCTGTGGGTCGGCGGTCTGGTGATCATCTCCTACACCTTCCTGGGCGGGTTCCTGGCGGTATCCTGGACTGACTTCGTACAGGGTATCCTGATGTTCCTGGCGCTGATCATCGTGCCGATGATCGCCATCGACATCCTGGGCGGCTGGCGGGACACCGTATCCACCGTGGGCGCCATCGACCCCAGCTACAACGACGCCATGAGCGGCATGACTCTGTTCGGCATCATCTCGCTGATGGCCTGGGGCCTGGGCTACTTCGGCCAGCCCCACATCATCGTGCGCTTCATGGCCATCCGCCATCACAGCGACGTGCCCAAGGCCCGGCTGATCGGCATCACCTGGATGGTGCTGTCGCTGTTCGGTGCCATCTTCGTCGGCTACGCCGGCCTCGCCTATTTCTCGGAGACTGCCGGCGCCCAGTTGCAGGACTCGGAGAAGGTATTCATCGCCCTGTCCACTACGCTGGCCAATCCCTGGATCGCCGGTGTGCTGCTGGCGGCCATCCTGGCGGCGGTGATGTCCACCATCGACTCCCAGCTTCTGGTGTCGTCCAGCGCCCTGGCGGAGGACGTCTACAAGGCCTTCCTGCGCAGGAACGCCAGCCAGCAGGAACTGGTCTGGGTGGGCCGGGGCGCGGTGATCGGCATCGCCCTGATCGCGCTGCTGATCGCCGGCGACCCCAACGCCCAGGTGCTGGGGCTGGTGTCCTACGCCTGGGGCGGGTTCGGCGCCGCCTTCGGGCCGGTGATCATCCTGTCGCTGTTCTGGCGGCGCATGACCCGCAACGGCGCGCTGGCCGGCATCGTTGTCGGCGCCGTCACCGTGGTGGCCTGGAAGCAGCTCTCCGGGGGCGTGTTCGACATGTACGAGATCCTGCCCGGGTTCATCCTCTGCACTATTGCGGTGGTGGGGGTGAGCCTGATGAGCGAGCCGCCGAAGGGCGTCGCCGACACCTTCGACAAAGCCGCCCGCGAGTGGCGGTGAACCGGCGCGGTTGATCGCGTCTGAAGCCAATCCTGCGAGGGGCATGGCCAGGCGCCGTGCCCAGTTCGCGTAGGGTGGGCAGAGCGCAGCGAAGCCCACCGTTTCCGGGGCGTATTGGGTACGAGGTACTAGTGCGCCGACCGCGTTTCCATCGCGTCTCACGAAATACCCGTTTCCCCGCGCTGCAGAAAGGCATCGCGACTGAAGTCGCTTCCACAGGCAGCCGGGCCGCGGGTTCCGGCGGGCGGAAATGTCGGCTGCCATAAGCAACCGACCTCCCGGCCGCCTCGACTTGCAGGCAAAGCGCCGGCGGGCGGTTTCTCCAGCGAGGTTGCGTGACGAGGTCAGCCCCTTGCGAGAGGGGCCGGGGGAGAGCGGGACGAAACACCCCTTCAAGCGGCCGGATGAAGATGCCGGATGCGCTTCGCTTATCCGGCCTACGCCCTTGGACCAGACCCCGGGGCCGAGCCGGAACCCGCGTAGGCCGGATAAGGCGCGCAGCGCCGCATCCGGCAGGTTGCCCCCCATTCCGCTTCTCAACCCCCGCCGCGCTCCAGCAGCGCCAGCACCTCCACGTGATAGGTCTGCGGGAAGAAGTCATACGGAGTGAGCCGGGCCACCCGGTAGCCAGCGGCCTCCAGAGCGGCCAGGTCTCGGGCCAGGGTGCCGGCGCTGCAGGACAGGTAGGCGAGGCGCTCCGCACGCAGCTCCTCACCCAGCCAGGCCCGCACCTCCGGCTCGAGGCCCGTGCGAGGCGGATTCACATACCCGAGCCGTCGGCCCGGCGGGCGTTGCCGCAGGCAGTCCCGCAGCTGCGGCAGGCGCTGGGCGCAGGCGCCCTGCCACAGGGCCGCCGCCGGCGCATTGACCCGGGCGCACGCCACCGCCTCGCCACCGAGCTCCACCCCGGCCGCCGCCGCGCCCCGGGACAGCCATCGCCGCAGGCTGGCGCCGCCGCCGCAGTAGAGATCCACCACCGCATCGCCGGGACCGGGCGCCAGGAACGCCTCGGCCTCGTCCAGGGACTCGCGGTACAGCCGCCCCAGCAGCTGGCGGAAGGAACCGGGACCATGGCGCAGCCCATCGGCGTCGCTGCTCCAGGGGTTCCCCCAGAGCAGCCGCCAGCCCCGCTTGGCGAACAGCCGGCGCCCGGCGCTGGGATGGGCATTCAGCCACAGGCCCTCGACGCCGGCCGCGGCCAGGCCGGCGGCCAGCGCCGGGGTCAGCCATGGCGCCGGCGGCGGCTCGGCCTGGCGGGTGACCAGGGTGAGCTGGGCGCCGGACTGCACCCAGTAGGCGAGCTCCAATTGCGGCGGGGCGGGAAGCCGGGGCAGCAGCACCGCCTGGGCCTGGCGTACCGAGGCCGCATGCACCGGACAGCCGGGAATCGCCACGAACTGCCGATCCCGGCGGCGCATGCCCGGCTGCCAGCGGCTGCCATCCCAGCGCAGCAGCAGGGCGGTGCGCTCCCGGTAGCCCCAGCGATGCGCCTCCAGTTCGCCGCGCACGCTCTCAAGGCGGCTCTTCCAGGGCGCCAGCCGCCGGCCCAGGAATACCGCCTTGCGGGCCTCACTGCCGGCCCGGCTCAGGCGGCGGTGTGCGCAGCCGGGACAGGCTTCGGGACAGCCGGGAAGGAGCGGGGCCGGATCCACCTAGCCCTCGAAGCCCGGCGCCTGCGCCAGCCGGGCCTTCAGGAAATCCATGAAGGCCCGCACCTTGGGCGGCAGGGGCGGCGGCTGGGGGTAGATGGCGTGGATGGCCAGGGGCTCGCCCCGGTAGGCCGCCAGCACCTCCACCAGGGATCCCTCCGCCAGTTCGGCGGCCACCACGAACCGCGGCACCTGGGCAAGGCCCAGGCCGCGCGCCGCCAGGCTGCGGATGGCGGTGCTGCTGCCGCAGCGCAGGTTGCCCCGCACCGGCACCGGGACGGGCTCGCCGTCGACCACGAACTCCCAGCTGTTGATGCGGGCACGCTTGTGGCGGTATGTGATGCAGTTGTGGCGCTGCAGGTCGTCGGGTTGCCCCAGAGGGGCGGCCGCCTGCAGGTAACCGGGCGCGCCACAGACCACCAGCGGCGAGGCCCCGACCCGCCGCGCCACCATGCTGGAGTCGGCGAGCCGGCCGACCCGCACCGCGACGTCGTAGCCCTCCGCGACCAGGTCCACGAACGGGTCGTCCTGGTCCAGTTCCAGGTGCAGGCCCGGGTACTCCTCTAGGAAACCGCCCAGCAGCCGGGCCAGGAATGACTCCGGCAGGGCACCGGGCAGGTTGACCCGCAGCCGCCCCCGGGGCGCGCCGGCGAGCTCGGCCAGATCGTGCTCCGCGTCCTCCAGCACCTCGCGCACCCGCACCGCGTGGCCGTAGTAGCTCTGGCCGGACTCAGTGAGGCTGATCCGCCGGGTGGTACGGTTCAGCAGCCTTACCCCAAGCCGCGCCTCCAGGGCCGCGATGCGCTTGCTCACCAGGGACCGGGACAGCCCAAAGGCCTCGCCGGCCCGGGTGAAGCTGCCCTGCTCCACGACCCGGGCGAACAGCAGCATGTCGTCCGTTGGGCTCATTACCCCCTCACTTCGACGGCCGCCCCCATCGGCGCATTCAAGTTTCCTCAAGCACGGCCGAAAACTCTTCCGTCACGGCTCCCGAAGCCAACCATGCGAGCTGCAGTGCGGGGCAGCCAGCGCAACCAACCCATGGGAGAACGAAGCGGATGAGCCTCAAGAACAAGATCCTGGCGGCGGCCCTGATTCCAGCGGTGGCGGTAGCAGTGATCCAGGGCTGGCACTTCATCACTACCCTGTCGCACAACGCGGAAGCCCAGGTCCAGGAACTGCGGGACGGACTGCTGCAGGCCCGCAAGGCCGAGCTGCGCAACTACATGGATCTGGCCCGCAGCGCCGTGGAGCACCTCTACCAGGGGGGCACCGGCGGCGAGGCGGCCCGGCGGCAGGCCCGCAACATCCTGCGGCAACTGCGCTTCGGCGACAACGGCTACGTGTTCGTCTACGAGTTCGACGGCACCAACCTGGTGACGGGCCCGAAGCCTGAGCTGGAGGGCAGCAACCTCAACCACCTGAAGACGCCGGATGGACGCTTCCTGATCCCCGAGCTGGTGAAGCAGGCCCGCGCCGGCGGCGGTTTCGTGGAGTACGCCTGGGGCAATCCGGCCACCGGCGCGGAAGAGCCCAAGCTCAGCTACGCGGTGGCCCTGCCCGAGTGGGGCTGGATGCTGGGCACCGGGCTCTACCTGACCGACGTCGACCGGGTGACCCAGGCGGCCGTCGCGACCGTCCGCGAGCGGGCGAATGAAGCGACCGTGCTGGCAGTGGCCATCACGGCGATTGCTCTGGGGGGGTTGCTGGCCGTGCTGCTGGTGGTGGTCCGGACCATCACCCGCCGCCTGGGCCGGGTGGTGGACGCCATGAGAAACCTGGCGGAAGGTGAGGCCGACCTCAGCCGCCGCCTGCCGGAGGAAGGCAACGACGAGTCGGCCGCCCTGGCCGGTTCCTTCAACGCCTTCATGGCCCGCCTGCAGAGCTCGGTGCGGGACGTGCACGCCTCGGTAGAGCAGATGGCCAGCGCCACGGGGCAGCTCGCCTCGCTGTCCGACGAGTCCCGCCAATCGGTCCAGGACCAGGGCCGGGAGACCGACCTGATCGCCACCGCCATCGCCCAGATGGTTGCCACCACCCAGGAGATCTCCCGCAATTGCGCCGACACCGAGTCGGCCGGCGCGGACGCCGACCGTGCCGCTGCGGAGGGCCGCCAGGTCGTGTCCCTGTCCGTGGAGGCCATCGGCGGTCTGGCCGCCGAGATCGAGCGCAGCGCCGGCGCCGTGGACAGCCTCGCCCAGGAGACGCGGGGCATCGCCGCAGTGCTGGAGGTGATCCGGTCCATCGCCGAGCAGACCAACCTGCTGGCCCTGAACGCCGCCATCGAGGCGGCACGGGCCGGCGAACAGGGACGCGGCTTCTCGGTGGTGGCCGAGGAGGTGCGCAACCTGGCCGCCCGCACCGCCCACTCCACCGACGAGATCCAGGCCATGATCGAGCGCCTGCGCAAGGGCGCCGACCAGGCCGTGCAGTCGATGCAGGCGAGCCGCGACCGTTCCGTGGCCACCGTCGACCAGGCCAACGCCGCCGGCGAGTCCCTGGCCGCCATTGAGCGCTTCGTCGCCCAGATCCATGACCAGGCCCGGCAGATCGCCGCCGCCGCCGAGGAGCAGAGCAGCACGGCCGAGGAAGTTCACCGCAACGTCTCCAGCATCGTGGAGATCTCCAGCCATAGCCTGGAGCGGGCCGAGCAGAACGCCGGCGCCACCGGCGAGCTGGCGCGGCTGGGGGAGACGCTGCGCGAGCAGGTGGGCTATTTCAAGGTGTGAGGCACGGCCAGGCCGCGCCGGCAGTTGATCAGTTGATCCGGCAGGCTGCCAGTCAACTGATCAACCGATTAACTGATCAACGAACGTGCGCCACTTCCTGGCCCAGCATCTCGGCGGTCACCAGCACCACGCCGCCGGGGGAGACGAAGAAGCGCCGCCGGTCGGCCGCGGCATCCTCGCCAATCACGGTGCCGTCAGGAATGCGGCAGCCCTCGTCGATGACGCAGCGCCGGATGCGGCAGTCCCGGCCCAGTTGCACGTCCGGCAGGATCACCGCGTCCGCGACGCGGGCGCCGGGGCGCAGCACCACCTGGGAGAACAGCAGGGAGTGGCGCACCGAGGCACCCTCGATGATGTTGCCGCCGGAGACCATGGAGTCCTCCGCCCGGCCCACTTCGCCGTCGGCGTCGATGAACTTGGCCGGCGGCAGCTGGGCCTGGTAGGTCCAGATGGGCCATTGCTCGTCGTAGATATTGAGCTCCGGTGACGGGCCAATCAGCTCCAGGTTGGCCTCGAAGAAGGCATCCACCGTGCCCACGTCCCGCCAGTAGGGCTGCTCGCCGGTGTGGGGGTCGGCGAAGGGGTAGGCCATTACCCGGTCCTCGGCAATGGCGGCGGGGATGATGTCCCGGCCGAAATCGCGGCTGGAGTCGATGTTGCGGGCGTCGGCGCGCAGGCGCTCGAAGAGGTAGTCCCGGTCGAAGACGTAGATGCCCATGGAGGCCAGGGCATCGTCCGGAAAGCCGGGCATGGGCTCTGGCTGCCGGGGCTTCTCGGCGAATCCCAGCACTCGCCCCTGCTCGTCCACGGTCATCACGCCGAAGGCGCTGGCCCGCTCCCGGGCGAGCTTCACGCAGCCCACGGTCATGTCGGCCCGGCTCTCCACGTGGCGGGCGATCATCGCGCCGTAGTCCATCTTGTAGACATGGTCGCCGGCCAGCACCAGCACGTAGCGCGGGGCATGCGCGTGGATGATGTCGATGTTCTGGTGCACGGCATCGGCAGTGCCCGCGTACCACAGCGGCTTGTCCAGGCGCTGCTGGGCCGGCACCAGTTCCACGAACTCGCCGAACTCGCCGCGCAGGAAACCCCAGCCTCGCTGCACGTGCTGGATCAGGGAATGCGCCTTGTACTGGGTGATGACCTCGATGCGGCGGATGCCGGAATTGATGCAGTTGGACAGGGGAAAGTCGATGAGCCGGAACTTGCCGCCGAAGGGCACCGCCGGCTTGGTGCGCCAGTCGGTGAGGTTGGCGAGCCGACCGCCACGGCCCCCGGCGAGGATGATGGCCAGGGTGTCGCGGGTGAGCCGGCTGACGAAACGCGGGTTGCCTTCCAGGAACATGGATCAGGGTCCGCCTGAGGTGTAGGCCCGCCCGTCCCCGGCCCGCCAGCGGCGCAGGTCCGCCGGCCGGTCGAGATCGAAGACGGCGGGCAGTTCGTGCCAGCGCCAGCCGCCGGCCCGCAGCCGCCGGCGGGTGCGGCTGAGCACCTCGGGGCCGCCCCAGGGCATGGCCTGGAACAGCCCGGGCAGCGGCCGGCCGAGACCAATCAGCGCATAACCGCCGTCTTCCGCCGGCCCGAGCACCGCATCCGCTCCCGCCTCCAGCACGTCCAGCG
The DNA here is from genome assembly GCA_964487155.1 of uncultured Ectothiorhodospiraceae bacterium. Lineage (GTDB taxonomy): Bacteria > Pseudomonadota > Gammaproteobacteria > Nitrococcales > Nitrococcaceae > CAZAQB01. The sequence continues at coordinate 16,185 of CAZAQB010000017.1, forward strand.
CCTCCCGCAGCATTGCCGTACTCACCGTGGGACAGTCCGCACCCACCACCAGGGCCGGCAGCCGTTGCTCCAGGGCCCGGCCCATGCGCCGCCCCAGATCACCCGGCGGCTGGGCCCGCAGGTGCGCGCCGTGACGCCGCGCAAGCCCTCGCAGGAAAGGATGGGACACCCCCGGCGCGCACCACAGCTCAAGATGGGCCGGCCCGGCCGCCGCGGCCCGGGCCAGGGTGACCGCCGCCATGCGCCGGTAGAGCCGGACCGCCTGCGCCGCACCGTAGTGCCGGGCCAGCCGGGTCTTCACCCGGCCCGCCAGCGGCGCCTTGGCGAACACCAGCAGCCGGGCCCGGGGCCGCGCGTCAGCGCTGCCCGGCATGCTCGCGGCCACCCGCTCCGGTGTCAACGTCCCGGCTTTGATAGCGACGGTGGAGGCGCTGCGGGTCGGCGCCCAGTGCGTAGGCCGCACGCAGCCGCCACATCAGAACCACGGTGCGCAGCACGCCATGCGTCTCCCAGCGCCGGCTCGACGTCACCAGGGGCCCCCGGAGGCAGGCCGGCCGCCCGGCCCGGCGGCGCAGCCGCAGGGCCAGTTCCAGATCCTCCATCAGCGGCTGGTCGGGAAAGCCGCCCAGGGCCTCGAACAGGGAGCGCTGCACGAACAAGCCCTGGTCGCCGGTGCCCAGGCCCTGCAGGCGGGAGCGCAGGTTGATGCCCTGCTCCACCACTCTCAGCGACCAGCGACGGCGGCCGCTCAAGCGCAGGTCGAAGCGGCCCCAGCGCCGTCCGCGGGCGAGGCCGGTGGCGATCTGCTCCAGGGCATCGGCGGGCGCCAGGGTGTCGGCATGCAGAAACCACAGCACCTCGCCGGTGGCCACCTCGGCGCCGGCGTTCATCTGCCGCCCCCGCCCCCGGACGCCGGCCAGTACCCGGTCGGCACCGGCTGCGGCCAGCGCCCGCGTGTCGTCGGCACTGCCGCCGTCCACGACGATGACCTCCGCACCGGCCGCCCGGGCAGGTGCCAGCGCCCGCAACGTGGCCGGCAGGGCCTCGGCCTCGTTCAGAGCCGGCAGGATGATGCTGACGCGGGGCAGTTCCACGGAATTGGCGGACCGTCATGGCCATGTGGCGCAGGGGCGAAGCCAATGGTACCCTACGATCCGCTTTTATCGGGGCCGTAGCTCAGTTGGGAGAGCGCTAGAATCGCACTCTAGAGGTCAGGGGTTCGACTCCCCTCGGCTCCACCAGACCTCTCTCCGCCCCGGGTGCTGCGCCCGTGGCGCCCTCAGTTAACCCAGCAGTTCCGTCAGATCCAGCCTGGCCCGGGGCAGGGCCTCCAGCGCCACAGCTCCGGAATCCTGATGATCGCTCCGTGCGTAGCCGTCGGCGCTGGGCTGGCGGTAGCGCACCAGGCATCGCGCGGCCAGGTCCACCAGCCAGTACTCGGGGATGGCGTGGGCCCCGTAGAGCGGTCCCTTAATGTCACGGTGGTAGGCAAGGGAGCTGTCCGCCACCTCCACTACCAGCAGCACATCATCCGGAGTCGGCAGGCTGGCGCGGTAGGCATCCAGGCGCGGCCGCAGCAGGGCCACGTCAGGCTGGGGCTCGGAGTGGCGGTCCAGGCGCAGGGGGTTCTGGGTCCAGACTACGGCGCGCCCCGCGACCACCTCCGAGAAGCGCTGGGCAATCCAGGACACAGTGCCGGCGTGGCCACTTCCGATGGGCGTCATCTCGATCAACTCTCCCTGTATCAACTCCACCCGGTCGTCCTCGCCGAGGATTCCTGCCTCGGCCATGCGGTGGTAGTCATCCTCGGTGAGACGGTAGCGGGGAATCTCCCGGGGCAGGGTCATCAGCTCTCTCCTTGCTTGGCCGGCGGGCGGCGGTGCCGATCCGCCTCCCACCGCCGCATTATAGGCCTGCTGCCTCGCCTGCTCCCCCGGGGCACGCGCCGGGGTATCACCGGCGGTTCGCGGCCCCCCGCCCGGCCGTTATACTGCCCGGCGTCGCCCCGGTAGCTCAGCCGGATAGAGCGGTCGCCTCCTAAGCGACAGGTCGCAGGTTCGAATCCTGCTCGGGGCACCAGACAATCCTTTTTTTGTCATGTGGTTGCAAAGCTCTTTCGGGTCCTGACGGCCCGCGCCGGCGGATCGTGCGCCACCCATGCTGCAAGCGGGCGCCGCCGATCACGCATGGCCGCAGGCGTCGGGCAGATAGTGCAGAAAAACCAGTCGCGGCATGCTCGTTGAATGAGGCACTGAAGAACACCAAGCCGTCAGCTATAGTCTCCCGGGCTGACATGCCCTTGATGGTGGTATGAAGGCGGAGCGCCCCGGACCCAGGCACTTCGCCAGCACGTTGCCGCGTTCAGCGCAGACCGATTCCAACGAAGAAACGAGGAGGAGATGTTATGCAACCGAGAGTCCTAGTAACCAGCGCAGCCGTGGTGGGCTTGGCCTTCGGCTCGGCGGCTGCCTTTGCCCAGCCGGAGGACTGGCCTGGCAGTTTCACCGTCGGCACCGCGAGCCAGGGCGGCACCTACTTCACCTACGGTTCCGGCTGGGCCAACCTGGTCGCCGACGAGCTCGGCATTTCCGGCGGCGGCGAGGTCACCGGCGGTCCGAACCAGAACCTCGCGCTGGTGCACAGCGGCAACCTTGCCTTCGGCATGACGACCATGGGGCCTGCCGCCGAGGCGCTGGCGGGTAAGAGCCCGATCGCTCCGGGCGTACCGCTGGACAATGCCTGCGCGATGTTCCCGATGTACCAGACCCCGTTCTCGATCACCGTGCTTCAGGGCTCGGGCATCGAGGGCATCTCCGACATCCCGGATGGTGCCGCCATCGGCTTTGGCCCCGCCGGCTCGACTTCTGACACCTACTTCCCGCGCATGCTGCAGACCCTGGGCGTGGATTACGACCGCCGAACCGGGAGCTGGAGCGACCTTGCCGGCCAGCTGCAGGACGGTCTGATCGACGTCATCGCCTTCGCGGCCGGAATCCCGGTGCCCGCAGTGAGCCAGCTCGAGGTGCAGACGGATATTCGCATCATCGAGTTCACCGAGGCCGAGCAGAAGCAGGTCATGGAAGAGTTCCCGGTGTCGACCTTCCAGATCCCGGCAGAGACCTACCAGAGCCTGGACAAGCCCGCCCGGGCGGTGTCCATGTGGAACTTCGCCATCGCACGCTGTGATCTGCCGGAGGGATTCGTCTATGCGGCGACCAAGGCGGTAATGGAGAACCACGACCGCATGATGGAGATCCACCGCGCCGCACGCAGCACGGTGCCGGAGAATTACGACAAGAACACCGTCATGCCCTGGCACCCGGGTGCGGCGCGCTGGTTCAACGAGAACGGCTACGAGATCTCCGAGAACATGATCAAGTAGCCGGGCCTCGCCGGGGTTGCCAGACCGCCGTACCCGCCGGGCACGGCGGCAAGACCAAGAACGAAATGACGCCGACGCTGGCGGAATCGCGCGTCAGACGGGGGAGCAATTCTGATGACCGATGAGAAACCAGATGTCGGCCGGGAGCCGGAAGACAACCTCCCTCAAGAAGGCCTGGTGCACGGCGTCGATGAGGAGGTGATCGAGAGTAACCGGCGCCTGTTCCACGGCTGGGCGTGGCTTGCCATGGCGGTCCTCGCCGGCGGCTACGCGGCGTTCCACCTCTTCTCGCTCAATGCCTACCCGATCGAGACCTGGAGCTTTCGCATCATCCACATCGCCGGCGCCCTGGTGCTCGGCTTCGTCATGTACTCGGCGACCAGCTTCAGTGATGAGGGCCCGGCCGGGAAGCGCTGGCTGAACATCCTCGGCGGGCTGCTGATGCTGCCGGCCGCCTATGCCCTGGTGCAGACCGGCTTCATGTGGCAGGCGTTCGCCGAGGGAGCGATCCGTATCGAGCCGGCCGTCGAGACCTGGCATTACGGCGTGCCGCTCATGCTGGCCACCGGCGGCGCCATCGTCCTCTCCTGGGTGGCACGCGAGCGCCGCGGGCGGGTAACGCTGCCGGACCTGACGCTGATCGTCTGCGCCATGGCCGTCGCCACCTACCTGCTGGTGGTGTTCAACACCCAGCTGCGCATGAGTACCGGAACGTCCTTCGCTCCGGTGGGTATCTCCTGGGCGGCCATCGCCGGCTCGGCGCTGATCCTGGAGCTCACCCGGCGCGTGACCGGGATGGCGCTGGTGACGATCTCGCTGGTCTTCCTTGCCTACGTCTTTCTCGGGCCCTATCTGCCGAGCTTCCTCGGCTACCCGGGCCTCGGAATGGTTCGCTTCTTCAGTCAGATCTACACGGATGCCGGCATCCTCGGCCCGACCACGGCCGTCTCCTCGACCTACATCATCCTGTTCATCATCTTTGCCGCCTTCCTGCAGGCCTCCAAGGTGGGGGACTACTTCGTCAACTTCGCCTTTTCCGCCGCGGGGCGCACCCGTGGCGGGCCGGCCAAGGTGGCGATCTTCGCCTCCGGGCTGATGGGCATGATCAACGGCACCAGCGCCGGCAATGTCGTGTCCACCGGTTCGCTGACCATCCCGCTGATGAAGAAGGTGGGCTATTCCAAGCAGTCGGCCGGCGCCATCGAGGCAGCGGCCTCCACCGGCGGGCAGATCATGCCGCCGATCATGGGCGCCGGGGCCTTCATCATGGCCGAGATCACCGGCATCCCGTACACGGACATCGCGGTGGCAGCCATCATCCCGGCGATCCTCTACTTCGCCGCCGTCTACTTCATGGTGGACTTCGAGGCCGGGCAGCTCGGCATGCGCGGCATGCGTGACGACGAGTTGCCGTCGCTGCAGCGCATGCTGCGCCAGGCCTACCTGTTCATTCCGATCATCATCCTCATCTCGGCGCTGTTCATGGGCTACTCGGTGATCCGCGCCGGCACCCTCGCCATCGCGTCCTCAGTGGTGGTGAGCTGGGTGTCGGCCAACCGCATGGGCCCACGGTTGATCGGACGGGCCTTCCGGCTGGGCGGCGAGATGTCGATCCAGATCATTGCGGTCTGCGCCGCGGCGGGCATTATCGTTGGCGTGATCTCGCTGACCGGTGTCGGCGGGCGCTTCTCCTCGCTGCTGCTTGACCTGGCGGGCGTCAGCCAGCTGCTGGCACTGTTCTTTGCGATGTGCATCTCCATCCTGCTCGGCATGGGCATGCCGACCACGGCGGCCTACGCGGTGGCAGCATCGGTGGTGGCACCGGGCCTGGTGCGGCTCGGCATCGACCCGCTGACGGCGCATTTCTTCGTGTTCTACTTCGCCGTGGTCTCGGCGATCACGCCACCGGTGGCGCTCGCCTCGTATGCGGCCGCGGGCATATCCGGCGCCAATCCGATGGAGACCTCCGTAGCCTCGTTCCGCATCGGCATCGCCGCTTTCGTGGTGCCGTTCATGTTCTTCTACTCAAGCGCGCTGCTGATGGACGCCCCCTGGCTGCGGGTTACACAGGCCGGGGGCACCGCGATCGTCGGGATCTACCTGCTCGCCGCCGCAGTGCAGGGGTGGTTCTTCTCCAAGAATGCGCGCTGGTTCACACGGCTGGTGCTGCTCGGCGCGGCCCTGGCGATGATCAAGGGCGGTATTGCCACCGACGTTCTCGGCGTTGCCCTGGCGGTCGCGGCGTTCCTGCTGCAGCGCTTCCTGCCGGGAGCGCCGCGGCCGGTACTGGCACCATAGGGCTGCCCTATGGGCCCTTGCGGACACGGCCCGCAACCCCGGTCGACAAGCTGCCGTTCAAGGCGACGACCGCCTCCGAGGGGAACATCATTGCGCCGCAGATAATGGCGGCCATGAGCGCCGCGACATTGCGCACGCCGCAATGTCCGGCGCAGCGCCGGACGCCATCGGCCCCATCAGCGCATAGTAAGGCGGCTGCGGTGGACCCTTAGCCAACCTCCGCCTGCACTACGCTGGTGGATAGCAGTCGAACATGCGGTTGGCGGACGAATTTCAGTGGAGGGTTATCGCCATGGTTCCAGTGCCGAAAATACTGCTCGTACCGGTCGACGGGTCCAAGGGGGCTCTGGGCGCGGCGGAGCTTGCGGGTCAGCTCGCCGAGAACCTGCGTGCACCGGTGCGGCTGCTGTTCGTGTTTCCCGAGAGTCCGATGGATATCTTCGGCCAGCCGGTGGAGGCGGCTCCTCCGGAGGAGATGCAGTACTTTTCGCCGGAGCGATTTGCCGAGTTGCGGGATCGGAGCGCGCAAAAGGCGTTCAAGCATGCCCGCGAGGCGCTTGGCTCGCTGGAGGTGGAGCTCCAGGAGAAGGTCCTCTCCGGTGAGCCGGCAACTGCCATTCTCGAGCACGCGAAGGGCGAGACGGCGCCAATCATCGTCATGGGGCGGCGCGGGCATAGCGGCTTTCGGGAACTGTTGGTCGGCAGCGTCAGCCAGCGGGTCTTGCACCATGCCACATGCCCAGTGATGGTGGTGCGTTAGCGGCCACCGCCGGATCCAAAAGATACAAGCGCTGGGGCGTACGGGCAGGAGGAAAGCGCAGGGCAACTGGAAGGCGCAGCTCACGCTTCCCGCGGCCGTCCCTGAACCGGGCACCCGCTTCACGATCCATATCATACAGATAGGTGGCAATCGTCCACTCTCACGGCCTGCGCCTGGTGCTGGCGGATTGAGTCGAAGGCGTCTATGGTGCCGCCATGTCCGAACCCAGCGATCACAGCCTGCCGCGGCGCTCCAAAGCACGGCGCGACAACCTGATGAGGCTGCTCGACCGGATCGACGAGGAGACCGGCGCCGAGCAGCTCTCGGTGCACGACCTGCTTGAGCTTCTCGGGCCGCGCGCCTTCACGCCGATGCTGCTGGTGCCCTGCCTCGCGTTGATCTCGCCGATCTCGACCATTCCGGGGGTGCCGAGCTTCCTGTCGCTCCTGGTCGGGCTGGTGGCGGTGCAGATGCTGTTCGGGCACACGCGCATCTGGCTGCCGCGCTTTCTGCTCACCCACTCCCTCGACGCCGCACGCCTGTCACGCGTGATCGCCTTTCTGCGCCGCCCCGTCGCGGTCGTGGACCCGTGGATTACCGAACGGCTCACCTGGGTCGCGGACAAGCCGGCCAACCTGCCCGCGCTGATGATTTTCTGCGTGGTCTCCTTCTTCATGCCGTTGATCGAACTGGTGCCGTTCCTGACCTCGATGCTCGCCTCGGCGATGGCAGTTTTCGCCGTCGGGCTTTTCGCTCGCGACGGCGTACTCATGATGGTGGGCTATGCGTTAGTGGCGGCCGGGGCCGCGCTTGTCGCCCAGGCGCTTGTCGCATTGGGCTGAGCCGCAACCACTCTTGCAGAAGCCTGACTGAACCGAACCGGGGCCGGTCATGAGCGAATCCCTCCATCACCGCTTCGTCGCCGCGGCCTGGGCGGTGCATCCGAACCTGGGCGAAGCCGTGTCCGCCGCCGGCCCGCTGGCACCCCTGGAACCACCTCGCCTGGGGCTTGCCGAAGCCCTGTGCCGGGCGGTGGTGGGCCAGCAGCTCTCCACCCGGGCGGCCCGGGCCATCTGGCACCGGCTGACCGCGGCGGCCGGGGATGATCTTCAGGCTCACCTGCAATGCGCGACGCAGGCGGATCTGCGGGCCTGCGGGCTGTCTGCGGCCAAGGTGTGCGCGCTCGGCGCCATCCAGGCCGCCCAGGCGGCAGGAGAGCTGGATCCAGCAAGGCTCGCCGGGATGGACCCGAGAACACGGGCCGGGGCGCTGACCACCATCCGGGGTGTGGGGCCCTGGACCGCCGACATGATGGCGCTGTTCTGGTTCCGGGATCCGGATGTCTGGCCCGGCGGCGACCTGGCGGTGCGCCGGACCCTGCAGCGGCTGACCGCGCCGGAGCAGCCGGCGGACGAGGCCGCCGCCCGGTTCGCCCCGCACCGCAGCCTGCTGGCGCGCTACCTGTGGCGTATCGCCGACCTGCAGCCGGTCTGAGCGCCCCGGCGGCGCCGCGAGAGCCCGCCCCCCCGGTTCTCAGGCCCTGCTGGCTAGGGCCGGCAGCGGTTTCCGGCGCAGGCCCAGAGCAAAAGAACCCAGCCCCACTGCCAGCACCGCAACGCTGATGGCCAGCAGCCGGTTGTACTTGTGCTCAAGCCCGGTGAGCAGCTCCACCACGGCGACGTAGCCGGCGTTCTCCAGAAAGTAGACCGCGGCACCGGCCAGGGCGGCGGCCAGGGTCACCCCCAGCGACCAGCGGGCCACCTCCCGCTGGCCCCAGATGCAGAACACGATCACCGGCGTCAGGAACAGCGATGCGGTGCCGCTCAGCGCCACTGCGGCGAACAGGTCGTCGGTGCCCAGGAACACCAGGGCGAGACCCAGCACGCAGAGAGCGGCCATGGCGACCCGGCCGCTGGCCGCGCTGTCGGCGGCGAACCCCATATCCCGCACCACCAGCTTGGCGGTGCTTGAGAACGTGGAGTCAAGCGTGGAGGCCGCCGAGATCACCAGCGCCGCGGCCAGCATCACCGTGGCCGGCCCCCCCAGCAGGCGGGCCAGGGTGGCGAGCAGTTCCTCCTCGCCCTGGCGGTTCAGGCCCGCAAACACCCCCAGCAGCCCGAAGGCCAGGATGCACAGGGCCGAGATCCAGAAAGCGTGCAGGAAGCTGCGCCGGGTCGTCATTCGGTCGGCGATGAAGCCCCGGTCCATCATCACCGGGTCATGCAGCGGGTAGCTCCATACCTGCAGCGCCGCCACCGCCAGCAGCACCCAGCCGGGCCCGGCGAGATCCGGGCTGCTGGCCGCCACCGCCGCCAGGTCGAAGGCCGGGTGCACCAGCATCAGGCCCAGAAGCCCCACCAGCAGCACGATCAGCAGGCCCATCTGCAGCACGTCGGTGCGCAGCGAGGCGCGCAACCCGCCGGCCATTGAATAGCCCAGGGTGATGGCCGCCACCGCCAGAATGGCGGCCACGTAACCGAAGCTGCCCGCCATGCCGAACACGATGCCCACCACCAGCAGGTTGGCGAACACCTCGCTCAGCAGCCGCAGGGACACCAGCACATTGAACGAGCCGCTGCCCAGCCGGCCGAATCGCTGGCGCAGAAAGCCCTGCACGTTGTCCGCGCCGTGGGTGAAACGCAGCCGGTCGACGATCAGCCAGCCGGTGAGGAAGGAAGCGTAATAGGCCGTGTAGGCGAGCGCCCCGGAGATGCCGTAGAAGTACCCGAGAATGCCGGCATTGAGCAGCGAGCGGGCGAAGATCCAGGTGGTCACCTGGGACAGGGTGAGGGTCAGCACCCCAGGCGCTCCCCCGCCCTCGGCCCAGCCGCGGTAGAAACCGTCCGCGGTGCGCACCCGCGGGGCGATGGTAAGACTGGCAACGGCCACGACCGCCAGCAGCCCCAGCAGCAGCGGGGCATGCGCGCCGAGATCCATGGGTATCTCCTCTGGTTGTTCGACCCCGGGGGTGACGAGCGCTCCGGTTTCGTCCGCGCCCCTGGCGGGCAGCAGCCGGCCGCGCCCGGCTCACTCTGCGGTTCCGGCTCACGGGGTGCAACTGCGGACATCCCCTACCCGCCCACCCGGCCGGCTGGCGCCACCGCGCAGGTCGGTTGCTGCCGGCAACCGACAGAGCAGATGTCGGCTGCCATGAGCAGCCGACCGGTCCTGGCATTTACGCAGACGCCGGCTGGCGCCCGCGCGTAGGTCGGTTGCTCCCGGCAACCGACAGGCGGCGGCGGCACAGCCACCGCGTGCGCAGATGTCGGCTGCCATGAGCAGCCGACCTACCGGCACGCCTCAGCGCCTATGCAGGGCGCCCACGGCCACCGGGGAGCTGGCGAGCCCGGCGGCCGGCGCCGGGCGATTTGTTCAGCGATAGTGTGTGGCAAGGCGCGCGCGAGGGGCGAGGCGCTCAGCCCTCTCCCTCGGCCAGCGCCAGCACCCAGTCCCGGAAGGCTCTGATGCGGGGCTCGCCGGCCCGCTCCCGGGGATACACCAGGTAGATACCGTAGTCACTCGGCAGGTCCATCAGGAACGGCCGGTGGACGCGGCCTGCGGCCAGTTCCCCCTGAATGAAGCGCTTGTTGGCCAGAGCCACCCCCAGGCCCTGCACGGCGGCCTGAAGGGCCAGGGTGTCATCCTGCACCTTGAGGCCGCGCTCGGCGTCCACCCCGGCCACCCCCATGGCCGCCAGCCAGGCCCGCCACTGGCCCATGCGGGGCAGGCAGTGGATCAGGGTCACCCGGCCCAGGTCCGCCGGATCCGCCAGCGGCCTGCCCTCGACGGTCAGGCACGGGCTGCACACCGGCACCATCTCCTCGGCCATGAGCCAGTGGTGGGCCAGCCGCGCCCCCGGCGAGCGGCGGGTGTAACGGAACGCCACGTCCACATCAGAGCGTGAAAAATCCACCACCTCGATGGAAGTAGTCAGGCGCACCTCCAGGGCCGGGTGCTCCACCTGGAAGCCGGGCAGGCGCTGGATCAGCCAGCCGGTCGCAAAGGACGGGGCGGATGAAATCACCAGCGGCGCCGGCGCGCTGCCCCGCCGCAACTCGGCGGTGGCGGCCGCCAGCCGCTCCAGGGACTCGCGCACCGGCTCCAGGTACCGGCGGCCGGCCGCCGTCAGCACCACCTGGCGGGTCTGGCGGATGAACAGGGGCGCCCCGAGGCTGTCCTCCAGTGACTTGATCTGGTGGCTGACCGCCGAGGCGGTGACATGCAACTCCGCGGCGGCGGCATTGAAGCTGCCGAGGCGCGCGGCGGCCTCGAAGGCCCGCAGCGCGGGCAGTGGCGGTATCCGACTCATGGCATGCTCTTGGATGAATTAAATTCATCAATAGCTGAAGAAGCATCGTTTGTCACAGCCAGGAAACAACCTTACCTTAACGCTCAAGGTGCCGATACAGCCCAGGCCCGACATAACGGGCAGCCTGAACGATGAATCCACTTCATGGCACCAGGGAGGCCGACATGAGTGCACAGATCCCCCGTTTCATCCACGCCATCACCGCCGAGCACATCCAGCGCAGCAGCGCCGGCGCCGTCGACTGGCGCTACTACGACGACCAGGCCCGACGCGCCCGGGCGCAGGTGGTGGGTACTGGGCTGCAGCGGCTGCGCTCTGCCCTTCGCCGCCTCTGGCGGGAGCGGCTGGCCCCCGCCGTGGTGGAGCATCGGATGCGCAGCAGTACCCGCCAGGCGCTGCGTGACCTGGACCCGGTCACCCTGCGCGACATCGGCGTTGCGCCGGCCGGGATCGAGAGCGCGGCCCGCATGGCGGGCCGCCAGGCCCGGGCGGTTCTGCGCCGGGGCACGGCCACGGCGGACACGCGGGGCTGGCGCCAGCGCCCGGGCAGCCGCCGCCGGCGGCATGCCCCGACGTCCGACACTGCCTGAGGCGTGGGAATCGGACGCAACCCACCAGCCACCCGGGGCGGCTGAGCGCCCCGGGCATCCCGGCTGCGCTGCCAGCCACCGCCAGCGTCGCTGGCCATCCTTGATCCGAAGTCCGGAAACAACGGCCCCGCGCGAAGCCGGGGCGCCGTTCGCCCGGCCCCGCCGACCCTGGCACTATGCTCGGTTTTCGCGGGTACGAGGCCATGGCCGGGGGCGCGAGCGAACCAGTGACCAGGCCGGAGACCGTCCGGGCCCAGGGGGCCGGCCAGGTATTGCGCATCTTCGTGCCCTTCGCCCTGGGCTACTTCCTCTCCTATGTGTTCCGCACGGTAAACTCCGTCATCGCCCCGGACCTGGTGGCGGCGGTCGGGCTCACGGCCTCGCAGCTGGGGCTGCTCAGCAGCGCCTTCTTCCTTGCTTTCGCGGTCGCGCAACTTCCCCTTGGCATGTTGCTCGACCGGTACGGCCCGCGGCGGGTGGAAGCCTTGCTGCTGGCTGTGGGAAGCCTCGGATGCCTGCTGTTCGCCATCGGCGACAGCCTCGCCAGCCTGATGCTCGGCCGCGCGCTGATCGGGCTCGGCGTCTCCGGGTGCATGATGGCCGCGTTCAAGGCCTTCACCCTGTGGTTCGAAACCCGCCGGCTGCCGCTGGTGAACGGTGCGCTGGTCGGCTGCGGGGCCACCGGCGCGCTGGCCGCGACCCTGCCGGTCGCCTGGCTGCTGCGCTATACCGACTGGCGCGCAATGTTCGTCGGCCTGGCGCTGTGCTGCCTGCTGGTGGCCGTGTTGCTCACGGTGGTGCCTGGCCACGCCCAGGACGCGCGCCGGATCTCTCTGCGCGACCAGCTGCGGGGCATCGGCGAGGTGTTCCGCAACCCGCTGTTTCAACGCACCGCGCCGCTGGCCATGTTGGCGCAGGGGAGTTTTCTCTCCATCCAGGGGCTGTGGGCCGGGCCGTGGCTGCGGGACGTGGCCGGTCTGGGACCCCAGGCGGCCGCCTCCCATCTTTTCGTCCTGGGGCTCGCCCTGGTCGCCGGATTCTTTGGGCTGGGCACGCTCGCCGAGCGCCTTGCCCGGCGAGGGATACGCCCGGTCACGGTGATGGGGACCGGCGCCAGCGTGTTCGCCCTCGCCCAGATCGGGCTGCTAATTCCCGGCATGCCCGGCGTGGCGGTGATCCTGGCGCTGTTCGGGGTGTTCGGTGGGTCGACCATTATCGCCTATGCGGCCCTGGCCACGGCCCTCCCGCCGAGCCTTGCCGGCCGAGCCAACACGGCGCTCAATCTGTTCGTGTTCACGGGCGCCTTCTTCACCCAGTGGGGCATGGGTGAGCTGATTCATATCTGGGAGGACCCGGTCACCGCCACCTACGCGGTCGCCGGCTATCAGGCCGCCTTCGGCAGCATGATCCTGTTGCAGGCGGTGGCCCTGGGCTGGTTCTGGACCGGCTGGCTCAGGCGCCGGTTCTGAGTTGCGCGCCTGCACCGCATGCCAGGGCCTCTCGGATCAGGCGCGAGCAGGCCTGTGCCGGCGCTCCAGCACCACGGTGAGCACGGTCACTCCGATGACCACGGCGGCTGCCAGGGCATGCCAGGCGGCCGGGCCGTGGCCATCTTGGGCGCGGATGTCGGCTGCCATGAGCAGCCGACCTACCGGCCACCTCAGCCCCTCAGGCAAAGTGTCGGCGGGCGGTTGTTCCAGGGAGGTTGTGGGACAAGGCCAGGCTCAGGTGCGGGCCGGCCTGCGCTGGCGCTCCAGGACCACGCTAAGCACGGTCACCGCTATGACCACGGCGGCCGCCAGGGCATGCCAGTGCACGCCGAGCGGCCACAGGCTGCCGACGCCGGCCGCCAGAAGCACCGGGCGCAGCGCCAGCGGCACCGGCGCCTCGCCGTAACCCGCGTAGGCGCTGGCCAGGCCATACAAGCCGATGGAGCCGAAGAAGAAGATCTCCAGCGCGACGCCCCAGTCGCCCGACAGCAAGGGCGTATAAGCAAACAGCAGCGGAATGATGTACATGCCCTTGGCGATGCGCCAGGCGGTGAAGCCGGTGGCCATGGGCGGCGTCTTGGCGATGGCCGCGGCGGCGAACGCGGTCAGGCACACCGGCGGCGTGACGTTGCTGTCCTGACTGAGCCAGAAAATGATCATGTGAGCTGACAGCAGGGCGGTGGTCAGCACTTCGGGACTGAGCGCCTGCTCGTAGAGCTGGCTGCTGAAATCCGGCGGCACCTTGGCCAGCAGACCGGCCGCCTGGGCCTCGCTCATGGGCTGGCTCAAGGCGGCTACCTGCTCCGGCGCCGCCAGCATGAAGATCGACCGGGCCTGCTGCGGGAGCTCACCGGCGGCCATCAGGTCGATCAGATGGGCCTGGGAGATCAGCTCATTGAGCGCCGGAGCCGAGAGCGTGCCAAGCACGATATAGGCGGCCGTCACCGGCAGGCCCATGCCCAGCACCAGCGACGCCAGCGCCACCAATACGATGGCGACGATCAGGCTGCCACCGGCCCAATCAGCCATCAGCAACGAGATGGTGTTGCCAACACCGGTGGCCGAGACGGACATCACGATCAACCCCACCGCCACCAGCAGCACCGCCGTGGGCACCATGTTTCGCGCCCCCAGCGCCAGTGCTTCCAGAATCGCCCAGGGCCCCATGCGCCTGGGCGTCATCCAGCTGGCCGCGATCACCGCCAGAATGGCGCCGGCGGCCGCGTAGGTGGGCGTGTAGCCCGTCACCAGCAGCGCCACCAGCACCGCGATGGGGAGCAGGAAGCTGATCCCGCCCCGGCGCATGATCTCCAGGAACGTCGGCGGGGTCTCCTCAGTCGTTCCAAGTCCTTGCTTCTTGGCCTCGATGCGCACCCAGAAACCCACCGTCAGGAAATACATGAGGGCCGGCAGCAGCGCGACGGCGACGATAGTCAGGTACGGGATCTGCGTGTAGCTCGCCATCACGAAGGCCCCCGCCCCCATGATGGGGGGCATGAGCTGGCCACCGGTCGAGGCAGACGCCTCGACGCCGGCGGCGAACCGGCCGGGAAAGCCGGCACGCTTCATCAGCGGGATGGTGACCGAGCCGGTGGAGACGGTGTTGGCCACCGCCGACCCCGAAACCGTGCCGGTCAGCGCCGAGCCGATCACGGCGACCAGGCCGGGGCCTCCGACCATGCGCCCGGCCAGGCTGCGGGCCATGTCGATGACGAAATCGCCGGCTCCGGAGCGCACCAGGAAGGCGCCGAACAGGATGAACATGAACACGAAGGTCGATGAGATCCGGGCGATCTCGCCGAACATGCCCGAGACTTCGAAATAGCTGCGGAACAGTGTGCTCTCCAGGGTCAGGCCCGGAAATCGGAACATGCCGCCGACGAGCTGCCCCCACCAGAACACATAGGTGATGGCGATCAGACATAGCAGGGGGATCAGCCATCCGGCCGTGCGCCGGGCGAACTCGAGCGCCAGCAGCACGCCCACGGTGGACATCAGCCAGTCGGACCAGATGAAGCTGACGCCGCGGTCGTACAGCGCCTCGGAGAGGGCCATCACGTAGGCGGCGCAGGCCAGAGCGAGCACACCGATCACCACATCGGTGGCGAAGCTCGCCTTGGGCGCCCGGGAGTCCAGCCCGGCCGACACGGGATACATCAGCGCGCAAAGCAGGCCGAATCCGCCCCAGTGGATCGCCGACAGCCAGATGGAGGGGAGCGTGCCCAGGGTGTTGTAGTAGAACAGCGCCACCGAGAGCGCGACGCCGAACCAGAATACGAACCGGCCCAGCGGGCCGTGATCGACATCGCGCGTGGAAGTCCTGAGTTCGCCCTCCGTGTCGGTGGCGCCCGGCCCCTGTCTGGCAGGTTCCTGACTCATCGAGTGCGCCTCCTGCCGGCGCCGCCGCGCCTGCCGAGTCGGCGACTGCGCGCCGTGTCTCCTTGACTGGCGGTGGCAGGCGCCCGCGTTCCGGCCGCGGACTGGATTACCTGGGGCCGCACCGGACCGGCCAGGGCCGTGCGGGAATCGGCGGCTGGCGCGGGCGCCCGGGTGGCAGTCATTGCGAGCCCACCACCGCGAAGGCCTCGCCGCCCTTCCCGGCCCTCACCGGGAGTGCCGGCGGGGCCCCATTGCGGTGCGGCCGTTACTCCGCCATCAGAGCGCCGGGAATGTCGATGCCCTGCTCCCGGTAGTAGCGCGCGGCACCGGGGTGCAGGGGCGCGGGGAGGCCGGCGATGGCCCTGTCCAGCGCCATGGCCGCCGTCGCCTTGTGGATGTTGCGCAGGAACGGCAGGTTCTCGTAGATGGTCTTGGTGATCTTGTAGACGACGTCCTCGGGCACATCGGCGTGCACGGCGAGGAAGTTGGGCTGAGCCATGGTGCGGATGTCCTTATCCTGGCCGGGGTAGGTGCCGGCCGGAATCACGAACCGCGTCCACAGCTCCTGCTCGCCATTGACCTGCGCCATCTGCGCGTCGGTGACATCGAGCACAGTGAGGCCATCGCCCAGCGCCGCGAACGCCCGCGTCACCGCCCCGACCGGGACCCCGCCGGGGATGTTGAACCCGGCGATGGCACCGTTTTGCAGCGCATCGGCGCTCGGCCCGTAGCCCAGATAGGCCAGGTTGAACATCTCGTCCGGATCGTAGCCGAGGTTGCCGAGAATGGCCCGGCCCGAGCCCTCGGTGCCGGAGTTGCGCTTGCCGATGGAAAACTTCTCGCCTTCGAGGTTCTCCAGGTCGGAGATGGTGCCGGTCTCCACATAGTCGGAGTCCACCCCGAAGTGCTCGACGTTCTGCCACAGCATGGTGATGGAGCGCAGGTGTTTCTGGGGTCCGGACTGGGCCACGGCGCCGGCGCCATTCCAGGCCCAGCGGCCGTAGAGCCCCTGGAGGATGGCGAACTGCGCCTGGTCCTCACGCAGCAGCTTGACGTTCTCGCCCGAGCCGGCGGAGTTGATTGCCGACAGGCTGATGCCGTGACCCGGCTGCAGCTTGACCTTGACCAGCGTCGCCAGGGCCACGCCCACCGGGTAGTAGGTACCACCGGTGGTGGCCGTGGTCAGGATGTAGGAGTTGTCCTGGGCGCGCACCGGCAGACTCGCGCCGGCAGCCAGGGTTACAGCGACGAGGGCTGAGCTCAGCAGCCGGCCAGTCGGTCCAATTAGCGATGCACGATGCATGGGCGCCCCCTTCCAGGCTACGGCGGTGGTGGTTGCGCCTCGGCCACACGCCGTTCGGCGGCGGGGGCGTGCTGAAAAAGGTAGACCGCCCGCTTGCCGAATTCTACGGCGCCCCCAAGGCAGCGCATCCGGCTGTTCGCGCCCTATCGACCGCGGGCGGGGCGGACTCCTGACTCCACCACTGGCAGCGTGCGTCTGAGACAATCAGGGGCGCCGGGGCGGCGCCCCGGCCCCGTTACCAGCCACCGCAGAACCGCCGGCCATGAAAGGCGACACGCCCACCGAAAAGGCATACGGACACCGCCTCCTGCAGGCAGCCCGCCAAGGAGGCGCGGCACTGGCACTTGCCGGCGCGGTGCTGGCGGCGGCCGCCCTGCCCGCGCCGGCGCGCCAGGCGCTGCGCTTCGAGCGCGATGCGGTGCAAGACGGCGAGCTGTGGCGGCTGCTGACCGCCCACTTCGTCCACACCGGCGCCCAGCATATGGCTCTCAACCTGGCCGCGCTGGGCCTGCTGGTGCTGCTGGCGCCGGGCGGGTACTGGCGCTGTTCCAGGCGCCGCGCCCTGGAATTCACGGCGGTCTGCGGCCTGCTGAGCCTCGGCCTGCTGGCGAGCCGGCCTGATCTCGGCTGGTACCTGGGGCTCTCCGGGGCCGCCCACGGCCTGCTGGTCATGGTCACCCTGGAGCTGCTGCGGCTCCACCGGCTGCTGGCTATCGTTCTCGCCGCGGGACTCGCGGCGAAGCTCGCCGCCGAACAGCTCTGGGGCGCCCCCGCCTCGACCGCGGCCCTGGTGGGTGCCCCGGTCATCGTCGACGCCCACCTGCTCGGCGCGCTGGCCGGGTTGCTGACCGGGATCACCACCTGGATCGCAGAGCGCCTGCGCCGCCCGGCACCTCCACCGCCTGAGGGGACCTGACACCGCCCCGAGTGCCCCGGAGCGCCGAGGCCCTCTGTGGGAGGCCCGCCCGCGGGCCGCTTGGGCGCCGGCGGGTTGCCGCCGAACCTCGATCAGCCGACCGGCCGAGACTCACGACATTATCCGTAGAGCTACCGATGGAACGGCCGCGGCTGGGGCTGCATGGTCACCGGCAACACTGATCCGGCGCGCAGCCCCCCGACACGGAGCAAAAGCAGTCCCGATGACAGACTCCAACCTGACCCACCGCTTCACCAGGGTCGAGGGCCACCGCATCGCCTATCTCGATGAAGGCGGCGGGCCGCCACTGGTCCTGCTTCACGGCATCCCCACATCCGGCCTGTTGTGGCGTAACGTGATCCCGGAACTGGCAAAGAGCCACCGCGTGATTGCGCCGGACATGCTCAACTACGGCGCTTCCGACAAGCCCGCGCGCGCGGATGTCTCGATCGCCGCCCAGGCGCGCATTCTGATCGGGCTGATGGATGCGCTCGGCCTCACCCGCGTCGATCTGGCAGCGCATGACATCGGCGGCGGCGTGGCGCAGATCGTGGCGGTGCGCCATCCGCAGCGGCTGAACCGGCTGATCCTGGCCAGCGCCATCTGTTTCGACAGCTGGCCGATACCGGAATTCGAGCCGTTGCAGGAGCCCGACGCCGAGGCCGGAATGAGCGTCGATGACGTCACGAAGATGCTGCGCGATTTCCTCCCGCAGGGCGTGGCATCGGCGGACGGTCTGAGTGCCGAGGCAGTCGACATCATGCTGCGACCCTGGTCGGGCGAGGCGGGCAAGGCGGCGCTGTTCCGCAACCTCCGGCGCCTGAACCCCGAATACACGATGGCCATTGCGCGCGAACTGGAAACGCTCGATCTACCCGTGCTGGTGCTCTGGGGCGACAAGGACCCGTTCCAGAAGCCCGGGTATGCCACGCGCCTGCGCGATGCCATCCCCGGCGCGCGGCTGGAATGGATCGAGGGCGCCGCCCACTGGATCATGGAGGAACAGCCGCACCAGGTGGCGGCGCGGATCGGCGGGTTCCTCGACGCAACGCCGCCGGGCCGCTGAGTCACCGGCCACGCCGACGCACCGCCGCCCTCATCCCATCCCGCCGGGCCATCGCGGCCTGGCCCAGCAGAGGAATCACTCATGAACCTGAAGGACAAGATCTGCATCATCACCGGCGGCGCCAGCGGCATCGGCCTGGAGATCGCCCATGCCTTCGCCGGGGCCGATGGCAAGGTCGTGATCGCCGACATCGACATCGACGCAGCCCGGGCAGCCGCCGCAAAGGTGGGCGACGGGCATATGGGCGTCGAGATGAATGTGACAGACGAGGCCGCAGTGCAGCGCGGCGTGGACCAGGTGATCGAGGCGTATGGCCGGGTCGATGTGCTGGTCTCGAATGCCGGCATCCAGATGGTCAAGCGCGTCGAGGAGTTCAGCTATGACGAATGGCGCAAGGTGGTGTCGATCAACCTCGACGGCGCTTTCCTGACCTCGAAGGCGGTGCTGCCGCATATGTATGAACAGGGATCGGGCACCCTTCTCTACATGGGGTCTGTCCACTCCCAGGAGGCCTCGGCGCTCAAGGCGCCCTATGTCTCTGCCAAGCACGCACTCATGGGGCTTGCTCGGACCATCGCCAAGGAGGGCGGCGAGAAGGGCGTGCGCACGAATGTCATCTGCCCGGGCTTCGTCAAGACGCCGCTGGTGGAGAAGCAGATCCCCGAGCAGGCCAGGGATCTGGGCATCTCCGAAGAGGAGGTCGTCAACCGGGTCATGCTGGGCGAGACGGTGGACAAGCAATTCACCACCGTCGAGGACGTAGCGCAGACCGCCCTGTTCCTCGCCAGTTTTCCCAGCAACGCGCTGACCGGCCAGAGCATCGTCGTCAGCCACGGCTGGCGGATGGACTGATGCCCATGCGCAAAGTCGATGGGGCGGGCAGCGCAGGCATGGGCGCGCATCCTGCGGTGCACGCGCACGCGGACGGCATGGTGCTGATCGAGCACTGAACCGACCTGCCGCAGGCGGTGGCGGTGTTCGGCGTGGGGGTGATCGTTCTGGCCATGCCCTCGCACCCTCCGCTGACCGAAACGGGACTGCGCACCGCCCTGCGCGATCTTGACGCCAAACCCGATCTTAGCCGCAAATCGCCACCGCGCTGCATCGATTGCGGCGCCGGCGCCTGACATGCGAAAACCCCGGAAAGCAGACCCATGAACAAAGACGAAATCCTCTCAATTGCCGGCATGCCGCCGGGCAACCCGAGTTATCCGCACGGTCCCTACCGGTTCATCAACCGGCAGTATTTCAACATCGTCTACGAGAGCGACCCGGACGCGATCCGCGCCATGGTGCCGGAGCCGCTGGAGCCCGACGGGTCCGGCACGGTGGTCTATGAATGGATCGACATGCCCGACAGTTCGGGGTTCGGGGCCTATCAGGAATCCGGCATCGTCATTCCCTGCCTGCTCGACGGCAAGCCTGTGAACTACACCGCGATGATGTTTCTCGACATCGAGCCGCCAATCACGGCAGGACGCGAAATCTGGGGGTTTCCCAAGCGCTGGGGGCAGCCGGATCTGCAGGTCGAAAAGGACACGCTGACCGGCACGCTGGCCTATGCCGGGCAGCGCGTCGCCATGGGCACCATGGTCTACAAGCATGAAACCATGTGCCACGACCCCGCCGACTGTGCGGCGAAACTCGCCAAGACCGCCGTCAACCTCAAGCTCATTCCCTGCGTGACCGGCAAACCCCGTGTCGCCGAACTGGTCGCATTCGCGATGACCGACATCACCGTCAAAGGGTTCTGGCGCGGTCGCGCCCGCCTGCATCTGGTGGCGCATGTGAACGCGCCGGTCGCCGACCTGCCGGTGCGCCGGGTCGTCGAAGGCCAGCACATCATCGCCGACATGTCGCTGCCCTACGGCCGCATCGTGCATGACTACCTCGCCTGATGCGGCGGGCCAGACCACAAACATTTTGCCAAGGACTGATTCGATGACGACCAAGCCCAAACCCGTCAACCTCGCCCTGCAAGGCGGCGGCGCGCATGGCGCGTTCACCTGGGGGGTGCTGGACCGCATTCTCGAAGATGGCCGACTCTCCATCGCCGGGGTTTCCGGCACTTCGGCGGGGGCAATGAACGCCGTGGCACTGGCCGACGGCTATACCCGCGCCGGCCCGGAAGGGGCGCGCGCCGCCCTCGATCAATTCTGGAGCTGCATGAACGAGGCAGCGAAGAACAGCCCGCTGCGCCGCACGCCCTTTGACGTGCTGACCGGGCACTGGGGGATGGAGCACAACCCGGTCTATCACGCGATGGATGCGTTGACCCGGCTGGCCTCGCCCTATCAGCTCAACCCGATGAACATCAATCCGCTGCGCGATCTCGTCGAGGCCAGCATCGATTTCGGGATGGTGCGCAACTGCACCGCCTTCAAACTGTTCATATCGGCCACCAATGTGGAAACCGGCAAGGTCAAGGTGTTTCCGCGCGAGGAACTGACAGCGGACATGGTGATGGCCTCCGCCTGCCTGCCGCATCTCTACCAGGCGGTCGAGATCGACGGCGTGCCCTATTGGGACGGCGGCTACATGGGCAATCCGGCGCTCTTTCCATTCCACGGCCAGACCGGCACCGACGATATCGTGGTGATCCAGATCAACCCGATCGAACGCAAGGGCGCGCCAACCACGCCGCAGGAGATCCAGAACCGGCTGAACGAGATCAGCTTCAACAGCAGTCTGCTGAAGGAATTGCGCGCGATCGACTTCGTCGACCGACTGATCGGCGAGGGCAAGCTCTCGCGCGGCGACTACCGGCAGGTGCGGGTGCATATCATCGAGAACCAGGCGGAGTTGAAGCCACTCGGCGCGTCGTCCAAGATGAACACGGAATGGGCGTTCCTGACCAAACTGCGAGAGCTCGGTCGCGAGACCGCCACGCGCTGGCTCGACGAGACGGTCCCCTCCATCGGCGAGCGCGGCACCGTCGATCTGCGCGAGATGTTCCAGGGTATCGGCGGCCAGCATCAGGGATAGGCCGGCGCGGCGCAGAGGCCACAGGCCGACC
>CAZAQB010000018.1:0-24386 GCA_964487155.1 uncultured Ectothiorhodospiraceae bacterium
CACAAGGAATCTTTTCTCAGTCGGCCGTACTCACCGATACGCCGCTCCTTCGAAACGTCCCTTGTGAAACCAATATCCTACGCGATATCAGCACAAATTCATGAAATCTTCGGGCTAGCTCTTGGCCCCGGGGGGGTGGACGGCCTCCCGATCGCTACCCTGACCTCTACGCATAATGCGGCTGCCATGAGCAGCCGACCGACTCGCCGAAACCCGCCGTAGGTGACGGTGCGAAGCTCCGTGACGGGGAGCCCGAGTCCAGCACCACGGCTCTGAACCGCGGGGAGAGCGGAACGTGCAGGTATCCAGCGGCAGCTTCACTCCGCCACGCCCTCGAAGGCCCTCAAATCGGCTTCCGGAAGTGGTTCGAAGAAGCTCTCCGGCACCTGGAAGCGCCCCTTGCCCAGACCGATGGGGCGCGGCCCGCGAGCCGCCTGGGGCAGGGCTCGGATCTCGGCCACGGGCACGTTCCGACGGCAGAGCAGGGCGGCCTCGCCCGCCTCGATTCTGGCCAGGTAGCGGGACAGGTGAGTCTTCGCTTGGTGGATGTTGAGCTTCAACATGCCTGGAAAGTGAACTTACTTTCGAGGCAGATCAATCAAGCGACTGTTCGCCGCTGGAAACTTTCCCCGCGCCGCAGCACTTCACGCACTCGCCGATCACCGACGACCCATACGCTCAGGCGGGGGTGCCAGCGGCCTCCCCCACCGCGGCCAGCCGTCGCCGCCCCCGCCACTGCAGCACGCCGAGCAGGGCCACCACGCCGGCAACCCCCGCCAGCAAAGCCTGACCGAAGGCCGTGAGCTGGGAGGCGCCCGCAACCATCACCAGCGGCGTGGCCAGAACCCACCCCACATCCGCCGCAATGATCCCGGCGACGGCCGCCTGGCGATCCACCGGCCGCGCCGCGGCCCACAGCACCAGCCCGGCGAACGCCACCAGGCCGATGCCGAGGCCGGCCAGCAGCCACGGCGGCCCGACGCCGATGCGCGTGGCCCACCACCCGGGCATCGCGACAAGCAGCAGCCCCGAGGCCGACGAAAACACCGCATTGGCCCAAAGCGGGCGCTGCAGGGTACGCACCACGTCCGTCATGGCTGTCACCTCTGGTAGCCGAATATGCCCGGGACGATACTGGCGGGCCGTGCCACCGGCGATTACCTCCGAGGTCATATGGGCCCCGGCGACCTGATCCGAACCCACCGCAGGCGGCGCGGCCTGAGCCAGATGGAACTGGCTGGGCGCGCCGGACGGACTGCGCCCCCTGGTGCGCAACTGGGACGAGGTGCAGACCCTGCTGCTGGAACGGGCCCGGGACGAGGCCGTGCTGCGCCCGGAACTGGACCCACTGATCGGCCGGCTGGAGGGGCTCGCCGGCCTTCCGGCCCATCAGCCGGCCGCCCCGGGGCCCGAGGGCCGGGGCGTGATGGCCCTCCACCTCGCCGCCGGGGGCCGGGAGCTGCGGCTGTTCTCCATGCTTGCCTGCTTCGGCTCGGCCCTGGACGCCACCATGGAATCCCTGCGGGTGGAGTATTTCTTCCCCGAGGACGAGGCGACCCGGCTCGAACTGCAGCTCATCGCGGCGCCGCAACCCGCCGGGACGCCCGGCCAGACTGAATACCGGAGCCCGGGGCCGCTGTGATGGCCCCAGGCAGGTCCGCCAGAGTCGGCTTGAACCAACGCCTGGCCGGATGACCCTGAAGCGTGCGAGCCTGCAAGCCCGGACTCGGGGGATTTCGCCCTGGGTCGGCTCGACCTCCGGGCCGCGACGCGCCGTCGGCCAGTCATCCGCGCTGACTGCGGAGCGTTCCGGGCGATGTCGCGTCCTTCGAGGCCGAACCGGCGCCGGAGGCCCGGAGGGGGCACGCGGCGCGCGGGGGCGGCGCGACAGAGACAGCGGGATCCGGCCCGAGGCCACCGCCGGGCTCTCCAGGGTCGGCAAGAAGATGCCGCAGGTGCTGGACGACAGGGATCCGACATGACCGACACCCTCGTGATCGGAGCCGGCATGACCGGCCTCGCCTGCGCCCGGCGGCTGGCCGATGCGCGCCACAGCGTGCTGATCCTCGACAAGGGGCGCGGGCTCGGCGGGCGCATGGCGACGCGACGGGTGATCCTGGACGGCGGCACGGTGCAGTTCGACCACGGTGCCCAGTACGTGACCGCGAAATCCCCCGCCTTCGCGGCGCTGCTGGGGGGGATGTCCGGCGCGGCAGCGCTATGGGCGGATGGCTCCGCACACCCTCATTATGTGGGTCTGCCCGGCATGTCGGGGCTGCCCCGCGCCCTGGCGGGCGGCCTCGACGTGCGCCGGGGCGTCGCCGTGACGGCGTTGGCGCCCCACTCCGGCGGATGGCGGGTGACCGCGGGCGCCGAGACGCTGAGCGTGCCCCGGGTGGTGCTCACCATTCCCGCCCCCCAGATCCCGCAACTCCTGGGCACGCACCCGCTGATGGATGCGCTGTCCCGGGTCGAAATGGCTCCCTGCCTGACCCTGATGGCCGCTTTTCCGCCCGGGGCCCCACGCCCCTTCATCAGCCGCGCCAGCGACACGCACCCGCTGGCCTGGATCGCCCAGGACAGCAGCAAGCCGGGCCGCGCCGGCCCGGCCGCCACCTGGGTGGCCCAGGCCAGCACCGAATGGAGCCTGCACCATCTGCAGGACACCCCGGAGACCACCGTTGCCCCGATGCTGTCGCTGTTGTGCGATGTGCTGGGCGCCGCGCCGTCCGCGGCCCTCTCCGCGACCGTGCATCGCTGGCGGTACGCCCGCGTGACCGCGCCCCTGGGACGGGCCTTTCTGCGCAGCCAGGATGCCAGCCTCTATCTGGGCGGCGACTGGTGCCTGGGCGCCCGGGTCGAGGCCGCGTGGCAGAGCGGAACGGCCATGGCCTGCGACATTCTGGAGCGCGGCCCCATCGAGTGATCCGCGAGTCGCCGGGGCGGGGCGTATCTCGTCGATGCCCAAGCCCGGCATGCGGCGCCATGGGCCACCCGGCGCGGGTCAGGCGGCGTCCAGCCGGCGGGCGGCCTCCTCCAGGTCATGGTCCATCTGCAGCCCCAGCCAGAAGCGCGGGCTGTTGCCGAAGCGGCGTCCCAGCCGCAGGGCGGTGTCGGCGGTGATCGCCCGCTGGCCCTTGACGATCTGGTTGATACGCCGGGGCGGTACGTTTATCTCCCGGGCCAGACGGTTCTGGCTGAGGCCCATGGGCAGCAGGAACTCCTCCTGCAGCACCTCGCTGGAGTGGATGTTCGGGATGCGCCTGTCGGTCATGGTTGCGGCCTCCCGCTGGCGGTTCTCTCAGTGATGATCGACGATCTGCACCTGCTCGGCGCCTTCATTCCAAATGAAGCAGACGCACCAGGTCATGCAACGCCACGGGTCATGGTGCCCTGGAAGCACAATCACGTGCTGCACCGGCCCGGTCTCGGGTCTTGGCGTGGCCTGGCCGAATTGCGCCGACGTCGGCAGAGGTCAGTACCCATACGCCTGCAGGCGCTGGGGCGCCCGGCGGATGTCGCCGTGGGGGGGGAAATGATCCGCGCATCGCCAGCTAGCGCCCGCAGGGGTTCCAGGGCGCGCGGGTCCCCCAGCCAGCCGAGGGTCACGGCCGCCCGGTGAAGCTCCTCGCGGCCGGCCTGCTCGCTGCCGAGCACAGCCAGCAGCCGCCGGACGCGGCCGGGGTCATTGACGTCCCGAAACCGGGCCCTGGCGTCCCGCAACCGCAGCCTGAGGCCGTACCGGTCACGCCGCTCCATGTAGGCCACGGCATGGGGCGAACCCATGCCCAGCAGGATGCGACAGGCCCGGCTGCGTACGCTGTCGCGCTCATGGTTCAGCAGCGGCCTCAGGGCGACTTCCGCGGGCCGGCCGACCCGGGCCAGGGCGGCGTCGATGGCCAGCGACCCGTAGGTGCGGTTCCGGACATGGTCCACCAGGGTGCGCAGCCCCGGCCGGCCCAGGGTGGAGAGCAGCATCACGGCCCGCTCCGTCGGCGCTGGCAGGGCCTGCCAGGGGGGACTCGGGATAGCTCTCGATGAAGCGCCGCCAGGCGACCGGGGACGGCTCTTC
Organism: uncultured Ectothiorhodospiraceae bacterium; assembly: GCA_964487155.1. Classification (GTDB taxonomy): domain Bacteria; phylum Pseudomonadota; class Gammaproteobacteria; order Nitrococcales; family Nitrococcaceae; genus CAZAQB01. Next base: position 4,073 of record CAZAQB010000018.1, read on the forward strand.
CCTGGCCGCCGCGAAGGCGGCCTCGGATTCCAGCACCCGGATGCGGGCGCGGCTCGCGGCGGCGAACCGGCCTTCGGGGTAGGCCTCCAGGTACTCCCGGTAAGCCGCCACAGTGTCGGTCTTCGCCGCCCGGGCGTGGGCATCCCGGTCCTGCAGTTCGGCGAGGCGCTGGCGGGCCTCGACTGCATGGGGCGAGTCGGCATGGCGGCGCAGGTAGCGCTCCAGGACGTAGGTCTTCTCGGCCGAGCGCACTTCCGGCCACGGGTCCCTTGGCCCACAGCCCACAATGGCCAGCGTCAGCATGAGGGCAGCAATAGCCCTGCAAGCGCTCATCATCAGCGACCCCTCCCCGGGGCTTCCGGGCCCGGATCCGGTCCGGTGCCTCCTCCGCGCTCCGGTGCCGGACCGCACAGGCCTCGCGATTCCGGCCGATACTGCGGCTAGGATAGGCGCCCAGGCAGCTCCCGGGGGCGGCGCCGACCATGGGACTCCCACAGCGGACAGCGACAATCCTGGCCATGGCCATGGCCATGGCCCTGGCGGCGGGCTGCGCCGGCAAGCCCCCGGCGAAGCCCGGCTACGCCGAGGCCTACCGCGGCGTGGACCAGGTGCGGGTGGTGCTCTCCGGCGACGGGCTGGAGCCGGCGGAGGGCGACACCATCGCCCGCATCTACAACTTGGTGCGCAGCGACAATGCCGATGTGGGCCGCCATCAGGTGCTCGAACTGGCCATGGACGTCCGCAGCGAGCAGTACTCCAGATCCTACTGCCTGGAGCCCATCTCGGGCGTGGACTGCAAGCCCGTGCCCACGGGGTCACGCCTTGGTGGTGCAGTTCCGCCGCAGCTGGGGCGAGAACGTCCGCGAGCACCAGCGGCGCTTCCGCTTCGCCCCCGGCAGTATCACCACCCGGGGCTTCCGGTCGGTGCCCAGGGAGAAGGCCCTGGCCCGCATCCAGGCCCACTCCCGGGAGCGGGCCCTGCAGCGACTGCTGGGCTACGCCTGCGGCAACACCGTCGCCATGTTCCCGGTGCGGCTGCCCGTGGCCGCGCTGACCGCGGAGGACGAGCGGGTCAGCCGCGCCTGCCTGGAGTGGCTGAACCCGAAGCGCTCGGACAAGCTGCGCCTGCAGATGGCCCGGCGGGCAGTCGTCGAACCCCCCCTGCCCCCGGCGCTGCACTGGCGTGCCGCCCAGTTGCTGGACGTCAACGACCTCAGCCCGCAGCAGCGCGCCGGGCTCGGCCCCTGGCTACGGGACCCGGCACCGGAACACCGGCTCACCGCCAACCGGCTCTACTTCCCCTGCCCCTGCGTGGGCCGGGGCTCCAAGACCCGGGAACAGCGGGTCCGGTGCTTGCGGGATGCGCTCAGCGCCCGGCTGCCATTGCTGGAGGACGCCGAGCCGGCGGTCCAGCTGGCCGCCATCGACCAGACCCTGCACCTGGCCGAACGCATCGCCGACGAGGCAGCGGACCCCGACATCGAGGGTCTGAAGGCCGTCCTGCCTCGCAGCCGGGTCCGGTTGGCGGGTCTGATCGACGACCCGGACCCCGAGGTGCGCCGCAAGGTTCTGCCCTACATCGACGATCCGGATCTGCTGGAGGACCTGTCCGACTACGACCCCGATGCGGGAGTGCGCAAGGCCGCGTTCAACCGCTGGCAGAGACTGCACCAGGCGCGCTGATGGGGCGTCGACCCACTCGGCACCGAGATGCGGAGCGACTCCCCTGTGACTCTCCTGACCTACGGTAGCGGCATCGCCCACGGGGCGATGTGGCACCGCGGGTGCCGCGCCTTGGACCGCCGATCAGCCGATACGAGGACAAAATCAGGTCAGCGCTTCCTTAGCCCGAAGATTTCACAAATTTGCACCGATCTCGCTTGTCTCTTGGCCCCACAAGGAATCTTCTCTCAGTCGGCCGTACTCACCGATACGCCGCTCCTTCGAAAAGTCCCTTGTGAAACCAATATCCTACGCGATATCAGCACAAATTCATGAAATCTTCGGGTTAGGGAATTTTGGTTCCACGTATCTGCCGAGCGGCCATATCGAACGTGTACACCCCGTCCATAGCCAGGCGCCGTTCCTGCGCTTCATGTATCGACTTATTCACGATGAGCGCATCCGGGAAATCAGCATACTTTTTCTTGCCGCCAGCCTTCACTGGCGGAGTCGTTCTGAAGTCATTCAGCGCACGCCAAACGGTCTGCCCGTCCTCGAATACGATATTTCGCTCTTTAAACAGGGCCACGATGACATCGGCCACGGCATCCCGGTCGAGCTTATATCTTTTCCCTGCCAGAACCCATACCGTCTCCGCGAGCACAACATCGGTGATCAAGATCGGATCAGCGCCTTTTATTAACAACGCGGCTCGTCTAGATTGACCTTCATCGTCTTGCAGCAGATACCTGAGAAGCACGTTGGTATCGATGGAGATCATTTATCGATACTGCTCTGGAGGGAGGCCTGTTCACTGATTGATCTGTTCACTCTGGCGCCTTTGAGGATCCCCTGTGCAGCACCGGATAATTTCTTGATGATCGTAATATGACCATCGTTATCGACGAAGCAATCGTATTCATCGCCGGGTCCGATACCGGCGAGTCGGCATTGTTCCACCGGCAAGGTGATCTGCCGCTTTGAGCTTACTTTTGGCATCGCCTGCGTCCTGACCATGAATCGGGCCGGAGAGTATAGCGGGAGCTTTACCTATGATCAATTTGTAAAGAAGCGGGCCCAATGCAAGCCAGGGGGAATGGCGGCATCTGTGGACGATCCAGGTGATGGCGCACTCCAGGTGCCCGGGGTTATCGGCGCGATCAGGTACTGCGCGCCAGGTCACCGTGAATGCAATGGCGATGCTGATGGCGCTCGCCCTGCGGGGCGCCGCCGCGAGACGGCGACGCTCTCTCACGCCTGGCGGCGCTCGAGTCGAACCCCCTATCTGTCCGTCCCAGGGTTCGAATCCCCAGGGGCCAAGCCTCCGGGTGGGGGCATGGAAAACCCGGACGACTGCGAAATGGCGGAGAGGCAGGGATTCGAACCCTGGGACCCTTGCGGGTCAACGGTTTTCAAGACCGCCGCTTTCGACCGCTCAGCCACCTCTCCGTGGAACTGGTTTACGCCGGCAGCCCCGGCATTGTGTTCGGCCGGGGCCCGGAGTCGCAAGCGTGGGACTCAGGCAGCCGCGCCCTCGCCCGCTTCGGCCAGGGCCTGGGCGGTTTCTCGAACCAGGCCGGGCCCCCGGTAGATCAGGCCGGTGTAGAGCTGCACCAGGTGCGCGCCGGCCTGGCGCTTGGCGAGGCTGTCGGCGGCGGTCATGACGCCGCCGATGCCGATCAGCGTGACCCGGCCCGCCAGGCGCTCCGCCAGGGCGGCCAAAACCTCAGTGGAGCGCCGGGTGAGGGGCGCACCGCTCAGGCCGCCGGCCTCGCCGGCGTGGGCGCAGCCCTGGACGCCCGCGCGCTCCAGGGTGGTGTTGGTGGCGGCCACGGCGTCGATGCCGTTCGCCAGCACCTGCTCGGCCAGGGCGTCCAGGTCTTCCGGCTGCAGGTCCGGCGCTACCTTCAGCACCAGGGGCACCCGGTTCCCGCCGCGGCTCAGGCGCTCGCGCTCCTCGGCCAGGGCGCGAAGCAGCTCTGCCAGCAGCCCGCCCTGCTGCAGGTCGCGCAGGCCCGGCGTGTTGGGGGAGGAGATGTTCACCGCCACATAGTGGGCGTGGTCGTAGACCCGGCGCAGGCAGTACCGGTAGTCATCGGCCGCCCGCTCCACCGGGGTGTCCCGGTTCTTGCCGATGTTGATGCCGACGACGCCCGCGTAACGGCTGCGGGCCACCTGGGCCACCAGGTGGTCAACACCTTTGTTATTGAAGCCCATGCGATTGATGAGGGCCTGGCGTTCCGGGATGCGGAACAGCCGGGGCCGGGCATTACCCGGCTGGGGGCGTGGGGTGACGGTGCCCACCTCGATGAAACCGAAGCCCAGCGCGCCCAAGGCGTCCAGGTGGTCTGCGTCCTTGTCCAGCCCAGCGGCCAGGCCCACGGCGTTGGGGAAGGTGAGCCCCATGGCCTCCAGCGGGGCCTGCACCGCCGCGCCGGCGGTCATTCGGCCCAGGCCCGTTGAGACCAGGCGGTCCAGGGCGGCCAGGGTGAGGTCGTGGGCCCGCTCCGGGTCCAGACGGAACAGGGCGCTGCGCAGCAGGGAATACGGGATCACGAAGGGATCTGGCCTTGTGGCGGAGCACCGGGCGACATGTTACCGGCTCCGCGGCGGCTGTCACTCGGGCGGGTCGACGCTGGCGGGCTGGCGCCATAAACTCAGGCCCCTACGCGAGGCTGCCGGACACGAGGCCTCGCCCATGGCATGCGCCCAAGGTGCGGGGGCCGGAGGAGATACGCAACATGCGACGGGTGGTATTCAACCAGAAGGGCGGCGTAGGCAAGTCCACCATTACCTGCAACCTGGCGGCGCTGAGTGCTTTCCGGGGGCTGCGCACCCTGGTGGTGGACCTGGACCCCCAGGGCAACTCTACCCACTACCTGATGGGGCCGGCGGCCGATCAGATGGAAGGCACCATCGCCGGTTTCTTCGACCAGATGCTGAGCTTCCGCTTCACCACCGAGCCCACCGAGGCCTTCATCCACGAGTCCCCCTTCAAGGGGCTGGACGTGATGCCCGCCAGCCGCGAGCTGGAGCACCTGCAGGGCAAGCTGGAGTCCCGCTACAAGATCTACAAGCTGCGCGACGCCCTGGTGGAGCTGCAGGGCTACGACCGCATCTACGTGGACACCCCGCCGGCGCTCAATTTCTATACCCGGGCGGCGCTGATTGCGTCCGAGCGCTGCCTGATTCCCTTCGACTGCGATGACTTCTCGCGGCGCGCCCTGTACGACCTGATGCTGAACGTCCGCGAGATCCAGGAGGACCACAACTCCGATCTCGCGGTAGAGGGCATCGTGGTGAACCAGTTCCAGGCCCGCGCCAACCTGCCCCAGCAGATCGTCGACGAACTGCGCGAAGAGGGCCTGCCCATCCTGCCCCAGTTCCTGTCCGCCTCGGTGAAGATCCGCGAATCCCACCAGCAGGCACTGCCCCTGGTTCATTTCGCGCCCCGCCACAAGCTCACCGGGGAATACGTCGCCCTCTACGAACAGCTGGAGGGCAAGGCCAAGCGCCGCCGCAAGGCCGGCTGAGCCCGCCGGCGCGGGGCTCCCGCCCGCTCAAGCTGACCGGCCGGGCGCCGCTAACCCTTTCAGGAGGAAGCGGAACCCGGCCCAAAAGGCCCGCGTTACCGCCGGCTCCCCACCCGGGAGCCCTCCTAGCAGCCTGTCGGACTTAAGGGATCGTAGCGAGGCGAGTGGCAAACGGAGGCGGTTTTTTCGCTCATTTGAGGAGAATAGTGGGTGCTATTTGACGAAAAGGAGCGGAAAAAGAGCCCCGTTTGCCGCCGCCGCAGTAGATCATCCCTAAGTCCGACAGGCTGCTAGGGGCCGCACACCGGCCCCTCGAACCGAGGGGCGGGCGCCGACTCAACCCGGCGCCGGCCTCGCGTCCCGAGCCGATGAGGGGAAAGGCCACGATGGACCGGTCACTTCGAATCATCCTGGCGGCCGCCACGCTGCTCTGCGCCACCACGGCCTCCGCGGCCGACCTGCAGCAGGTACGGGTGCTGGTGGATGTCTCCGGCAGCATGAAGCGCACCGACCCTCAGAATCTCAGGGTTCCGGCCATGCGCCTGCTGGCGAACCTGCTGCCACCGGACAGCGTGGCCGGAGCCTGGCTGTTCGCCGGTGACGTCACGCCGCTGATGCCCGTCGACGAGGTGGACGACGCCTGGCAGCGCCGGGCCACCGAGCGGGCCGCACGCATCCACTCCCGGGGCCAGTGGACCGACATCGGCGCTGCTCTCGACAACGCCCTGCAGGGATGGGACCGGCCTGTGGGCGGCCAGCGCCGCAGCATGATCCTGCTCACCGACGGCAAGGTGGACGTGGCCCCCGACGCCGAGCGCAGCGCCGCGGCCCGGCGCCGGATTCTCGACGACATCCTGCCGCGCATGGTCGCGGCCAACGTCCGGGTGCATGCCATCGCCCTGTCCGAGGATGCCGACGCGGAACTGCTCAGCGTGCTGGCCGGCGCCACCGATGGCGCGTTCCGGGTCGCGGAGGACGCCGAGCGCCTCGACCGGCTGTTCCTGGAGCTGTTCGAGCAGGCGGTGCAGCGCGACAGCCTGCCCCTGCGGGGCCGGCGCTTCGAGGTGGATGCCGCGGTGGAGGAGCTCACGTTTCTCGCCTTCCGGGAGAAAGGCTCGCCGCCCCTGCGGCTGGTGCCCCCCGGCGGCGGAGAATTCAGTGCGGAAGATCATCCCGCGGGGGTGCGCTGGCGCTCGGAAGCAGGCTACGACCTGGTCACCATCGCCAGCCCCCGCCCGGGCGAGTGGCGCTACCTCGGCGACGAGGACCCGGACAACCGGGCCCTGATCGTCACCGACCTGAAGCTGGAAACCAACCCCCTGCCCGCCCACCTGCTGGCCTCCGAGGCCGCGGTCCTGGAGGCCCGGCTCACCGAGCAGGGTGCCACCGTGGACCGCACCGAGTTCCTCGAACTGCTGGATATGACGGTCACGCGCCGTGCTCCGGACGGTGCCCTGGCGGGCTCCTGGCCGCTGCGCGACGACGGCCTCGGAGACGACCGCTACGCCGGCGATGGCCTCTACCACCTGGAACTCGGCTCACAGGCTTCCTCCGGCGGGCAGTTCGAGTTCGTGACCACGGTGAACGGCGAGACCTTCCAGCGCCAGGTACGCCAGCCGGTGAAGGTAGTGGCGGAACCGCTTGAGGTCACCGCGCAGCCATCCACTGAGGCGCCCGAGGCGCTGCTGGTGCGCCCGGCGGTGCCCTGGCTGGCGCCTGGCTCCCTGAACCTGAGCGCCCGGGTGGAGCTCCCCGGCGGCGAACGGACCCTGGACGTACTGCCCGAGGACGGCGGCTGGCGTATTCCCGTGCAGGGACTGCCCGGCGGCCGTGATCTCCCCCTGACTCTGAGCCTGTCGGGCCAGACCCGCAGCGGACGCACGCTGGAGGCGCAGCTGCCGCCCCGTGCGCTGCGCCTTCCTGGCCCACCCCCGGCCACGGAGCCGGCTACAGAGCAGCGCGAGCCCACCGACGATGGCGCGGCTTCGGACAGCGAGACCGCCGAGGAACCGGGCGCTGGCGTCAACTGGCTGCTGGTGGGCTCGGTGGTGTTTCTGGTCAACGTCGCTCTACTGGGAGGCGGTGGCCTCGGCCTTTACTGGCTGATCCGCGGCCGGCCGGGCCACGCTCAGCCAACGGTCTCCGACGAGACGTACTCGGACGACGACGCCGACCTGGCTGCCGACGCCGGCGATGAACAGACCGCGGGTGTGGAGGCTGCCGCATGAGCGAAATGGACTGGGTGGCGCTGATCGCCGCCATGGAACTGGGAGCCCTGGCAACCCTGGGCCTGGGGGCCCTGGTGTGGTTCCTGATCCGGCGCCGGCGCCGCGACTACGAGGCCGTCGCGGAACTGGCCCGCCGTATCCGAGCCGGGCGCCAGGCGCACCACACCAATCTGAGCCAGCTGCTGTGCGAGCACCGCGGGCTGGAGCCGGGGGAAGGCCTGGCAGAGGCCACTCGCCTGGTAGAAGCGGAAACCGGCTTCTATGACTATTTCCTGAAGACCTACCTGAACCGGGACACCGAGGCGGTGCTGCTGATGGACCACCGGCTGCAGGCGGTGATCGCCCCCTACCGGGACCTGGCCTGCCAGCCACCGGAGGCGCCGGCGCCGGAGTCCGTCGAAGCGGGCGACCCGGAAGAGGCCTCCGAGGAGGGCGCCACGCCCCAGGCCGGCGGGGCCTCGGTGCTCCAGGTGCGCCGGCTCGCCGAACGCCTGGAACATGCCAACGAGGACCTGGAACGCCATCGGGACACCCTGAATCTGGTATTCAGGGAATACACCGCCATGTTCGGTGTTCAGATCAACCGGGGCGAGGAGCTGAGCGCCGAGGAGATACTGGAGCGGCTGCGCAGCGGCAAGCTCGACGGTGGCGCAGCCGACGACGATGGCGATGCCACGGATCCCGACGAGATCGACGCAATTACCGCCCGAGAGGCCCAGTCGGGCCCGGCATGATTGCGGCCCGAGCGGGGCGGGTCAACTGCGGCCGCGCCAGCGCCCGGCGATTCGGAAGCGCCCGCCGGGCAGCGCGTCCAGGCGCTCCACCAGAAGTTCCGCCCCCAGGCCGGGGAACAGGTCCAACCCCCCCGCCATGCGCACGGCCAGGGCCGTGCCCGGTGACACGCCGTAATCCGACTCGAAGCTGAGCCGGCCGGCATCGAAACGGGCTCCCTGCCCCTCATGGAGCACTTCGCTCCCCTGCTCCCAGAACTGCAGACCGGCGGAGGGTTCGTTCTCCAGGCCGGTGGTGCTGCGGGTGATACGCCGCGCCGGGGTGGACATGGGGCGGCCCTCCGGGTGTCGCCAAAGTGCCATGACAGGGTCATGCGATTTTCACACTGCCGGGGCGCCGGCGCCACCCCTGATCCTGAGGGCCCGGGCCGCTAGCTGCCGAAGACGCCGGATGCGGCGCTACGCGCCTTATCCGGCCTACGCGGGCCTCGGCCCGGCTCCGAGGCTCGGGCAAAGGGCGTAGGCCGGATAAGCGAAGCGCATCCGGCGTGAGGTATGGAGGTGCCAGCGCAGGTGGCGAGGCCAGCCGTGGTCGTTAGAGCCAGGCGTGCGGGCGGAAGCAAGCCGACGACCGGGCATCCTGAGGCTGCCTGGGAGGCGCGGCCGGCGGTCAGATTCATCCGTGTTCATCTGTGGCTGCCGGAAGCGAAGCGCATCCGGCGCGGCGATCAGGCTCAGTCCAGCTGCTGCTGGCGCTCGCGCAGCAGCGCTGCCTCGCGCTGGAGCACGTGGTGCACCAGCAGCTCCCGGTCGGAATCCCGGCAGAACTCGAAGCGGACCCCGACCCGGCAGCCCCCACCGGGCTCCTGCGCGCAGTGCGCGACCCAGGCCAGGGTGTGCAGGCCGAGGGCGGTCGAGGGAAACACCAGCCGCAGTTCCAGCCCCTGCCCCTCGGGCAGGGGCTCCGGCCAGGCAAAGCCGCAGCCCTCGGCACTGATATCCACAGTAAGCGGTTCGCCGCTCTCCGGCACCAGTTCGTGGAGCATGAGCACCGAGACCATCCGGTCGAAACGCCGCTCCAGGCTGTCGAACAGCCGGGCGAAGGCTTCGGACTCCCGGGCGGCGTGGCGCCGCAGCACCGCAGTCTGCTCGCGCAGCGCCTGGCAATCGGAGCCCAGGGCGAAGGCATCGACGCGGGGAGCGGCCAGCGCTGCCTGGCGATCCTCCCACTGCTCCGGCAGGAGCCGGGTCAGTTCCATGATCGCCCGGTCGCTGACCCGGTAGTGGCAGCGGCGCTCGCCACCGGAGTCGCTTCCCCACCGCCCCGTGCAGTCACTGTCGGTCATGCTGGCAGCCACCTCAGCGCCCGGTGGCGCGGCTCTCGGGCGCCACCATGTCCTCCAGGGGGCGCTCCGACTCCGGCCCGCCGCTGTCGATGAGCACCACCTCCACCCGGCGGTTGCGGGCGCGGTTCAGCGGCGAGTCATTGGGGGCCAGCGGGCGAGTGTCGGCATGACCCTCGATTGTGACCCGCTCGGCGTCGATGCTCGCCACCGCCTGCATGCGGTGCAGCAGGGTAACCGCCCGGGCGGCGGAGAGTTCCCAGTTGGAGCGAAAGCGCGCGGTGGAGATGGGCACGTCGTCGGTGTGCCCGGCCACCGCCACTTTGCCGTCCATCATACCCACCGCCACGGCGATCTTGCGGATCACCGGGGTGAACGGCTCCAGCAGCTCGGCCCGGCCCGAGGGGAAGAAGCCGCGCTCGCGGATGCGAATGATGATGCGGTAGCCGTCCTGGATCACCTCCACCAGGCCGCGCTTGATCTCCGGGTGCAGCAACTTGCGGATGCGCTCGGCGGTCTCGCTGACTTTCTTCAGCCGCGCATCGCGCTGCGCCTGCTGCTGGTCCTTGCGTTGTTCCAGGGCGTGGCGCCGGGCGGTCTGGTCCGGGCCCGACTCCAGCCGCTGCGGGGGCCGCAGCGTGGTCTGCTGCTGGATCTGGTTGATGGGCTTGGGATCAGGCACGGCGGGGGCGAAGTCCCGGGCGACGAAGCTGGTGCCCATGGGAGTGTCGGTCGCGAACTCCTCGCGCTGCACGCCGAAGGCGTTGCGCATAGAGCCGGCGATCTGCTTGTACTTCTCCACATCCAGCTCGGAGAACGACAGCAGCAGCACGAAGAACGACAGCAGCAGGGTGCTGAGATCGGCGAAGGTGGCCATCCAGGGCGGCGCCCCGACCACCACCGGCTTTTCCTTGCGCTTGGCGTCACCCAGCATGGCTCAGGCCGCCTCTTCCAACGTCTCCCGCTGCTTGCTGGGGAGATAGCTCTTCAGCAACTCGCCGATGACCCGCGGATTGAGGCCTTCCTGGATGGACAGCAGCCCCTCGAGGATGAGGGTCTTGTTGAGCCGCTCCTCGGCGTTGCGGTTGGCCAGCTTGTCGGCCATGGGCAGGGCGATGGCGTTGGCGATGACCGCCCCGTAGAGGGTGGTCAGCAGGGCCACCGCCATGGCGGGGCCGATTTTCTTAGGGTCATCCATGTTGGAGAGCATCTGCACCAGGCCGATCAGCGTGCCGATCATGCCCATGGCCGGCGAGACGTCGCCGATGGCCCGGAACACGTTCTCGCCCTGCTGGTTGCGGTCGATCTCAAGATCGATCTCCTGGCCGAGCACTTTCTTGACCAGTTCCGGCTCATGGCCGTCGGCCACCAGCTGGATGCCGCGCTGCAGGAAGGCGTTTTCCACCTCGTAGCTCTCCAGCGCCAGCAGACCCTCCTTGCGGGCCACCTGGGCCAGTTCCACGGTCTGGTCGATCAGCGCCTTGGGATCCTCGCTCTTGTAGCGGAACGCCCGGCCCACCACCTTGAACGCCCCCAGGAACTGGCCCAGCGGAAACTTGACCAGGGTAGCCATGACCGTGCCGCCCACCACGATGAGAATGGAGGGCACGTTGAGGAAGATGCCGGCGCTGCCGCCCACCAGGATGGCGGCACCGATGACGCCCAGGGCGCCGACGAGTCCGATAATGGTTGCGAGGTCCATGGGATCCGCTGCACTCCCTGGCGGGTCGATCAGGGCCGGGCGGGCTTGCCGGGCTCACTCCATGCATCGGCGCCAGGCCGCTGATCTTGAGCGCGGACGGCCGCAGCGCGGCCTCCGGCCCCCGGGGAGCAGTTCAGCTACCATGGGCGGGCCGCCGGCCTGGGAGCCATCGTCCATGACCGAACAAACCGGCCTGCCCCCTGTGGAGGAACTGCTGGCCCGGACGCGCCCGGGCTGCCTGCTGGCGGTGGGGCCGGCGGCCTGCCAGGTGGCGAAGCTGCACGCGGAGAATCATGGCGAGTGCCGGGTCACGCAGCGACAATCGGCCGACGCCCGCCAACTGCTGAGCGCCGGCGAGGCGGTGGATCTGGCCCTGCTGGAGGGCGGCCCCCATGGCCCCGACCGGGACACGGCCCCTGTGCTGCTGGCGCGGCTGCGGGACGTGCTGGCCCGGGTGACCCTGGTGATGCTGCCGGACGAACCCACCCCCGAGACACCGTGGCGGCGCGCCGACCTGCGCTCCCTGGGCTACGTCCCGGCCGGGCGCCACCAGTGGCGCGACACCCCCTTTCAGGTCTATCGGTTCGACATCGCCACCTACAAGACCACCCCGGACTGGCTGAGCCCGGAAGGCTGGGCCAACCCCGAGCTCTGGGACAAGTACCGCTGGTGAGGGGCGGGCGGTGGACGCCGGATGCGCTTCGCTTATCCGGCCTACGCGCTCAGAGGGTGTTTACAAAATCAGGCAGGCCGGAGCGCGGAGTGGGGATCCCGCCCGGCGCCGACCGAAGCCCGCCGTAGGGCAGGTTGCGAAGAAACCTGCCCTACGGCGATGGCATCGGTACCGCGGATTAGGTTCGCGCACCCGGGCTCGGCGATTGGCACCTTGGCGTTTGCTACGCTGACCCCCACGTTTCTCCGCAACGTGGGTCTACGGCGGCTAAATGGATAAGCCGGGGCGAATCCTCAATGCTGGGTTGCGCGCGCTCAACCCAGCCTGCGGCGCCGGCTGGGCAGGTAGGCTGGGATGGAGCGCAGCGCAATCCCAGCATCAGCGCAGACGGGGGGTTTCGCTCGGCTCTACGCACGCGATGCGGCTCCGGCGCGGCCTCCAGGCCGTCACAGACCCCGGGCGCGGAGCCAGTCGATCACCGGGTCGGCCGCCCGCTCCCAGCCGGGCTCGAGCATCATGGCGTGGGCCATGTCCGGCACCAGATGAAGGTCAGCGCCGTACTGGCGGGCGGTGGACTCCATCTCGCGGACCGAGAACAGTGCGTCTTGCTCGGCACCGACCACCAGCATCGGGGTTTCAGTGACGCGCCAGGGACGCGGCAGATCCCCGACCGCCATCTCCCAGATGGCCCGCTGGGACTCGGGCTGCATGCGCCGGGCATGTCGCTGCAGCTCGGCATCCTCCAGCTGGCGCGAGAACACCGCCCGACGGGCCACGTCCAGGTTCACCGCGGACGGCCCCATGCCCTGCAGCAGCAGCATCTGGGCCATCAGGGCCGGGTCGGCGGTCATCATGCGGAAGGTGGAGAGCAGCAGACCGGTGGGGGGCACCGAGGCCATGAGCACGGCTGCGGGCGCCTGGGATTCCTCCAGGTGTTTCTGAACCACCAGCCCCCCCATGGAGTGGCCCAGCAGGACCGGAGGCTCGCCCACCTCGGCCAGCGCCCGCCGCAGATCAGCCACGAACTGGGCAATGCCGGTCTGGTGCAGTTGGCCGCGCCCCTCGCTGGCACCATGGCCCCGCAGGCTAACGGCGTAGGCTGGGTGGCCTGCCCGGGCGAAGTGCTCCATGAAATGCACCTCCCAGCACCAGGCCCCCACGTAGGCACCATGGACGAACAGCACCGGGGTGCGGACCGCCCCCCGGGGTGCGCAATACAGCACCTCCAGCGCGGGAGCTCCGGCGGGAGGGGACGGCCAGAGGGATTCCAGGCCCAGGAACACGCGCGGCCTCCTGCAAGTCGATGTGTGTCGGTGGGCGGCGTGGCGACGGCCGGCGCCGCTTTCAATCCGTGACGTAGGCTAGCGCACTTTGCAAGAATGCGAACCTACGATAGATCAAGGTCTGGCGTGTTCCTTGCCGGCCATGCCGGAGCCAGCCGCCGTCACCCGACTTCAGCCTGAGGACACCCCCGCCCCATGACCGCCGCTGCCCCGAAAGCCGTCCGGCGCCAGGACTACCGGCCGCCGGCCTACCGAGTGGACTCGGTCCACCTGGAATTCGAACTCTACGAGGACCGGGCCGAGGTCACCGCCCACCTGGCGCTGCGCCGGGCGGAGGATGCGGCCCCGGACACTGCCCTGGAACTGGACGGAGTGGGCCTGGAACTGCTGGAGGTAACCCTCGACAGCCGCCGGCTCGGCTCCGAGGACTACCGGCTGCAACCGGGCGCCCTGACGATCCCCGAGGTGCCGGCCCAGTTCGAGCTGTCCACCCGGGTCCGGCTGGCGCCCCAGGAGAACACCTCGCTGCAGGGGCTGTACCGCTCGGGCGGCCTGTTCTGCACCCAGTGCGAGGCGCAAGGCTTCCGCCACATCACCTTCTACCCGGACCGCCCCGATGTAATGGCGCCGTTCACCACCACCGTCTCGGCGGACCGCACGCGTTACCCGGTGCTGCTCGCCAACGGCAACCCGGTCGCCAGCGGCGACGCGGCGGATGGCCGCCACTGGGTGCGCTGGGAGGATCCCTTCCCCAAGCCTTCCTACCTGTTCGCGCTGGTGGCAGGGGATCTCGCCTGCCTGGAGGATCGGCATCGCACCGGCTCGGGCCGGGACATTGCCCTGCACATCTACACCGAGCCCCGCAACCGGGACGCCACCGGCCACGCCATGCAGGCCCTGAAGGCCGCCATGGCCTGGGACGAGGCCACCTACGGCCTGAAGTGCGACCTGGACTGCTACATGATCGTGGCGGTCGACGACTTCAACATGGGGGCCATGGAGAACAAGGGCCTCAACATATTCAACTCCCGCTACATCCTGGCCACCCCCGACACCGCCACCGACCGGGACTACGACAACGTGGAAGCGGTGGTGGGCCACGAGTACTTCCACAACTGGACCGGCAACCGGGTCACCCTCCGGGACTGGTTCCAGCTCAGCCTGAAGGAAGGGCTCACGGTCTTCCGGGAGCAGCAGTTCAGCGCGGAGCGCGGTGGCGCGGCAGTACACCGCATCGACCAGGTGCGGGGCCTGCGCACCGCCCAGTTCCCCGAGGATGCCGGCCCTATGGCCCACCCGGTGCGGCCGGACTCCTACCTGGAAATCAACAACTTCTACACCGCCACGGTATACGTCAAGGGTGCGGAGGTGATCCGCATGCTGCACACCCTGCTCGGCCGGGAGACGTTCATCCGCGGCGTGCAGCTGTACCTGGAGCGCAACGACGGCCGGGCGGTGACCTGCGAGGCGTTGCTGGAGGCGCTGGAAGAGGTCAGCGGCCGGGACCTGTCCCAGTTCGCCCTCTGGTATGCCCAGGCGGGCACCCCGCGACTGACCGCCAGCCACCGCTACCTGCCGGACACCGGCCAGCTTCAGCTCACTTTGCGCCAGCACACGCCGCCGACCCCCGGGCAGGCCCGCAAGGTGGCGCTGCACGTTCCGGTACGGCTGGCACTGATCGGGGCGGACGGCGCCCGACTGCCCCTGCAGCTGGCCGGCGAAGCCACGCCCGCCGCCAGCCCCAGCCGGGTGCTGGAGCTCACCGATGCCGAGGCCCGGTTCGAATTCACCGGCCTGACCCAGGCGCCGGTGCCGTCCCTGCTGCAGGATTTTTCCGCCCCGGTGAAGCTCGCGCACGATCTGGATGCCGATCAGCTCGCCTTCCTGTTCGCCCATGACTGCGACCCCTTCAACCGCTGGGATGCCGGCCAGACCCTCGCCTGCCGGCTGCTGCTGGATCGGGCCGGGGGCGTGACCGGCCCGCTACCCGCGAGCTTTCTTGAGGGTTTCCGGGCGATCCTGGAAACGGCCCTGGAGGCAGACCGGGCGCTGGCCGCGGAGGCCCTGACCCTGCCGGGAGAGACCTACCTGGGCGAGCAGATGGAGCCGGTGGACGTGGACGGCATCCACCAGGCCCGGGAAGGCCTGCGCCGGGAGCTGGGCCACTCCGAGGCCGACGCCTGGGGACGGATCTACCGGCAGCTGGCACCCCGTGGCGCCTACCGGCCGGACGCGGAGGCGGCGGCCGACCGCCGGCTGCGCCACCTGGCGCTTGGTTACCTAGTGGCGGCCGACCCGGCCGCCCATCTGGAGACCGCCCTGCACCAGTACCAGACGGCGGACAACCTGAGTGATCGGCTGGCGGCCCTGACCCTGCTGGCGGACCTGGAGGATCCCCGGGCGGAGGAGGCGCTGGCGGATTTCCACCGCCGCTGGCGCCACGAACCCCTGCTGCTGGACAAGTGGTTCTCGGTCCAGGCCCGTTCCCGCCGGCCGGACACCCTTGAACGGGTTCGTGGCCTGGCCGAGCACCCGGATTTCCAGCCGCGCAACCCCAACCGCCTGCGGGCCCTGATCGGCGCCTTTGCCGAGGGCAATCCAGCCGCTTTCCATCGCCCGGACGGCCAGGGCTATACTCTGCTGGCCGAGCATGTGATCCGCCTGGACCGGGTCAATCCGCAGGTGGCGGCGCGCCTCGCCCTGCCGCTGTCGCGCTGGCGCGGGCACATGCCCCGGCGCCGGGAACTGATGCGGGAACAGCTGCGGCGGATTTTCGGCCGCGGGGATTTGTCCAAGGATCTGTTCGAGGTCGTGTCCAAGAGCCTCGCCGATACGGAGCCTGCCCAGTGAACCGACATCCCCTTGCACTGATCCACGGGCCCCTGCGCCGGCTGCTGCCGGCGGCACTGGCCAGCCTGTTCATCGCCGCCGGTGGCGCGGTCGCCGCCGAGGAGTCCGGCCCCGAGCAGCTCAGTCCCGAGCCGGTGCACGGCAGCTCCGGGCAGGTCATCTCCGAGCTGCTCACCACCTACCATTACCGCGATCAGGCCCTGGATGACGAGCTCTCCCAGGCCACGCTGGAGGGCTACTTCGATGCCCTCGATCCCCAGCGGCTGTACTTCCTCGCCTCGGACGTGGCCGCCTACGCCCCCTACCGTAAGCGGGTGGACGACCTGTTGCGGGACGGCGAGGTGGCGCTGGCATTCGATGTCTTCGACACCTTTCGCAAGCGGGTCGCCGAACGCAGCGACTATGCCCTTACGCTGCTCGAGTCCGAGCCGGGCTATGACAGCGAGCGCAGCTTCCGGGCGGATCGCAGCGAGGCGCCCTGGGCGGAGACCGCCGCCGAGCTGGACCGGCTCTGGCAGGATCGGGTGCTGAACGACGCCCTGACCCTGCACCTGGCCGGCGAACAGTGGTCCACCATCAAGGAAACCCTCAGCGGGCGCTACCAGCGTCTGGCCCGGAACACCGAGCAGTACCGGCCCGAGGACGTCTTCCAGATCTACATGAACGCGCTGGCGGGCACCTTCGACCCCCACACCAACTATCTCTCGCCGCGCACCTCGGAGAACTTCGATATCAACATGCGCCTGTCCCTGGAAGGCATTGGCGCGCTGCTGCGCCGCTCAGATGACCATACCGAGATCGTCAAGCTGATCCCCGGTGGCCCCGCCGCCGGTAGCGGCGAGCTCTCCCCCGGCGACCGCATCATCGGCGTGGCGCAGGGCGAGGAGAACATGGTGGACGTGGTGGGCTGGCGCCTGGCCGATGTCGTGGACCTCATCCGCGGACCCAAGGCCTCGGAGGTCCGGCTGCGGGTGCTGCCCGCCGAGACCGGCCTCGGTGGCCCGCCCAAAGTGGTGGAACTGGTGCGCAACACCATTGAGCTGGAGGAGCAGGCGGCCAAGTCCCGGGTAATCGAAGTGCCGGGCGAGGACGGCAGCCGGCGGGTGGGCATGATCGAGATCCCGGCCTTCTACGTTGATTTCGCCGCCGCCCGCGCAGGCAAGACCGACTATCGCAGCAGCACCCGGGACGTGCGCCGGCTGATCGAAGAGTTGAGGTCATCCGACGGCGGCATCGATGCCCTGGTGATCGATCTGCGCTCCAACGCCGGTGGCTCCCTGCAGGAGGCCACCAAGCTCACCGGGCTGTTCCTGCGGGACGGGCCGGTGGTGCAGGTGCGCCGCACCAACGGCGAAAAGGAGGTGCTGAGCGACGACGATGACGCCGAGCTGGCCTACTCCGGGCCGCTGGTGGTGCTGGTGGATCGGCACAGCGCATCCGCCTCGGAAATCTTCGCCGCCGCCATCCAGGACTACGGCCGCGGCGTGGTGGTCGGCCACCGCACCTTCGGCAAGGGCACCGTCCAGACCCTGATCGACCTCGGGCGGTTCGGCCTGGGCAACCGCGAGAACGCCGGCCGGCTGAAGCTGACCATCGCCAAGTTCTACCGGGTCACCGGCGAGAGCACCCAGCGCCTGGGCGTGAGCCCGGACATCTCCCTGCCCTCGCCGGTGTCCGATGAGGACGTGGGCGAGATCGCCGCCCCCAACGCCCTGCCCTGGGACGCCATCGAGCCGGTGCGCTTCCCCCAGGCCCTGGAGTGGGACACCCTGGTCACAGAGCTGACGCGGCGCCACCAGGCCCGCCTGGAGCGCCAGCCGGCCCTGCTGGCGGTGCAGCGGGAGTACAAGTTCCTGCGCCACCAGCGCAGCCGCACCGAGGTCTCGTTGAACGCGGACACCCGCCAGTCCGAGCTCGATCGCGCCAAGCAGGTACGGCTGGAGGCCCTGAACGCACGGCTTCAGGCCGCCGGTGTAGAACCGGTGGACAGCCTAGAGGCCATCCCCGACGACGAGCGCCCGGACACGCTGCTCAACGAGGCCGCCGCCATCGCCGCCGACCTGAGCGACCTCTCCCAGGCCGTGGCACCCCTGCAGGCCGAGCGGGAGGCCGGCAGCGCCCTGGCCAACTGAGAATCCACCGCCCGCGCACCCCGCCCCCCGACCGCCCCTCCCACCAGCCGGGCGGGGGCGCGTCGGTGCCTGTCTCCAAGGCTTGCAACCGGCCGGCGGGCGCTGGAATGATGTGATGCTGTTCCCGGTGCTGCGGTAGCCCCTCTGGCCTGCCGGCACCGCCCTCAGGGGGTAGCTGGGCATGTCCTGGAGCGAACTGCTGCACTTGTGGTCCACCCATACCGGGCTCTCGTCCCTGGTCTGGGTCCTGCTCCTGATGGCGGTGCTGTACCTGGCCCGCAACCCTGCCCATCGCCTGTTCCAGCAAATGGCCCGCAGCGGACACCGCAGCCTGCGCCTCGCGGCCGCCGCCGTGCTCGGCGCGGCCAGGCGCATGGAGGGCCGCGCTGTGACCGCCCTGCGTGCCGAGGCCCGCCATTCTCTGGGCCGCCGCAACCGCGCCGAGCTCGCCCGCATATCCGATGCCGTGCACCGCGACCTGGCCGCGTATCCGGCGTTGCACCGGCGGCTCTCGGAGCAGATCGAGCGCATCGACGAAGACTACCGGGCCTCGGTGGACGCACCTCCGCAGCCACCGGAGTGGCTGGATGCGGTGGCCGCCGTGGCCCGCATCCCGGCGGGTGAGGATCCCACGGTCGGCCGGCTGCTGGAGGACATGCGGGTGACCCTGGAGCGGGCCTGCCACAACTCCGTGCTCGCCCACCGCAGCGCCAGCCACCGCCGCCATCGCATGCTGCGCCGCATGCAGCCCCACTGGCGGCGGGTACAGTCCCACCTGGCGACCCTGGAATCGTCCATCGAGCGCCTGGAGCGCCGGGCCCAGCGGGTGGACACCTACATGGAGCGCCTGGGTCAGCTGCACCGCCGGGGCAGCGGCCTGCTGCGGCGTCTGGCCACCAGTGCAGGCAGCCGCCTGCTGCTGGCCGTCGCCACTACGGCGGCCGCCGGCCTCGCCGCGGTGCTGCAATTCGAGCTGCTGCGGGGGCCGATGGGCCGGCTGCTGGACTCCGGCCGGAGCCTGCTCGGCCTGCCGCTGGCGGACGCGGCGTCGGGCATCCTGGTGGCGGCCCAGCTGGTCACGGCATTACTGCTGGCGGACGCCCTGCGTTACAGCACGCTGGTACCGGGTATCGCGGAACTCGGCGTGCGGGCCCGGCAACGCCTGGCCGTCACCTCCGGCGCAGTGCTGGCGGGTCTGGTGGCCGCGGGGGCCCTGCTGGCCAGCCTGCAGGCCCCGCCCGCGGCGGGGCTCGACACGGTCACCCCCCTGGCGCCGGACACCCTGCTCGGGCCGCTGCCAGAGCCGGGCTGGATCCCTGGCGCCGTGCAAGGGCTGCTGGCCCTGACGCTGCCCGGGCTGGCGGCCCTGCTGCTGCTGCCGCTGGAGATGGGCTTTCGCACTCTGCCGGCAGTCGCGGCCGGCGGCGCCGCGGCGCTGCTCTACGCCGTCTCCCGGGGACTGCGGGTGGCGGGATCCCTGCTTGAGGGCGCCGGCCGCGTGCTGGTGGCCGGCTACGATCTGCTGGTGTTCCTGCCGCTGGCCGTGCAGCGCGCATGGCAAGACCGGCGTGCGGCCCAGGCCGCTGCGCCGGAGACGGTCTCCACGCCACCCGCCGCTCAGGCGGAAGCCGAAGAGGCGCCGGAGCCACAGCGCCGAGTGCGCAGCCTCGGCTCCCGCAAACGCCCCGCCCCCTCCGAGAGCTAAGAGTCTGGCATTCACGTATAAGGACCCGTAGCCCCACGTTGCGAAATAACGTGGGGCCGGGCTCCGATTCCGTCCGGAAGACTGGGAGCCACAGATAAACGCGGATGAACACCGATCCCTGCAAGCGGCCGGGCCGTGGCCACAGTCGGCAGAGATGTCGGCTGCCAGGAGCAGCCGACCTACCGGCAGGTGCCGGAAGCCTTGGCCGCCGCCGTAGCCCCACGTTGCGAAGAAATATGGGGGCCAGGCTCCGGTTCCGTCCGGAAGACTGGAAGCCACAGATAAACGCGGATGAACACCGATCCCTGCAAGCGGCCGGGCCGTGGCCACAGGCGCGTAGGTCGGTTGCTCCTGGCAACCGACAGGCGACCGGGCCGGGGCCACCGTAGCCAGAGATGTCGGCTGCCGTGAGCAGCCGGCCTACCGGCGGCAATTAATCCGTGTTCATCTGTGGCCAAACCG
Organism: uncultured Ectothiorhodospiraceae bacterium; assembly: GCA_964487155.1. Taxonomy (GTDB): domain Bacteria; phylum Pseudomonadota; class Gammaproteobacteria; order Nitrococcales; family Nitrococcaceae; genus CAZAQB01. Next base: position 24,377 of record CAZAQB010000018.1, read on the forward strand.
GATTCTTCAT